>DATENA010000058.1:0-19224 GCA_035275285.1 Fibrobacteria bacterium | reverse complement strand
TGGGCCCGGAACCGGGATTCGCATATCCGGATCAAAATAGCAAAGCCCCGACTCCCCAAAAAACTTCAAATCCGGGTTTCCGGAACCGTTTGCCAGCCCGGATGTTTAATGTTTTTCAGGGCGCTTTTTCGAGGATCGCCTTCAGGTTATCCAGGCCCGCCCGATAGACCCCGCTCATGGTCTTGGTCGCCGTGGTATCGTCCTGTCCCGCGGCCGGATGTTCGGACAAATCCTTGCGCTTGAAATGGCCGCTCCAAGTCACTTTGCAGACCCCTTTCTTGTCCTTGCCCACCGAAAAGGTGGACGTGTATTCGCTGACCGGAAGCCCGCTCTCCAGGATGTTGTAGCTGTACACCTTTTTCTTCGCATCGTAGCTCAGCAGCTCTTCCTTGAGGGTGCCGCCATCCTGCAAGGTCAGCAAGCGGATAGCGCCGGGCTTGTTGTTCTCCCCGCCGAGGATTTCCGTGGTCTTGATGGCGGGATGCCAGGCGCCCAGGTCGCCGAAGTCGGCGGCCTTTTTCCACACCGAATCCGCCGGGGCATGGATTTCCGAGACCTCGGTGACCTTGAGGTACTTGGCCGTGGCCGCGCCGAATGCGAAGGGTGCGGTCAGGGAAACCGCCAACACGCCGCACACGCTGAGCAATCGATTGTTCATCATCATGGCTTTCGTTAAGGGTTGAATTTTTAGAGGGTGGGTGCCATCCCTTGGGCAAATTAGCGTTTTTAAAGCGATCGTGCACGGGAAATTGCGGTTTGCTTGACAGGGCAACGGGAGCCGGGGTATCTTGATGGAATGCGCCGGATGCATGCCCTTTCCACTACCACGACCACTACCGCCAAGGGCGGGAGGGTTGTGGTGCGCGCCGGTTAGCCGACTCACACCCGAATCAACCCTCCGACGCCCTTCCCAAAGGGCGCCTTCCGTGCTGTCGTCGCCCTTTGCTCCGGGACTCGGAAACCTAGGAGCCGATATGCTTGAGAAATACGATCACCGCCGCCTGGGCCGCCGCCTGGAGCTTTTCCACCAGCAGGAAGAAGCCCCGGGCATGGCCTTCTGGCATCCCAACGGCCGCCTGCTGTACCGGTTGCTGGAAGATGCCGCTCGCAAGCAGGTGGAAGCCGCCGGATACCGAGAGGTCTGCACGCCCCAGATCCTGCGCAAATCCATCTGGGAGCAAAGCGGCCATTGGGACCATTACCGGGAAAACATGTTCCTGGTGAGCGACCAGGCCTGCGAGGCTGCGGTGAAGCCGGTGAGCTGCCCCGGGCACATCCAGATCCTCAAGTCCAAAATCGTATCGCACCGGGACCTGCCCATCCGCCTGGCCGAGTTCGGGCTGGTCCATCGCGATGAACAGAAAGGCGCCCTGCACGGCCTATTGCGGCTGCGCCAATTCACTCAGGACGACGGGCATATCTTCTGCCGTCCGGACCAGGCCCGGGAAGAGGTGGAGCGGTTCTGCCGCTCTTTGCCGCCTTTCTATCGGGCCTTCGGCTTCGAGGATCTCTCCGTGGCCTTCTCCACGCGTCCGGACCATCGCGCCGGGGACGATGCGGCTTGGGATGAATCGGAAGCGGCCCTCGCCTCCGTCCTGGAGCGCCTGGGCGTGCCCTTCACGGTACAGCAGGGGTCCGGAGCGTTCTACGGGCCCAAGCTGGAGTTCATCCTGAAAGACAGGCAGGGCCGGGACTGGCAATGCGGGACGATCCAATTCGATCTGGTGATGCCCGAAAGCTTCGGAGCGAATTACATCGACGCGGCCGGGGAAGGAAAGCCCTTGGTGATCCTGCACCGGGCCCTATATGGATCGCTGGAACGCTTCCTGGGCATCCTCCTGGAGCACCATGGCCCCTTTCTGCCGCCCTGGCTCGCGCCCGTGCAGGCGCGCGTGCTGCCGGTGGCCGAGCGCCATGCGAAGTGGGCGGAAGGCCTGGCGCGCCGGCTGCGGGGGGAAGGGCTGCGCTGCGATGTTTCCGCCGCGGACGAGTCCCTGGCCCGGCGCATCGCCCTGGCCCGGCAGGACGCCGTGTCCTTCGTGCTGGCGGCCGGGGATCGGGAAGCGCGGGGCGGGGAAGTGGCCTTGAGAACGCGGGACGGCCAGGAATCCCTTTCCCTGGAGGCGGCTGTCGAGGTTCTCAAACGGCGTTGCGCTTCGCCTTTTACGGAAGGGGCGAAATAGGCGGAATAGGCGGAATAGGCGGCCGGGGAATACGCCAAGTTCCCCTCCCGTCCCTTGGACGGCGGGCCCCTGAGGATTCTATCTTATCTCCATGAATCCACTCTATTCCATAAGCATCCGCCGGGCGGACAAGACCGAGACCACCCTGGGCGAATTCGCGGGCAAGGTCCTCCTCATCGTGAACGTGGCCTCCAAATGCGGCCTCACGCCCCAATACGACGGGCTGGAGCGCATCCATGAGAAGTACGCGGAAAAAGGCTTCACCGTGCTGGGCTTTCCCGCCAACGAATTCGGCGCACAGGAACCCGGCAGCGACGCCGAGATCCAGCAGTTCTGCCGCCTGAACTTCGGAGTGAAATTCCCGGTCTTTTCCAAGCTCGTGGTCAAGGGGCCGGAGCAGCATCCCCTCTATGCCTACCTCACGCGGGAATGCCCCGAGGCCACCAAGAAGGGCGGTATCCTGCGCAAGGCGCTCCGCAAGGTCGTCCACCCCGGCAGTTTCACGGGGGATTCCGGGGAAATCACCTGGAACTTCGAGAAGTTCCTCATCGATCGCCACGGGAAAATCGCGGCGCGCTTCGCGCCGGACGTGACGCCGGAGGATCCCGTATTGGTCCAGGCCATCGAAGAGGAACTGGCGGAAGCCTGAGGGCTACGGCCGATCTGCCGCAGAGAAGTCCCTGGTTTGCCTGAGAATGAACTTCCCGAGCAAGGGAACGGCGAATAGGTATTTGCCGTGGCGGTTCTTATAAACCAAACCAGCCTCGGCGAGCGTGGTAAGCATCTGGTTGGCATGGCTGGCGCTGAAAGCCTTGGGAAGGAGCCGGCCGGATTTTTCGACGATGTCCTGCACCGTGAATTCCCCATCGGAGTTGGGAAGGTCGGCCGCGACGATCAACAAATCCCTCTGCCTGTCCGTTGCCCGGGCCCAGCGTCCGGAGAAGAAATCGGAATCGAGTTTCCGGACGATTGCATTGATCGGGACCGAAGGTTCGTCGCCGCTATCCGATTTCTGGATGAAAACGTCGTACACCTCGCGGCAGATGAACTGTATGAAGTAAGGGTAGCCGCCGGAAACCTCGATGATGCCCTGGATGGAAGGGTCGTTGAAGACCACGGGGCAACGCTGTTGCTCGATGGGCTTCAAAATGGCTTCGCGGCATGCGGGAGGGGGCAATCGATGCAGAAAGACCACCCGGAACATGCGCTCGGCGAAGGTCCTCGCTTCCACCAATTTCGGGAACAATGTCGGCAATCCGGTAAGCACCAGCATAAAGGGAATGTTCTTCCGCTGGATGGATTGGAATACGTCCAAGAGCAGCGATAAGGGCAATTGCTCCTTCCTGGCATGGTCGGAAAGATTTTGCGCTTCATCGTACGCGAAAATCACGCCGCGGCTGTCCTGCTCCTTCAGCAGTCCCCATACAAGCTCGAGTACGGCCTTCAGTTTGTCGGCGACGAGTCCCGGAGTGGAGTCGTAGAAGTAATTGAGGTTGTCGTAGTTCAACTTCATCGCCACCGCGCCGCTCCGGGCGCTGAACCCCATTTCCCGCACCGGTTCCGAACCTATGGTGAGGGAAGAGGTGATGATCGAGAGATCCGCGAGCAACCGGGTCGCGATGCTGGCCTCCGAGAGGCTTGCGGCTTCGGAAAGGTCGGTGCCGATCCAAAGCCAACCTTCCTGGATGGCGATGGGTTTCAGGGTTTCCATGAGCACGGTTTTGCCGACGCCCCTGAGACCGGTCAGCACCAGGTTTTCCAGAATGACGTTTTGCCTGAGCAGGCGTTTGAATTCTTCGATTTCCGTATCCCGGCCGGCGAGATAGGGAGGCATATGGCCGGCGCCAGGTCGGAAAGGATTTGAAAAAAAGGGCGAGGGAGATCGCATTTATCCTTTCTTAGTTGGGTATATTAATTTACGATTAAATATAAATTTATATTTCAAGATTAAGAGTGCTAAATTTAAAACCTTGTTTTCAGGCTGATTTCGGCATTTTGAGTGAGGAAATCTTGAATAGAGATTTTTGAGACAGTGCGTGGATGGGTGGTGTACGGATGGGGTGGCGTGCCCACCCTGACGCGGTCAGTGCTGCCGGAAAACCGTTCGCCAATGATCAACATGTCATTTGGGCATGTTGATCAAAGGCTCACTCCACCGTCACGCTCTTCGCCAAATTCCGCGGGGTATCCACGTCGCAGCCGCGCATCACGGCCACATGGTAGGCCAGCAATTGCAGCGGCACCACCGAAAGAAGGGGTGTGAGCATGTGCAGGGTCTTGGGGATCACGATGGTGTAGTCCGCCAGCTTGCCCAGGTTCGCTTCCGCGTCCGTGATGGCGATGATGCGGCCGCCGCGGGCCTTCACTTCCTGCATGTTGGACAGCACCTTGTCGAACAAGGCGTCCGTGGGTGCGATGACCACCGTGGGCATGTTCGCGTCGATGAGGGCGATGGGGCCGTGTTTCATCTCGGCCGCGGGATAGCCTTCCGCGTGGATGTAGGAGATTTCCTTGAGCTTGAGCGCGCCTTCCAGGGCGACGGGATAGTTGTAGCCGCGGCCCAGGAACAAGAAGTGCTCGCTGTCCTTGAATTCCTTGGCGATGGCCTTGATCTGGTCGTTCAGCAGGAGGATTTCCTTGATCTGATCGGGGATCCTGGCCAGGGCCTTGCAGATCTTCATGCCTTCGTCCGCCGAGGTGCGGCGCATGCGGCCGAGCAGCAGGGCGATCAAGGTCAGCACCGTGACCTGGGAGGTGAAGGCTTTGGTGGAGGCCACGCCGATTTCCGGACCCGCGTGCAGGTACACGCCTCCGTCGGTCTCCCGCGCGATGCTGCTGCCCACCACGTTGCAGATGCCCAGCACCGTGGCGCCCTTCTGTTTGGCCTCGCGGAGCGCCGCGAGCGTATCCGCCGTCTCGCCCGATTGGGAGATCACGAAGACCAGGGTCTTGTCCGTGATGATGGGGTTGCGGTAGCGGAATTCGGAGGCGTATTCCACCTCCACGGGAATGCCCGAGAGTTCTTCAATCAGGTACTCGCCCACCTTGGCGGCGTAGAAAGAGGTGCCGCAGGCGGCGATGATGACGCGTTGGATGCTGCGCAATTCCTGCTGCACCAGGTTGAGCCCCTGCAGCTTGGCCGTGCCCTCGGGAAGCACGCGCCCGCGCAGCGAGTTCAGCACCGTGGTGGGCTGTTCGAAGATTTCCTTGAGCATGAAATGCTCGAAGTTGCCGCGCGCCACCTGCTCCGCGCTGAACTCGATGTTCTGCACTTCGCGGCGCACTTCCGCGTTGGCCTGGTTGGTGATCTTGTAGCTGCCGTTCAGCACCACCATGTCGTTGTCGTCGAGGTACACCACCTTCTGGGTGTGCTCCACGATGGGGGCCACGTCCGAGGCCAGGAAGAATTCGCCCTCGCCCACGCCCAGCACCAGGGGGCTGCCGCGCCGCGCGCCCACCAAAACGCCGGGCTCATGGGAGGAGACCACCACGATGCCGAACGCGCCTTCGAGATGCGTCAGGGCCTCGGAAACGGCCTTGGCGAGATCGCCTTTGTAGAACTTGTTGATCAGGTGGACGATGACCTCCGTGTCGGTCTCGGACTTGAAGACCACGCCTTCCTTTTCGAGCACGGTCTTGATGATCGCGTAGTTCTCGATGATGCCGTTGTGGACCACCGCGATCTTGCCGTCCGTGCTGGCGTGCGGATGGGCGTTCACGACGGAGGGCGCGCCATGCGTGGCCCAGCGGGTGTGGCCGATGCCGACCTTCCCCGTGACCGGGCCGCCCTGCAGGGCGTTCTCCAGTTCCGCCAATTTGCCTTTGGCCCGGACCAGGCTCAATTGATCGTGGTCCTGGATGCATACGCCGGCGCTATCGTATCCGCGATACTCCAGCTTCTTCAACCCCTCGACCAGGATTTGCTGTGCGTTCCGCGATCCGCTGTAGGCTACGATTCCACACATGATGACCTCAAATCAGATTGAAAATTGCAAAATCCTATAATTCCTCTTCGATCGCCTTGCACAGCTTCACGGCCTGCTCCCTCTCCGGGGCCTCGGCGATGACGCGTACGACCGGTTCCGTGTTGGAGGCGCGCAGGTGCACCCAGCTCTTGTTCCATTCGAAGCGGATGCCGTCCTGCTGGTCCACTTTGGCTTCCGGGAACTTGGCCAGCAGGCGGCCGATGACGACCTCGAGCTTCTTGCCGGCCACCCCGTACTTCTGCTTTTCGATATGGTAGGCGGGAAACTCGGCCGCGATGGCCGAAAGCGGCTTGTCCTTCTCCGCCATCAACTGCAGGGTCATGGCCACGGCCAGGATGCCGTCGCGGCCGTAATGCAGGTCCGGGGAGATCACGCCGCCGTTGCCTTCCCCGCCGATGACGCTGCGGTTGGCCTTCATGCCGACGGTCACGTTGATTTCGCCCACCTTGGTGCGCAGCACCGCCGATCCGTGCTTGGCCGCGATGTCGTCCACCATGCGGCTGGTGGAGAGGTTCACGGCCACGGGCCCTTTCTTGTGCTCCAGCACCAGCATGGTGGCCAGGGCCAGGGTGTATTCCTCGCCCATGGCCTTGCCCAGATCGCTCACGATGGCGCAGCGATCGGCGTCCGGATCGGTGGCGAATCCCGCATGGCATTTCCTGCGCGCCACCAGTTCCTCCAACTGCGCCAGGTTTTCCGGGGTCGGTTCCGCGCCATGGGGGAAAATCCCGTTGGGCTCCACGTTGATGGCTTCCACCTCGCAGCCCAGGGCCTTCAGGAGCTTGGGCACGATCAGGCTGCCGGCGCCGTTCACGGCATCGTAGGCGATGCGGAACCGCTTGGCGCGGATGCGCTCCGGCTGGATGAAAGGGAGCTTGAGCACGGCGTCGATATGCCGTTCGTCGGCGCCTTCGCGCCGGGACACCGGGCGCACCTGGGACCAATCCTTCCACTCGAAGCGGTTGTTGTCGACCAGCTCGAACAAGGCTTTCACCTGGGGTTCGTCCAGGAAGATCCCTTCATGGGTCAGGAACTTGAGCGCGTTCCACTCGATGGGGTTGTGCGATGCGGTGATGATGATGCCCCCGCCCGCCTGGCATTCCAGGACCTCCATCTCCACCGTGGGCGTGCTGGCCACCCCCAGCATCACGGCCTCGGCGCCCGAAGCCGAGCACGCGGAAGCGACCAGGTTCTCGATCATGGGTCCGGTGGAACGCGTATCCCGCCCGATCACCACCTTCTTGGCCCCGGTGAGCTGGATGAAGGCGTTGACATAATTGACGATGAGCGAGGGCGAGAAAGCGGGACCGACGATGCCGCGGATTCCGGAGACGGAACGCATGAGAACCGACATGTGAAATTCCCCTTTGCCCGCGTTCCCGGGCGCATCGCCAAGGCCTGCGGGGGATGTACGGACAAGATACCTTAGGCCATTTGCGATGTCAATCGCAAGGGGCGTGCCGGGCCGTTCGCGCGCCGCCGCGTGTACGGATTATCGGCGCCCGAGGGCTTTTCCCGCCCCGTGAAATAGGATATTATTGTTTCCCGGAGAAAGGTGCGAAGCGTGATCCAGTTCCTGACGTCAAACCGGTTCGTCCTGGGGATGTTTGCGGCATTGTCGGTGCCCTTTGCGCAGGCGCAAACGCCTTCCAAGCAGCCGGTCCCCAAGGTATCCTTCCAGTACCTGGATGCACCGCCCCAGGCGGGTTCCGGCAAAACCCCGGCGGCCTCCTCCCAATTGGTGGTCCACGTGGAGTTGCAAGAAGGCTGGCACATCAATTCCGAGGCTCCTCTGGACTCCTTCCTGGTCCCGACCACCTTGGACATCAAGGCCGAGGGGTTGGCGTTCGGAAAGCCGGTTTATCCCAAGCCCGTATTGCAACACTCGGACGTGATGGGCGGCGATCTCTCCCTGTACACCGGCGCTTTCGACGTGCGGGTTCCTTGCGCGCCCGGGGACCCGGCCCGCAAACCGCCGGCCGGCGCCGCGCGTCCCCGGACGCGGGTCACCCTGAATTACCAGGCTTGCAATAACAATATGTGTCTGCCGCCGAAGTCCGTTACGGTGGAGCAATAGTCGGCGGTTCGCCGCCGAAGTCCGTTACGGTGGAGCAGTAGTCGGCGGTTCGCCGCTCAGGCGGCTTCGATGGGCAGCAGCTTGCCTTCCAGATCGTATTCGCGGGCGTCCGTGATAAGCACCTTGCGGAAGGTTCCCGCATCGGCGTCCATGCCTCCCGGAAGTTCCGGGGAACCGAAGATCAGCACGGTATTGTCCGCTTCGGGCGCATCGCCTTCCGTGCGGCCCACGAAGTGGTGGTCCTGGCCCTCGGCCTCGGAGTCGATGATCACCGTCACGGTTTCCCCGATCCGATCCTGGTTGTGCTCCAGGGAGATCTGCCGTTGCAGGGTCATCACCCGGTCCACGCGCGCCTCGATGACGTCCTGGGGCACCTTGGGCTGCAGGTCGAAGGCATGGGTGCCTTCCTCGTCCGAGTAGGCGAAGCATCCCAGATGGCGGAAGCGGATCTCCTCCAGGAACGCCGTCAAATCGTCCACGTCCTTTTCGGTCTCGCCGGGATAGCCCAGCAAGGCGGTGGAGCGCAGGGCGATGCCGGGGACGGCGTTGCGCAGCTTCAGCAATCCTTCGCGCAATTGCTCCGCGGAATAGTTCCGGCGCATGGCCTTGAGCATGGGCGCGCTGGCGTGCTGGATGGGGATGTCCATGTATTTGCAGATGCGCTTTTCCGTGGCCATCACGTCGATGAGCCCGTCCGTGAGGAAAGCGGGATAGCCGTACATCATGCGGAACCAGGGGATGTCCGTTTCCTTGATGAGGGCGCGCAGCAAAAGCTCCAGGGTTTCCTTGCCGTTCTTTTCCCGGCCGAAGAAGGTGAGGTCCTGGGCGATGAGGGAGACTTCCTTGATGCCCCAGGATTGCAATTGCTGGGCCTCGGCCACGATGTCGGCGATGGCGCGGCTTTTCTGCTTGCCGCGCATGCCGGGGATGGCGCAGAAGCCGCAAATGCGGTTGCAGCCCTCGGCGATTTTCAGGAAGGCATGATGCGGCTCCTCGCCCATGAGGGAGCGCGGGGCGGCCCCCACCTTGCAGTCCGAGGGCAGGGTGGAGTTCAGCCCCAAGCGCTCCAGCAGCTCGCCTTCGCGATAGGTTCCGATGTAGAGATCCACCTCGGGGATGTCCTTCTTGAGGTCTTCCATGTAGCGCTGGGCCAGGCACCCGGCCACCACGAGCTTTTCGCCTTGGACGCGGTTGCCCACGGCGGCGAGGATTTCCTGGATGGATTCCTCCTTGGCCGCTTCGATGAAGCCGCAGGTGTTGATCACGGTGACGCTGGGATCCTCGCCGTCCTTGGCGCGGGTGAATCCGGCGCGGCCGAATTCGCCCAGGATGTTTTCGCTGTCCACCTGGTTCTTGGAACAACCCAGGTTGAGGAGGCGGACTTTCTTATCGCCGAAGGGGGAAGGGATAACGGCCGGGTCGGCCGGCGCCGAAGCGTCCGGCCGTTTGGTGGGTTTGCGTGCGGGCAAAGAAGGGCTCCGGGTGGTTTACCACTCGTCCAGGTTGACCTTGCCGGTGTCCGCCGGAGCCGTTTTGGCCGGGGAGGAGGCGGGTTCGCTGGAAGTGGAATGCGTGGCTGCCGGAGCATCGGACTTGGGAGTGCCCCACGTTTCGCCCGCCGGCGTCGCGGGTTCCTCGGTTTTGGGAGTGCCCCAGGTCTCGCCCGAAGGCGTTGCGGGCTCACTGGGGGTTACGGGTTCGTAAGCCGGTTCCCTGGATTTGCGGGACACGGGCTCCGGTTCCGGCGCGTATCCGGATCCGTCTCCGCCCACGGCGTCGTTCTTCTTGTTGTCTATCCAGTAATCATACCCCATGGGCTTGAGGGTATTGTCCCCGAAGGCCCGGGCGTCCGGGATGTGGAGGAACTTGCCGATGCGGACGCGGTGATAGGTGCCGGCCAGGGCGGGCACGGGATTCTCGACTTCGGCCACGTAGGCGGGATAGCCGGAGTTGGCGAGCTTTTCCACGAGGTTGGCGGCCTGGCGCTTGCTTTTGAACACGGCCACCTGGACCACGTAATGTCCGGCATCGGAAAATCCGGCTTGATCCGCCGCAGGGGATCCGGAGGGATGAAAGGTGTTCTTGGCGCTGCCGGGTTTGTCCTTGCCGATCTGTTGCAGATTGGGCTCTTCGGACAAAGTGGCGGACGTGTCGGTTTCCGCGGTGGCGGTGGACGGAACCTCTTCGATGACGGCGGGTGCTTCCTTGTCTTTTTTACAGCTGGCGAACGCCAAGGCAAGGCTTATGGCCAGCAAGGATTGCAAATAACGGTGAGACAAGCTCGCCCCCTGTGATGTCGGGTTTTTCATGGATTCATTTTCCCTCATAGAATCGTATGACTCTTTTTTGGGGAATTTCAAGGAACTTCACCGGTAAGACCCAAATTATACAAAATTTTGACTGTGTTTCCGGGTAATGACAAACGGGAAAAGCCGGTTTCCGGGCCTTATGCCGCTCCCCGGACGCCTCACCCTCCCTTTGTCCCCTTGGTATCCTAAGGCGACCTAGGGATGTTTTTGTCACCCTGTAACTCATTGAGGTGTCTAATTTTAGAAAAATCCAAGGATCGCCGCCAAGGTCTATTTCCGGCGGCTTTATTTATTGACATCGACTTGCCCGCTTGATACATTACCTTCATGACCCCGCGCCATCCCATTGGCACGGCGTCGCGAGAACGCGACAACGGTCAAAAAGCACGGAAAAGAGGTGAATTCAATTTCCATGACAGGTGTAATCGTTAGACCCGGTGAATCCTTCGAAAAAGCTCTGCGGAGGTTTACCAAAACCTGCGAAAAGTCGGGAATCCTTTCCGACGTAAAGAAGAACCAGCGGTATGAGAAGCCTTCCGATATGAAAAAGCGGAAGCATAATCAAGCCATCCGCAAGCATATCAAAGAGCAACTAGAAGCCAATGTCTGAAGGCTGAAACAGCATAGCGGCCAAACGGCCGCGACCGGACGAAAAGCGGTTCCCTACCGGGAGCCGCTTTTTTTTGCATGTCCGGCAAGGCATGGACTCAGATTTCATTGATGATCAGCGGCTTGTTCCCCGCATACTTCTCTTCGAAGTAATTGAAGATGCAGCATTCGCAACGCTTGCCTTTTTCGATGTTGATGATGAAGCGGTCCACGTACTTGCGGGTGATGAAGAAGCCGCGTCCATGATAATCGAAAATGCCCATCGGGAGTCCGTTCTCGTCATGGGTGGTCTGGCGATCGAGCCAGTAGAGGACGGTGTGCTTGTCGAGCTTGCCTCCGCCGTCCAGCACGGACACGCCCAGCTTCTCCTTGTCCAGGCAGGCGGTCACGATCACCGCTTCGCTTTCCGGCAGGCGGAAATCCTTGACCCATTCCTGCTTCTTGTCGCCGGCTTCGTTCCGGGCCCCGTAGAAAAGGGCATTGGTCATGAGCTCGATGAGCACGACCTTGAATTTGTTGTGGGTGGGCGTGCCGGAATAATGCTCGGAGAGCGATTCGGAAATCTCGTCTATCTGGGACGGCTCGGTCAGCTTGAAGGTCCGCGTGGAATGGGGTTCCAGCATGTATTGCTCCAGCCCGAAGATCGCATTGTTCAGCAGGGAGTTCAGGATCTCCCGGATCTCCTTGAAGTTCAAGGGCACGGTTTTCGTGATGACGTTCCCGACGTTGTGATCCCGCACCATGCGCATGTAATCGTCCAGGTTGTAGGCGGTCATGAGCACGCGCTTGAGCCCGGGATGGGCCGCTTCCACCTTGCGGAGCAGCTCGAAGCCGGTCATGTGCGGCATGTTGATGTCCGAAAGGATCATGTCGAAGGGAGCGTTGCGGAGCTTTTCCAGGGCGCTGGGCCCGTCGGGAGCGGTTTCGGCTTCATATCCGAATATCCGCAAGGCGTCGGAGAGCATGTCCCTGATGGGAGCTTCGTCATCCACTACTAGGATTTTGAACATGTGTCCCAGCTTTTGACTAGATTTCCACACGTGCAGGCACACGAATTCAACGCAAGTATACGCTCTCGCGGCGTTGAAAGCAAGGTGCCGGAACCCATCCCGGAACCCTCCCGGGAAGCATGGACCAAGGGCATGAACCCTCAGCAAGCGGCCGCGCTGGGTTTCCCCGGCAGGGGCGCGGTGCTGGTGCTCGCCGGCGCCGGCTCGGGCAAAACGACGGTCCTTACCCGGCGCGTGGCCTTGCTCCTGGAACGGTTTCCCGAAGCGGGGATCCTGGCGTTGACATTCACCAAAGATGCCGCCGAGGAAATGGCAACGCGCCTGCGCGCCTTGGTGGGCGCGGATGCATCCATGGTTTCCTTTCCTACCATAGGGACATTCCACGCCTTTGCGTTCGGTTTGATCCGGTCCGACTCCGGCGGTATATCCAATTGGGCGCGATTGGGTTTCGCTTCCTGTCCCTCTTTGCTGGAGCCCGCCGAGGCCGCTTCCTGGCTGAAGGCGGCGAAACGGGGCCTGGAGCCGGACGTATCCCAGGAACAGTTGCAGGAGTGGCTCGAATCTCCGTTCACGATGGAAACGGAAGCCTCCGGCCCGAATGAAGCGCCTGCGCGCGGAGCAGAAACCCGGCGCGCGGACGTCCGCGAAGAATTCCGACGGTACCTGCAGGCTTCCGGCCGCATCGCCTTCGGGGATATGGTCGCCTTGGCCCTCCGCCTCCTTTCGGAGCATCCGCAGGTGCTCGCGCAGGCGCGGACCCGGTATCGGCACATCCTGGTCGACGAATTCCAGGATACGTCCCGGGATCAACTGGAACTGGTCAAGCTGTTGGCGGG
The DNA here is from genome assembly GCA_035275285.1 of Fibrobacteria bacterium. Classification (GTDB taxonomy): domain Bacteria; phylum Fibrobacterota; class Fibrobacteria; order UBA11236; family UBA11236; genus Chersky-265. The sequence goes on along the minus strand of DATENA010000058.1, from coordinate 6,214 downwards.
AAGCGAACCCAGCCTGTTCCTGGTGGGAGACGACGATCAGGCGATCTACGGTTTCCGCGGCGCGGACCCCGGCAATATCGATGCCGCGCTGGGCCATTTCCCCGGCATGGGCATCATCAAGCTGGAAACGAATTACCGATCCTCCGCGGCCATCGTCGCCTATGCGAACGCGGTGTTCCGCGACAAGGCCGAGGGCCTGCGCAAGCGATTGGAGGCCGGGCGCTCCCTGGGTTCGGCTCCCGTCAAGATCGCGGCCCACCGCAACGGCGCCGGGCAGGCCGCCTGGATGGTTTCCGAGATGCGGCGCCTGCGCCGGGAAGAGGGCCTGGCCTGGAAGGACATGGCCGTGCTGTTCCGCCTGAACATATTGAAGCCCTACTACAGGTCCATGCTGGCCCGCCTGGCGGGCGAGGACGCGGCCCGGGACGTGATCCTGAGCACCGTGCACGCCTCCAAGGGGCTGGAATACCCGGCCGTATTCTTCGCCGGCCTGGAGGACGGTATCCTGCCGTATCGCCGGGGCAAGGAGCCCTTGGCGCCGGAGCGGTTGGCGGAAGAGCGGCGCATCTTCTACGTGGGGGTGACGCGCGCGCAACGGTTCCTCTACCTGTGTTCCTGCCGGAGGCGCGTGCTGCGCGGCAAGACCGTGGAGGCGGAGGCCAGCCCGTTCCTGCGGGCGGGCGCGACGGGTCCCGGCTCGCGATGGTTCGGCGGCGCAAGGGCCCTGGCGCGCGGGGCGGGAGGACTATGGGACGCGTTCCGCGCGTTCCGCGGGAAGAAAGGCGAGCCGTGATTCTCAGGGTCATCAAGGTATTGTGGTTCATGTTCAACCGCCTGTGGATCTACGGTTGGCTGCGCCTCATCCGATCGGAACATCTCGAAGCCCGGCTGCTGAAGGATTTCCGGAACTGGTCCGCCTACGTCCTGCAGGTATTCGGGGTGGATCTCGAGGTTTCCGGACGCGCGCACGTCCCGGTCGCCCCGGGCCGGAAGATCATCATCATGTCCAACCACCAGAGCCAATTGGACATCCCCGCGCTCACCAGGGCGATGGACCGGCTCGCCGGTTTCGTGGCCAAGCGCGAACTGTCCCGCATCCCCCTGCTCAACTATTGGATGCGCCAGCTGGGCTGCGTCATCATCGATCGATCGGACAAGCGCGGGGCGCACCAGGCCCTGGAAAAGGCGGCCCGCGAAATGGGAAGCACGCCCCTGGTGGTCTTCCCGGAAGGCACCCGCAGCCGGGACGGCCGCCTGCTTCCCTTCAAGTTGGGCGGCACCCGCCTGGCCTTGCTGGCCCATGCCATCATCGTACCCGCCCTCATCGAAGGCTCGCGCGACGCGGTGGAGAACCGCAAGACCCGGGGCAAGGGCCCCATCCCCGTGCGCCTGACCTTTTTCCCGCCGCTGGACACGCAGGGCATGGACGAGGGCAAGGCCTCCCAGAACAAGATCAAAGACTACGTGGAACAGTGCTGGCGCAGCCCAAACGCACCCACCTGAACCGGGCCCTGTCCAAGCTGGGACTGTGCTCGCGCGGCATCGCGGAAAGCTGGATCGCGGAAGGGCGCGTTTCCGTGAACGGGGTGACGGCGGTTTCGGCCGGGCAATGGGTGGAACTGGGGAAGGATCGCATCGAAGTCGCGCCGGGAGCGGGGCCCGGTGCGCTCCTTCCCGCATCCGCCGCCCGCGCTTCCGCCGCCGATCCTGCCGATGCCGTTCCGGGACCGCCCCGCGCCCGCACCTACCTCCTCCTGCATAAACCCGCAGGTTACGTCACCACCCGCAGCGACGAACTGGGGCGCGAAACCGTGTACGATCTGCTGCCCCCGGACCCGCCGGGCGGATGGCTGTTTCCCGTGGGCCGGCTGGACAAGGATTCGGAAGGGTTGCTGCTCATGACCGACGACGGGGAATGGGCCAATCTGCTCACGGATCCCGCGTTCCACGTGGAGAAGATCTACCGGGTCAAGCTGGACGGCAAGCCCCTGGAAGAGGAGCTTCAGAGGTTCCGCGCGGGCATCCTCCTGGACGGGAGCGCCACCTTGCCGGCGCGGGCGGAGGCCGAGGGCGGGGGATGGTGCCGGGTGGGGATCACGGAAGGCCGCAACCGGCAGATCCGCCGCATGTTCCATGCGCTCGGCTACAAGGTGAAGCGGCTGGTGCGGGTGGCCATCGGTCCCCTGGAGTTGGGCGGGCTGAAGGCGGGACGGTCCCGGCGGTTGACGCGGGAAGAAGTGGACGCATTGCGCCGCGCTGCGAGCGCCGGAAAATCCTAACGCGCCGCGGGGACGTTGCGGAGCGCATGGTCGAGCGCGTTCTGGCTGTCTATCACTTCCACGCCGAGCGGGTAGAAGACGCCGTTCTGCGGCGCGGTCAGGTAGCGGTGCGGTACCAGAATGTTGTCGATGTTGGCCCTCGTCACCATCAGGGTATCCGGTTTCCCCTCGCCCCAGTTGACGACCATTTCCGCCGAGTCGATGCCGTCCCGGATATCCGGATCGAGTACGCTCAAGTGGAGACGGTAGAGCTTGGGGTCCGTCGCGGAAAAGCCGTTGGAGGAATCGAAGAGGAGGAGCTTCGGCTTGGCGTTGTCCCGGAGATAGAGGGTGTCCAGCATCAAGAAAGCGCTGGGGCAGAGGTCGGAAACCGTATAGATGATGAATTTCGGCCCGGGTTCGTCGTATTTATGGGACACCGTGTCCTGGAACGCGTTCAGATTGTCGCTTTTGAGCGCGTCATCGCTTTTCCCGTCCCCGTAGTTCACGGTCATTTCCCTGAGGACATCGTCCGGGTTGGAGGCTTTCACCCATAACCGGATTTCGGAATGGGTCAAATAGGCGGATTGCGGATGGACCGGGCCGAAATCCCCCCTGGGCCTGACGTTCGTCCGGGTCGGGAACTCTATCGAGTCCCGCCGGAATTCGTTGTTGTCGTCCCACACTTCCACGTACAGCTTGTTCTTGGTCACTATCGCTTTTTCGTCGCTGACGGAATCGAACAGGGTGGTCAAGCGCAGATCGAGCGTTCTCTGGTCCGTGCAGGATCTCACTTCATGCACGGCCTTCAGGTTGGAATTCGTGTCCGAGGTGAAGAACACCGCCTTCTTGCAGACGCCGTCCGAGTCCATGGCCGCGAATTGGAGGTGGATGAACGGATCGTCCGCATCGCAGCCCACCCTGGGGTTGCGGGGATCGGTCGCGGTGTCCCAGGTGGTGTTGGTGAAAACGGGCAACTTGTTGCGGACCCATTCGAAAGGCATGGAATAGGAGGCGACCAGGTAAAGGCTGTCCTTTCCCCGCAAGGCCGAATAGATATCGACCTTCACGGTGTCCTTCCCCGGCAGGATCTCTTCGGGCCTGTTCGAAGTCAGGACGAGTTCGGAAAGGCCCGGCCTGGACCCCGTGATGGGCCTGTCCAGATGCTTGTTCCTGGCGAAGGTCCAGGCATAGCGGAAAGCCGATCCCGCGGTTTTCGGGAGCGTGGCCAGGACGAAATTGGGCGGAAAGCGCAACGTTTCGAACCTGGCCGGAAGCCGCACCTGGCGACTGGTGTCCTCCGGGTACCATTGCTCCAGGCCCAGGCGCGCCAGGGACACGGTATCCGAACCTCCCGCGCCGCCGAGGGAAAAGGTCTTGGCCCCCGGATAGAAGAATTCCGCCTCGCAAGTGAACGTGTAGGCCCCCGTGCCCGCTTCGGGGATCCGGATGAGGCCGTTCGCGTCGGTGGCCCGTCGGATCCCGCGCTCGTTCTCGACGCAATAGGCGCTGAGAGGTTCCCGCGTCCAGGCGTCCCGCACCACCAGGGTGAGCGGCACCTTGGTGACTTCCTTGTCGTCCACCAGGTTCTTCCAATACTCGCAGCCGGCCGCCAGCAATCCGGCGGCGGCCGCGGCCGCCATCAGCGGCCGGGAGGTCCTCACCCTTCCGCTCCGTCGCCGGTCTCGGGATCGTCCTGATCGCCCACCAGCTTGTATTTGCGGAGCATGCTCTTGCAGGTGTTGCGGGAGATCTGCAGATGCTCGGCGCATTTGGTGATGTTGCCCCGGTAATGCCTGAGGCAGCGCCGCAGGAGGGCCGTCTCGTATTCCTCGCGGTATTCCTCCAGGGTCTTCTTCTCCAGGGCTTCGTCGGGAGCGGCGACCCTGGGCGCGGCCGGTCCGGGTTCCAGTCCCAGGTCCGCGGCGGTGATGGCGTTGCCGGCATGGAAGAGCCAGGCCCTTTGCAGCTTGTTCTCCAGCTCCCGCACGTTGCCGGGCCAGGCATGCGCGCGGATGGAATCCAGGGCGTCCGGGGTGAAGGTCCAAGACGCTTGGCCGAAGTGCTTCTGGATGAAGTGGCGGGCCAGCACGGGGATGTCGTCGGTGCGAGCGCGCAGGGGCGGCATGAGCAGAGGCAGCACGTGCAGGCGGTAGAAAAGGTCCTGGCGGAACTTCTGGGCCTTGACCCTTTCCTGCAGATCGTAATTGGTGGCCGCCACGATGCGGACGTCCACGTGCACGGTCTCGTTGCCGCCCAGCCTCTCGAACCTGCCTTCCTGGACGAAACGCAGGAGTTTCCCCTGCAATTCCAGGGGCAGATCCCCGATCTCGTCCAGGAACAGGGTCCCTCCCGCGCAGGCCTCGACCTTGCCGGACTTGCGGACCATGGCCCCGGTGAACGCGCCTTTCTCATGCCCGAACAATTCGCTCTCGATGAGGTTGGCCGGCAGGGTGGCGCAATCGATGACCAGGAAAGGCTTGGCCGCGCGGGCGCTGAAATGGTGGATGAGCTTGGCGATATAGGTCTTGCCGGTGCCGGTCTCGCCGGTGATGAGCACGGGCAGGTCCACGGTCGCGAACTTGCGCGCCAGGGACTGCACCTTTTCCATCGGCCCGCCGTCCGCGAACACCAACCGGTTCCTCATCTGGCGGAGAAAATCGTCCAGTTCGCGGTTCTGTCTCTGCAGATCCTCGATCCGCCCCCGGCTCTCGCGATCCTTCTCGTCCAGAAGGCGCCCGGTCTCCTGGCGGTGCAGGCTCTCGATCTCCTGCAGGTTGCGCCACAGCACGGAAGCGAAGAGCAGGATCATGTCCAGGAGATCGCGCGCTTCCTCCTTGGGCTCCAGGGGGATGCCGTCGGCCAGCAGGGCCACCCAGCCCCGGTCCGGAGCGGGTTGGAAGGCCAGTTGCACCCTCCATCCCGCATCGGTCCGGGACACCTTGAGCCAGCGGGCGCCCCCGGCGGCCGCGGTCTTGGCCTCCGCGGACTCCCAGGGAGCCGTTCCCAGGGCGCAGGGCTTCGGGAGATCCTCCGATCGTTCCGCCGCCAGGCACACGGAGCGGCATTCCAATTTGCGCGTCAGCGATTCGGCCAGCTTTTCCGCCAGGTGGGCCACGGTGCGCGACTCGGTCAGGGCGCTGACCGTTTCCACCAGGGACTTGAGGAAATCCTGGTGCCGCTCCACCTCGCGGAGGATCTCCTCCGCCTCTTTGCGCAGACCCGGGCTCTGGATGGCCATGGTATGGATCTTCTGGTTGAGGCGGGCCAGCGGCATGGGGGTCTGGGGGAAGGGCGTCAGGGCCTTGAAGCGCAGCCGGATGTCCCCGAAGGCTATGGCGTCGCCGTCCTGCAGGGTGCAGGCGGAAACGGTTTTGCCGTTCACCAGGGTGCCGTTCCGGCTTTTCAGGTCCAGGAGGTGGAAGCCGTCTTCGCGGTTGAGGATGTTGCCGTGGAAGGAGGAGACCTTGGGATCGTCCAGGAAGATATCGTTGGATTCGTTCCGGCCCAAGGTGGTGATCACCTTGTTGAGGGGGTAGGGGGGATGGTCTCCGGATTCCCAGATAAGCTGGGCGCCGATGCCGAAACTGGCCATGGTCAATCTCCCGCCGAAGCGATGAGGGAAAAAAGATAAGCGCCCAAGGCGGTGGAGAGGGAGACCCGCTGCACCCATTGCCAGGTTTGGACGGTCGCGAGTTCTCCTTCGTCCCGCGTTTTGAATGCATCGTTCTGTTCCGCGGTCTGCATGTGGGAGGCATAGAGCGATAGGACGATGCCTCCCGCTTGCAACAGCCCCAGCGCCAGGCCGCGTTTCACCTTATGGTCCGTCAGCCAACCGGCTCCGAACGGCACGGCCCCCATGGCCAATCCGATTTTGCGGCCGCCGGCGGCCTCCCCCGCCCCGGACCTCGCTTCCGCGGGCGCAGCGCCGCCCGGCGCCCCGGAGTCGGCCATGG
>DATENA010000057.1:0-7524 GCA_035275285.1 Fibrobacteria bacterium | reverse complement strand
CGGGAGTCGGGGGTTGAGGAAAAGCCGCCTTTTCGGCTTTTGCCCCCGACTCCCGACTCCCGACCCCCGACCTCTTTTCCTCGGGTTCTCATCTTAAAATTACACTCTCCCCCATCCCAATTCCCCACTTTTTTCCTAATTTCAAACCGCCGTAAAACAACAAGACCGATGCCGGCGAAATGTCTGGCCGGATCATCCAGGAGTCTCACAATGAATACATGGAATCGCGCATGCGCCATGGGATTGGCGGTTCTCGCCACTACTTTCTTCGCTTGCGACAAAATCGACACCAAGGGCTCGCGCGAGCTGAAAACCCAGAAAGACAAGGTCAGCTACGGAATCGGCCTTGATATCGGCCGCAGCTTCAAGCAGCAGAACCTGGCCGCCGGGGACGTGGACCTGGACAAGCTGCGCTTGGGCATCAATGACGCCCTGGGCGGCGCCAAACCCATCCTCACGGATTCCCAGTTGCAACAGACCATGATGGCCTTCCAGAAGGACATGATGGCCCGCCAGGACTCCACCAACAAGGTCAAGGCCGTCGAGAACGAAAAGGCCGCCAAGGCCTTCTTCGAGAAGAACGGCAAGGAAGCCGGCGTGATCACCACCCCCAGCGGCCTGCAGTACAAAATCCTCACCGAAGGCAAGGGTCCCAAGCCGGATTCCTCCTCCTCCGTCACCGTGCATTACGTCGGCACCCTGCTGGACGGCACCGAATTCGACAGCTCCATCAAGCGCGGCCAGCCGGTCACCTTCCCGGTGGGCAACGTGATCAAAGGCTGGACGGAAGCCTTGCTGTTGATGCCCGTGGGCTCCAAGTGGAAGCTGTTCATCCCCCCGGCGCTCGGCTACGGCGAGCATGGCGCGGGCAAGCAGATCGGCCCCAATTCGGCCCTCATCTTCGAGGTCGAGCTGATTTCCCTGGGCGCCCCCAATCCGGCCGGCGCTCCGGAAGGCAAGCCGCAGACGGGCAAGCCGGCCTCGCACCCGGCCCACTAGCCCAAGCGCCTCCAAGCGTCCATGGCCGAACCGTCCCTCAAGCCTTTCCGCAAAATCATGGTGGCGAATCGCGGTGAAATCGCGATTCGCATTTTCCGCGCCGCCGCCGAGATGGGCATCCAGACGGTGGCCATCTATTCGCAAGAAGACCGCTTGCACCTCCATCGGTACAAGGCCGATGAAGCGTATCTTGTCGGTGCCGGCAAGTCTCCGGTAGGGGCTTATCTGGCCATCGACGAGATCGTGGAACTGGCGGTGGACAAGGGCGTGGACGCCATCCATCCCGGTTACGGCTTCCTCTCGGAAAACGCCGATTTCGCCCGCGCCTGCCGCAGGGCCGGCATCGCCTTCATCGGCCCGCCTCCGGAAGTGCTGGACGCCATGGGCGACAAGGTGGCGGCCCGCACCATCGCGGAAAAGGCCAAGGTGCCCACCGTGCCCGGCACCAAGGAGGCGGTGGAATCCGAACAGGATGCGCTTCTCTTCGCCAAGGAATACGGCTACCCCCTGATCATCAAGGCCGCCATGGGAGGCGGCGGCCGGGGCATGAGCATCGTCAACGACCGCAGCGAGCTCCTCAACGCCATCGCCCGCTCCCGGGCGGAGGCGGAAGCCTCCTTCGGCAATCCCAAGGTCTTCATCGAACGGTACCTGGACGGGCCCAAGCACATCGAAGTGCAGGTCCTGGCCGATGCCCACGGCAACATGGTGCACCTGTTCGAACGCGATTGCTCCATCCAGCGCCGCCACCAGAAGGTGGTGGAAATCGCCCCCGCCCTCAACCTCAGCTCCAGGCAGAAGGAAGCGCTCTACGCGGACGCGCTGGCCATCGCGCGCCAGGTCGACTACGTCAACGCCGGCACGGTGGAGTTCCTGGTGGACCGGAAGGGCCGGCATTATTTCATCGAGGTCAACCCGCGCATCCAGGTGGAGCACACCGTCACGGAAGTGATCACCGGCCGGGACATCGTGCAATGCCAGATCCGCATCGCGGAGGGCTACCCCCTTTCCCATGACACCATCCGCATCCCGGACCAGGCCCATATCAAGAAAAGCGGCTTCTGCATCCAACTGCGCCTGACCACGGAAGATCCCCAGAACAATTTCGCGCCCGACCACGGCAAGATCACGGCCTTCCGCGCGGGCGAAGGCATGGGCATCCGCCTGGACGCGGGCTCCGGTTTCGACGGCGCCGTCATCACCCCCCATTACGACTCCCTGCTCATCAAGGTCTGCTCCTGGGGCCTCCAGTTCGATCAGGCCGCCAACAAGGCCCTGCGCGCCATCCGCGAATTCCGCATCCGCGGGGTCAAGACCAACATCCCTTTCCTGGAAAACGTCCTCAAGCATCCGGACTTCCTGGCCGGGGAATGCACCACCACGTTCATCGAAACCCATCCGGAGCTGTTCGACTTCAAACCCAAGCTGGACCGCGCCAACAAGGTGCTGGATTATCTGTCCCAGATCGCCGTGAACGGCTTCCCGGAGATCGATGCCGCCCCCCCGGGGGGCGGGCCGTCTAAGCCTTCCCGCATCCAGATCCCGCAGGTCCCGGCCGTGCCCAAGGCCGCCCCGCCGGTCTCCCCCGCCTTCGCCGCGTTCAAGGCCAAAGGCGCCAAAGGGCTGGCCGAATGGATGAAGGACCGGAAATCCCTGCTCCTGACGGACACGACCTTCCGGGACGCCCACCAGAGCCTCATCGCCACGCGCATGCGCAGCGACGACCTGTTCAAGATCTCCCACGCCACCGCGCATCTGGCCGCCCCGCTGTTCTCCAACGAGATGTGGGGCGGCGCCACCTTCGACGTGGCCCTGCGCTTCCTGCACGAGGATCCCTGGGAGCGCCTGCGCCGCATCCGCAGGCTCATGCCGGGCACCCTGCTGCAGATGCTGCTGCGCTCGGGCAACGCCGTGGGCTACACCAATTATCCGGACAATATCGTCAACCGCTTCATCGACGCCTCCGCCAAGAACGGCATCGATATCTTCCGCATTTTCGACTGCCTCAATTGGATCGAAGGCCTCAAGCCCTGCATCGAGGCCGTGGGCAAGACCGGCAAGATCGCCGAGGCGGCCATCTGCTATTCCGGCGACATCACGGACGGCAAGCGCGTCAAATACACGCTTTCCTATTACGTGAAGCTGGCCAAGGAACTGGAACGGGCGGGCACGCACATCCTCGGCATCAAGGACATGGCGGGCCTGCTCAAGCCGGACGCGGCCCGCATCCTGGTGACGGAGCTCAAGAACGCGGTTTCCCTGCCCATCCACCTGCACACCCACGATACCAGCGGCAACCAGGTGGCGGCCCTGCTGGAGGCCTCCAAGGCCGGCGTGGACGCGGTGGATGCGGCCCTGTCCTCCATGTCGGGCATCACCTCGCAGCCCTCCCTGAACGCCCTGGTCTGCGCCCTCAAGGGTTCCGAGCGCGACACGGGCATGGACGAGGAAAAGCTCCAGAAGCTGGCCGATTTCTGGGAAGTGGCCCGCGAGCCGTACGCCCCTTTCGAATGCGGCCTCAAGGCCGGCACCGCCGACGTGTACCGCCATGAAATGCCCGGCGGCCAGTATTCCAACTTCCGGGCCCAGGCGATTTCCCTGGGGCTGGGGGAACGCTGGGAAGAAGTCAAGACCATGTACCGCACGGTCAACGACATGAGCGGCGACATCATCAAGGTCACGCCTTCCAGCAAGGCCGTCGGGGACATGGCCCTGTTCATGACCCAGAACAACCTCACTCCCCGCGACGTGGTCGCGCGCGCCAAGGACCTGGCCTTTCCGGATTCCTACGTGAGCATGATGAAGGGCATGATGGGCCAGCCTCCCGGAGGCTTCCCGGCCGCGATCCAGAAGGCCGTGCTCAAGGGCGAGGAGCCCATCACCTGCCGTCCCGGCGAGCTCCTGGAAGACTTCGATTTCGAGGGCGCGCAAGCCATCCTCAAGAGCAAGTTCGGCCGGACCTTCACGGAAGAGGATCTGCTCAGCTACGCCCAATACCCCAAGGTCTTCGTCGAATATCTCCGCTTCAGGGATCATTTCGGGGACGTATCCGTGCTGGACACCCCCACCTTCTTCTACGGCGTCAAGCCGGGAGAGGAAAAGGCCATCACCATCCAGGAGGGAAAGACCCTCATCGTCAAGCTGCTCGCCATCGGCGACTTGCAGGCGGACGGGACCCGCACCATCTTCTGGGAACTGAACGGCCGCCGCCGCAACACCGTGGTCACCGATTCCAATTCCGGCATCAAGGTCAAGAAGCGCGACAAGGCCGACCCGGACAACCCCGGCCACATCCCCGCCCCCATGGCGGGCAAGGTGGTGGAACTGGCCGCCATCGCCGGCGACAAAGTGGAAGAAGGCCAGAAGCTGCTGACCACGGAAGCCATGAAAATGCTCAACGTGGTCAAGGCACCCACCGCGGGCGTGGTGGCCAGGATCCTGGTGGCCAAAGGAGACGATGTGTCGCCGGGGGATTTGGTGTTCGAGATTAAGCCTGTGTGAAGAATACGCAGGGAGTGGGCGGAGGAGCTGGAAACGAATCGCTTCGTGGCAGCTCCACGTCGGGAGTCGGGAGTCGGGGGGCGGGAGTTGAAGAAAAGGGAGAGCATGTAGCATGCTCAGTCGATAACTCCAGGTTTTCCCCTCTTTTCTTCAACTCCCGACTCCCGACTCCGAAGGGCGTAGCCGCGGATACAGGGTATTTGCCTGTACTCCCGACGAGATGCTGCTAGGCGCTCCGCCGCATCAATCTCCACCCCACCCCACCCCATTCACGGCCTCTTATCTCGCCGCGGTTCCCGTCGCCGACATATCCCCCAGCACGTTTACGGCTTCCCTCAGGTAAAAGTCCTTCGCCAGCCCCTCGCGCCACTTCTTTTCCTTCTCCTCGTCCAGGGAGTCGGCCGCGGGGCGGGCCAGGGCCAGGGGGGCCACCTTCAGGTTGGCGTTCTCCTTCTGGACGGCCTCGAACTTCTCGGTCTCTTTGCGCGCCGTTTCCTGTTCCTGGAAGTACTTGGACTTCTGCAGGCTCAGCCAGGTGCGATCGCGCTGCTTCTGCAGGCGCTCGGAGAGATCCGCCAGTTTCTGGGCGAAGGGATCGGCCTTGAGGCGCGCCTGGCTCTTCTTCTTCAGGGCGGGCAGATCGATCTTGCTCTTGGTCCATTTGCCGTAGGAAAGGGAAGACACCGTATCCCAGGGCATGGGATAGTCCAGGTTCTTCTCCCCCACGTCCAGGTTGCTGTAGGCGTCCGGGATGAGGATGTCCGGGACCACGCCCTTGTACTGGGTGGTGCCCCCGTTGATGCGGTAGAACTTCTGGATGGTGAGCTTCAGGGAACCCATGGGACGCATGGACGCGAAGGCCGGAGGCAGGTAGGCGTCCAGGTCCAGCATGGACTGCACCGTGCCCTTGCCGAAGGTGGTGTCCGTGCCCAGGATGACGGCGCGGCCGTAGTCCTGGAGGGCGGCGGCCACGATTTCGGAAGCCGAGGCGCTGAAGGTGTTGATCATGACGACCAGGGGCCCGTCATAGGCGATGTCCGTATCCTGATCGTTCAGGACCGTGGTATTCCCCTTCTGATCCTTGATCTGGACCACGGGACCGTTCTTGAAGAACAGGCCCGCCATCTTGACCGCGTCGTCCAGGGCGCCGCCGCCGTTGTTGCGCAAGTCGAGCACGATGCCGTCCACGTTCTCCGCTTTCAGCTTCTCCAGTTCGTCGCGCACGTCCGCCGAGGCGGTGCGGCCGCGGCTGTTGTTGAAGTCATGGTAGAAGGCGGGCAGGTTGATGTACCCGATCTTCTTCTTGCCCGCGGCCGGGGTCATGATGGCGGACTTCGCATAGGTTTCCTCCACCACCACCACGTCGCGCGTGATGGCGATGACCTGCACGCGCCCGGAAGGCTTCTGCACGGTCAGGCGCACTTCCGTGCCCTTGCGGCCGCGGATCAGGCGCACGGCCTCGTTCACGCTGGCTTCCACCAGGTCCACGGGCTCGTCGGCCCCCTGGGCCACTTTCAGGATCTTGTCTTCCGCCTTCAGCTCCTTCTGCCGCCAGGAGGCGCTGCCCGGAACGATGCTGACCACCTTGATGTACCCGTCATCCTCGCGCAGCACGGCCCCGATCCCTTCCAGGGTCCCGGTCATGCTCAGGTCGAAATCCTCCTTGGCCTCCGGCTTGAAGTATTCGGTATGCGGATCATGGGAGTTGCCGACGGTGTTGAGGTAGGAGGATACCTTTTCCAGCTTATCCTCCTTCAGCATGCGCTCGAAGAGGCGGCGGATGCTGCGCTTCACGTATTCGCGGGCATCCTTCTCCTGTTCCTCCGCGGTGGGAGCCTTGACCAACAGGGCTCCGGACTTGGCCTTGTCCGAGGACTTGGAAGAGTCCTTGACCTTGGGGGAATCCTTGGCCTTCTCCTTGGCATCGTCCTTGGATTTCCCCTTGTCCTTCTCCTTTTCCTTGGTCTCCTTGACGTCCTGGATATGCGTCAGGATCTGGTACTTGAGCAGGCGGGTCCAACGCTGGCGCAATTCATCCTTGCCCTTGGCCCAGGATTGCTTTTCCGGATCCATGGGAAGGGAGTCGTCCTGGTTGAGGTCGATGGGCCCCTCCAGGATGGCGGACGTCAGGGCCTGGGCTTCCAGCATGCGGCGCCGCAGCAGGGTCGAGGACGCTTCGAAGAAAGTGGTGGTGCCCTGGTTCAGTTCATTGTCGATGTCGGTTTCGAAACGGACCAGGGTGTCGATGTCTTCCTGCACCAGGAAGCGCTTCTGGGGATCCATGCGCTTGAGCTGCAGGGCGTAGACTTTGCGGGAGAAGGCGTCGTCGATCTTGGGAGGGCTGTAATGCCATGAGCCCAGGCTTTTAATCACGATTTTGGTGAGGAATTCCTCTTTGGAGGGCTGGGGGGTGCCTGCCGCGGCCCAACCGGAAACCAACATTGAACAACCGAAGATCCGCAAGCCTCTAGACATCCCAGCCTTTCCGATCCCATGCGCCGTTACGCATCCCGATCGTCCCGCGCGGATCGCGCGACAACGACAGGCCTGGCGCATCGTTTTATCGCTGTATAATAGCAATTTAAAGGATGTGGTGCAGCCTGGAATATGCTGCCGGGTCGCCGGTTTATTTCCATCCGGGTCGCCGGTTTCCGGGATTGCCGGTCCGTCACGGCGGAGCTTGCCGGAACCGCATCCGCAAAGATGCGTCACGCCGGAGCGCCGGGCGTGCATAGGCCGGAGCGCCGGCCGTCGCCCCGTACCGGTTTACCGGCTCTTTCCCCGGGAGAAGGGACCATTGGGTAACGTATAAGTTACGATGGGGCGCCTGGGCCGCCCCGCGACGGGCCTCAGGGGATTGAGGTTTCAGGGGATTGAAGAAGCCAGGCTTTCGTCCCGCGCGCGCGCGTCCCACGATTCCCGGCCTTCCTCCTCGCCCATGGTGTACCGGTCCGCAACCTGTTTCCGCTTCCGGAAATACAGGATGCCTCCGATGAGCGCGACCACGGAGGAGAGGAGCAGAAT
>DATENA010000056.1:0-30747 GCA_035275285.1 Fibrobacteria bacterium | reverse complement strand
GGCAGGGTCCGACTCCTAACTTTCGCCGCATGCCTTTCCCTCCCTCCCGCCTCACCTGGGCGGAAACCCGGCGCAAAGCCGCGCACATGGCGGCCTTCTGGCCCGCCCTCTTCCTGCCCTGGATGAGTCCGCTCCAGGCCCTGGGCGTGACCTTTGCGCTGCTCCTGATGAACGTCTTCGTGCTGCCTTGGGCGGCCCGGGGGCTGTACCGCGCCGAAGAAAGCGGCATGGGGGCGCTGGAAATCGTCCTGTATCCGGCGGCGCTGATGGCCTGCGTGATCGCCTTCGGCCGGCCGGGGAAACCCGCATGGTACCTGCCGGCGGGCGCGGCCTGGTTCGCCCTGGCCTTCGTCGACGCGTGCCTCGGCTTGGCCTGCCGACTGCTTCCCGGCGGACCGGCCCTGCCATGGAACCCGCGCAAGCCCGCCGCCGCCGTGCTGCTGGGGACCGCGCTCTCCCTGCTCCCGGCCTTCGCGCTGGCCCACTGGGCGCTGCCGCCGCTTTCCCCGGGCGGATGGGCGGCCGTGGCGCTCCTGGTCCTGGTGGCCGCCTGCGCGGAAACCGCCTGGTTCGGGGTGGCCGACAATCTGGCGATCCCCTTCTTCCTCAGCGTCCTGATCCCGTTGTTCCCCAATCCGCTCCTGGCGGGCGGCCGGCTTCCCTCCCCGGACTGGCTCTGGGCCGTGCCCGTGGCGTTCGGCGCCCTGGCCTATGCGGGCCGGCTGCTTACCCTGGGCGGCGCGGTCCTGGGCGCCATCATGGCCTTCCTCCTCATCTTCGCGGATCCGCGGCTGTTCCTCTTCCTGGGAGGCTTCTTCGCCTTGGGCAATCTCGCCACGCGCTTCGGCTCCGCCCGCAAACGGGCCTTGGGCATCGCCGAGGCGCGGGGAGGGCGGCGCGGGGCCGCGGAGGTGTTCGGCGCCATGGGAGTGGCGGCCTGGATGACGCCGTTGGCGCGCGACGGAAACGCGGCCGGCTTGCTGGTATGCATCGCGCCCCTGATCGCCAAGACCATGGATACGGTCTCTTCGGAAATGGGCAAGGCCGTGGGCGGCAGGACGGTTTCCCTGAGGACCTTCCGCGCGGTGGCGCCCGGGACCGAAGGGGGCGTCTCCCTGGCGGGCACCTTGTGCGGCCTGGCGGCGGCGGGGGCGATGGCCGCGGCCGCGATGCCTTTGGGCTGGGGCGGTCCCGCCGACGCGCTGGCCCTGGCGGCCATCGCCGTCCTGGCGAACGTGTTCGAATCCCTCTGGGGGGAATGGGCCGTCCGCCGCGGCATGGACCAGGGGCCCCATACCAATGTCCTCATGACCCTGGCCGCCGCCGTGCCGGCCTGGCTGCTTTGGGTCGCGTATTCCGGTGGGGAACGCCTTTTCCGCTGAAGAGCATGCTCAAGGTACGGGATTTTTCCGCCTGCCGGAGGCATTTTGACCGGCTTATTCATCCTATGCTTATGGCCAAGCAAACCTTGGGCGGAATCTGCGCTTTTCTCCTGATTTCGGCATGCGCCCTGGCCTCCCCGGGTCGTGGCCAGGTGATGGACGGGCATGACTTCCTCTTGTCCGCCCCCTATGCCCTGAAGACCGCCGCGCCTTTGTTCCTGCTGCCGAATGCCTTCGATGATGTCCAGTTGCTCCCATTCGAGGCCCTGCTATTGGGAACCCTGACGTTTCCCAATGCCATGACCTTGCGGAAGGTGTATTCCGGGGACGCCGAGGGCGCGCGCCGGTGGAGGAACCGGGTCTTTTGGTGTGACGCCGGCCTGTCAGCCGTCACGGCCGGGCTGGATCTGCGTTTGCGAATCCCCATTTGAAGGTTACATTGGAGCAGGGTGCGGGGATGATCGATATGCGGAATGCCGGCGTTTGCATGTTGGGGATTTTCTGGGCTTGCCTGGGTTCGGCGGGAGCGGCGAATACGCTGACCGCGGCCGAAAAAAAGGCGGGATGGATTTTGCTGTTCGATGGGATCCATTTAAAAGACCATTGGAAGGTAGGGGAAGACGGTACCGATAACGGTTGGGACCCGAAAACAAGTTGGGAATTGAAGGACAGTGCGCTTCACATCCGGCAGACCGCTTCAAGCAACCTGTTCACCAAGGACACCTATACCGACTTCGAGTTTTCCATCGACGTGAAAATGGGTCCGGGAGGCAACAGCGGAATCTTCTTCCGGGTGACCTCCCCTCCCGGCTGGTTTTGCAGCGGTTCGGAGTATGCTCTATTGGATGATGCCGCCGGCGGCGACCGGGGGGAAACCAGCAAGAACCCCGCAGACAAGCTGCCCAATGGAAAAATGGCCTACGTTAAAAGAACGGGTGCGAACTATGATATGTACCCGACGACGAAAAACGGAGCCATCGGCGGACAATACTATGACAGCACCGTTTTTCTGCCCGTTCCCCAATGGAATCGGGCGGTGGTCTGGGCGAACGGAAACGCCATCGAACATTGGCTCAACAATCAGAAGGTAGTCGACTACGAAACCGGTTCTCCCGACTGGGAGGAGCGATTCAAACTGAGCAAGTTCTACAATCAATGCTCCGGCCAACGCGCCACTTGGTCCAAGAACAAATCCGGCTGCATTGGAATGCAAGGCCACGGCGCCAACCTCGAGGTTTCATTCAGAAATCTGAAAATCCGGCCGTTCAACCCTGGAGAACCCCTCGTCAGTCCGTCCATCGCTCCGGATGGCGGCAATTTCTCCGGAACCGTCAAGGTTGGTTTGGAGGTCGCCATCACGGGAGCGGTAATCCGCTACACCCTGGATGGATCGACGCCAACGGCATCCTCCCCTGCATACACCGATTCCCTGGCCATAAATGCGACTACCGTCGTGAAAGCGATCGCCACTCGAGACGGATTCAAAAACAGCAGCGTTTCCAGCGTGGAATTCACCAAGGCAGGCTCATCCGTTTCAAAAACGGATTTATCTCCTCCTCCGGAAGTGGGCATATCGCCGGCAAAAAACGGCCTGCATTTCCGGAACATCAACGGCCAACATTTTTCCGGAAAAATCCTTACTTTATCGGGCCGGATTCAATCGTTTTTCAACGTTGACGCAAGTGCGGAATCCCATTCCATTCGAGGCCTTGACGCAGGCCTGTACTTCGTAAAAATCAGCAGAGGCGATTGGACCCGATCTTACAAAGTGGCGATTCCATAACATTCACCTTGCGCGGCCGGCAATGGATGGTAGAAACGGAAATCTTGGGAATGGATCGATCCGCTCCCGCGCCTTTGACTATATTTAAGCGAAGCGGCTTTGGCCGGAGAACGCGTAACGTATATGTTACGGTAATGGGGAGGTGTTCGTGTTGATTGACGATTTTCTGCCCCGCTTCAGCGCCAACGAGTCCCATCACACCTTGATACAGGCGCCTTCCGCCGCCATCTATCCGGTGGTGCGGCGGCTGGACCTGGGCCATTCCCTGTTCCAACCGCTGTTCGGCGCCGGGACCGCCATCGCTTCCGCCCTGTCGCATAAACCCCGCGCAACCCGTACCTTGGGATTGGACGCCTTCCTGGATTTCGGATTCATGTTGCTGGGCGAAAACGGCCGGGACGAGATCGTGCTCGGCTTGGTGCAAAAGGTGGGACTGGGCGATCGCAACCCCAGGCTGAAGCCGGAGCAATTCAAGGCCTACGAAACGGAAGGCTATTTCAAGGCCGCATGGAATTTCCACTTGGCGGAGGCGGCGGGCGGCAAGACCCGCCTCACCACGGAAACCCGCGTGCAATGCTATGGAACGGCCACGACCCGGATCTTCATGGCGTATTGGCTGCTGATCAAGCCCATGAGCGGATTGACCCGGATGGAAATGCTGCGGGCGCTCCGGAAGGCCAGCGAAGCCGCCTGAGCGCCCCTTTCCGGCGGATCATACCTCGACGGTAACCAGGCTTTCCATCAAGGATACGGGCGGCACCACCCCCAACTGCTGAAGCAATCCCAGGTCGTCGCGGTTGGCCCAATGTTCCATCACCTTGCCGTCCTTGATCCGCTCGACCACGGTGGCGGTGATGATGATGCTTTCATTGGTGGGCGGGATCCCGGCGAACTCCCCTTTATGGGTGCCGGTGGCCGTCCAGCGCACCACCACCTTGTCCCCTTCGGCGATCATCTCATCGATCTCGAACTTGATGTCCGGGAAGGCGGCGTGGTACAGGGTCACCAGCTTCTTGTATGCCTCCCGATCGATTTTCACCATGGTGCAGGTATGCTGGGTGCCGCAATGACTCCTGAAATCCGGCGCCAGCAATTCATCGAAGGCATGGAGGTCGGCCGTATTCCAAGCCTTGAGATAACGTTGGATGATGGCTTTGTTCTGTTCTATGGACATGGGAACTCCTTGTTTGGGGGTGACGGATTTTGAACGGCGCGTGAAGCACGCGGCCTGGGAACGGGAGAAAACGGACGGGGCATTCACCGGAAGATCCGGCCGGAGGATCCGGGCGGCCGGATCAAAAGACGGGCTTCAGGCCGCGGAAGTACGTGCTTGCGCTTCGGCCAGCGCCTTGAAATTCATCATCTGCTTGCGCATCATGAAAAGGTCGCCCCAGGGGAGCAGCGCGCGCATGCCCCAACCTACGGGGCCCGCCGGGTAACGGACGGAAACCTTGACCAGCAGGCGGGAGGAATGGTCCGACCGGCTTTGGAGGCAATAGCTCACGCCGATGATGCCGATCAGGAGGCTTCCCCCGCGGCTCTTGAGGGTGATATGCCTGTCTTTTTCGAATTCCATGAGCTCGAAGCCGTACATGAAGATTTGGCCGCGCGCCAGGTTCTCCAGGCCCGGAGTGAGCCGAGTGGAGCTTTTCCGCCCCAGGTTGTCTATCATATCGTAGCTGTAAGGTCCGGCCCGCAACTGGCACAACCAGCGGAAGACGACAGCGGAAGAGGCGTTCACGGTGATGCCCCGGAAATATTCGTCCTGGGCGCCGGGAACCACCGCATCGCAGGGATACGGGAGTTTCCGTTCCGAAGGGTCGGTGCCCCAGGTTTTGCTGATCGACATGGGAGGCGTTTCCTTTCGACCGGCTTGGCCTTACGCTGTTGGTACGCTGTCGGAAATATAGGATCGTCGGGAGGCCGCGTCCAGCCCGGCGGAAGCGCGATACGCGGATCACCAATACGCTTTGAGGTCCGCGAAGAGGTTGGACGAACGATCCAGGAACTGGAACCGGCCCGTGTCCGATCCCAACATAACCCCATTGTAACCGGCGCTGCAGGACAGGTGGGTGAAGAATCGCCTCCGGAGTTCCAGTTTGTACAGGGCATCTCCCTCGCGATAGTCCCAGAACACGCCGCCGGTCGCGGTGGCATCGGAAAGGCCGTTGAAGACGTAACGCAGGCCCATGAAAAGGTCGTTTTGGAAGGGACGGAACCCTTCCAAATCAATGGGATCTTTTCCGGAATCGGTATCTCCTATCCATTCCACCAGCGTGACCACATCCTGATCCGCCGCGATGGGCGCGTAAAAGGTGTATTCGAAACCGGTGGTGAACGACCCGTAGGGATCCACCGGGCTCCCGGTCGGCCCGCGCACATCGCCGGTAAAACCTTGCCAGGATCCTTCCCCTTTCAGGATCCAATTGCCCAGGGTGCCCTGGAACGTCATGCCTCCTTGTTCCACGCGCAGGTAGCGCGGCACCAGCGTTCCCGGAGCGGCGGGATGGGGCGCAAAGACGGGGAAGCGCCGATACCCGTGGAACCAGAAGAACGCGACGTCGAAGCTGCCCGGGCGCCAGAGGTGCCGCAAGGCCCATTGCGGCTCCCAGCGTCCGGAGGGGGAATCATAGGTGGCGGAATCGGCGTCGGAGACCAGGGTGAAAGGCGTTCCCGTAACCGGCGAGTAACGGCTTTCGGATCGCGGCAGCGGTCCCGGGGTGAAATAAGGCAGGGAGTAGGCTTCCAGGGCTTCACCCAGCCAGGCCGGCAGATCCAGACGCAGGAATGCCGCGGGTTCGGCCAGCTTGTCCGGGTCCAGCAGGTCGAGGCGGCGATCGGTCTGATTGAGGACATCCGCCTGGCTGTAGCTCTCCACCACCTTCCAGGAAAAAACCTGGTATCCGGCGCGCCATTGCAACCCTTCGATGAATTGACCGAGGTAGAAATCGTCCATCACCAGGGGGTTCTGGCGGATCCGGTTTCCGTCCAGGCGCAGGCGCGGATGCGCGCGGGCTTCCAGGCCATGCGGCAGGCCCAGGTTCAGTTCCGCCTCGATCCCGTAGGCATGCTGTCCCGATCCTTGATCCGGATCGAGGGCATCCTGGGGGAACACCCGGAACCGGCTTTCCAGGGAGCCGCGGAAATCGAAACCGGTTCCTTCCATCGCGGCCGCGGGCGATGCGGCGAACGGGAACAGGCATGGGAAAATCATGCATAGGCGAATCATGCGCAGGCGGATCAGGCACAGGCAGGCCGGACCGGGCCACGGAGCGCGGGCCCATCGAAGCAGCGCGCCCATGGCCTAAAAGCGGACCCTTTGCATGCTGGGCTGGGTGAAGTCGCCTTCCTTGAGACCCACGCGGTGCTTGCGATCGGAGAAGACGAGAACCGTCTTCTTACCGGTTTGCAAGTTGATCATGGTCAGGCGATCCGACTTCCAGGTATTCCCATACAGGCGCCAATCCTCGTCCAGTTCCACTTTCAGGAGCGAACCTTTCCGGTCGATCATCTCCGCCCGCCGCAGCAGGCACTTTTCCTTGTCGATCCATTCCTTGACCCGCACGTACCCGGAGGTGAACAGGGGTTTCTTCTCGATCAGGTGGCAGGGCATCCCTTCCAGGTCCGCTTCCCCGATCTTGCGGTACTCGAACTTGTCGAGGGAATTGCCGGTGATGTCTTCGTAGGCGAATTCCGATCCCATGAAGGATCCGGACTTGTTCTGGGAGGAGATCACCTTGACCCGGCGCAGTTCGGGAAGATAGAGCCATTGCTGGTCCTCGCCGCGCGGATTCTGGTAGGTGAGCAGTCCCGCGCCGCGCACGTCCGGGGGATCCATGAATTGGATCAGGGAATAATCGAAGGACTCCTTGCGCTCCAGGATCAGGGTTTTGACGCGCCGGGTGGTGGTGTCGCCGTTGGCGTTGATGAGGAACATGTTCACCGTCACGGTTTCGTCCCCGAAGCCGTGACGGCAGGAATCGTACTTGACGTGGATGGCGCGGCCTTCCCCGCCGTCGGCGGCCTGGGCGGCGGCGCAGAGAAGCAAGATGCCCGTGAGAAGCCTTGTAAGCATGATGGGATTCCTCCGATAAGGGATGTGGCGGCGGGAAAACCCTTCCCGCGCCGGATCTAATGGGCGGTTTGCGCTGCGGCGGCTTTCGCCGTATTCAGTTGCGCGAGCGGG
This sequence comes from Fibrobacteria bacterium, assembly GCA_035275285.1. GTDB lineage: Bacteria > Fibrobacterota > Fibrobacteria > UBA11236 > UBA11236 > Chersky-265. Next base: position 23,396 of record DATENA010000056.1, on the reverse strand, counting down.
GCGGGTGTCCCGGGAGCAGGCTTGTCGAAGTACAACAGGGTGGCGGGCAACAGGATGAACTCGGCGAGCAGGGCCAGGGCCCAGACGGAAGTGCACCACATGCCCAGGTCGACGTTGATGGCGAACTCCGAAAGCATGAGCACCGAGAACCCCGCGATCAGGATCAGCGAGGTGAAGATGATGGCCGTGCCTTCCTCCTGCAGGGTCTTGACGATGGCGGATTTGCGCGGCTCGCCCGCCCGCACCAAGGCGTTATAGTGGAGCATGAAGTGGACCGTGTCGTCCACGGCGATGCCCAAGGTGATGATGCCGACCAGGGTGACGGAAAGGTTCACCATGTACTGGCTGAGGCCCATGATCCCGTAGACGATGAAGATGGGCCACACGTTGGGGATGAGGCTCACGATCCCGGACTTGAAGGACCGGAAGGTCACCAATAGGATCAGGGTAATGATGGCGAAGTCCCCTATCAGGTTCAGGATCATGCCGGGAATCGCGATCCCCATGAGATTGGCGAAGATGAGGGGCGCGCCCAGGCTCCGGGCCTCCGTCTCCGGCATCTCCGCCCGGATCCAGGCGTCGATCTCCTTGGCTATTTCCAACTGGCGCGAGGAGTTGAGGTTGGTCTGGAAGGCCGTGACCCGCAACCGGCCGTTGTCGAGGCTGATCTGGTTCGTCAGGTCCATGCCCTGCGGCAGGGACAAGGTGTATAGAAGGAGATATTGCGCGATCAGGTTGCGGGCGAGGAGGGTATCGCCCTCCGCCGTGACCGAGTCCCGGTCCGGAATGCGGTAGAAGCCGGGATCCCCGCCGTGCATGGTCTGGTTGAGACGCTTCACCACGTCCACGATGCTGGTCACGTGGGTGAAATGGTAGTCGGGATGGGAGGCGAGGTAGGTCTGGAAGCGTTCCACTTTTTTCAGGAAGGCGGGGGAATAGATGCCGTTCGCCTCGCCCGCGGAGAATCCGTACTCGAAAGGCATGGTTCCCGAGATGCGGGCGTCGATGTATTCCGCGGACTTGCGGAAGGATGTATGCTTGCCGAAGTAGTGCACGGAATTGTTGTCGACCCGGATCACGAAAATGAGGGCGATGGAGGCCAAGGTGAGCCCCAGGGAAGAATAGCAGATGGCCTTCTTATGGGCATCCACCCAGTCCACCAGGGCGATGGGCCATTGCGGCAGCCCCTTGGAATCCGTGCCGGCCTTGGCCGGCTTGACCTTCCAGGGGATGAAGGAAAGCAGGGCGGGCAGGGTGGCGATGGTGGCGAGGAACGCGTACAACGTGCCCGTGCCCGCGAACAGGCCCAGGTCCGCGAAAGGCGGGATGCCCTGCCAGATAAGGGTGTAGAAACCCACGGCGGTGTTGAACCAGGTGACGAAGCAGGGAACCAGGTTCTTCTCGACCGTGGCAATCACCGCCTCCTCCCGGCTGTGGCCCGCGCGCAGCTGCTGGAAGAAGATGGTGAGCATGTGGACGGAATCGGCGATGGCCACCGACACCAGGATCTGCATGGAGGTGACGTTCACGTTGGTGAGCGAGAACCCGAAGGCCCCCACGAACAGGCAGATGGGAAAGAGGATGGAGGTGAAGAGGATGCCCACGGGAATCGCCGTGGCCCAGAAGGACCGCAGCAGGAAGGCCAGCACGGCGATGATGAATAGGAACATGAAGGGCACCAGTTTTTTCGAGTCGCGTTCGGCGAACTCGGAAAAGGCCGTGTTCAGCATGACCGTGCCGCCCAGCTTGTATTCCAGGTCCGGCGAGGCGGCTCCCACGGAGGCCAGGAGGGCTTCGGCACGGGCGCGGGCTTCCGCGTGCGCCTCGGGGAAATCCGGCGGCGCTATCACCCGGAGCATGATCTGGGTGACGGCTGCGTCCTTGGACACGAAGAATTTGGAAACCACGGAATCGGACAGGGCGGTGGCCCGCTTTTCCGACAAGGCGGCCGGGGTGTAAGGAATGCCGGTGAGGAAATCCTCCACCCTCAGATCGTCCCCTTGGCTATAGGTGTAGTTGAAATTGGCCAGCCCGTCCACGCGGCTCACATAGGGCACGGACCACAGGCTGTCGGTAAGGGCGCGCAGCGCGGCGAGGTTGGCATTGGTGAAGATCTCCCCGGACTTGGAGGTGGCCGCCACGATGAGGATGTCCTCTTTGGCGAAGATCTTTTCGAACCGGTCATTATCGGCCAGCAAAGGGTCCTTTTTATCGAACCAGATATGGTAGTCCCCGTTGAAGAGGGGGGGAGGTGTTTTGTGCGCGGGATCGACCGCCAGGGGATTGTCCCGTAGCTGCCGCATGTAGGCCACGTGCGCCTGGTACACCTCCACGCGCCGGCCCATGGCGGAGAAGATCCACGCCAGCAGGAGCGCGTTCACGGCGATGACCAGCCAGCGATAGCGGAGCACGAAGCGGCCGAACCGCCGCGCAAAGGGTGTCTTGGAAGAGTCCATGGATGTTCCTCGCTTCCCGGGACCGCCCCGGTCGGATGGTTCAGTAGATGAAGGTGTATGCAACGAAAGAGAATCCCGAGCTGCCGATCCATCCCCCAAGCCGATCCCCGCGCTTGATCTCTCCGCGCTTCTCGAACTCGGATATGGAAGCGGGGATGGAGGCCGAACCCACGTTTCCGAATTCGGGATAGATGTACTTCACCAGGTGATCGGCGCCGGCCGCCTTCGCCAGCTTGTGGAATTCCGTGGCGGGTCCGCCGGTGTGGCAGAATACGGCTTTGAGGTCCTGGTAGTGGGGCTTGAGCCGGGTGAGGATGTCCGTCATGTAGGGCCCGCCCTTGGTGAACATGGCCGAACCCCAGGCGGTAAAGGCGCCTTCTCCGTTATGGCCCATGCGGCCGGTGGGATGGCAGCGGCCCCGCCATCCCTTGAGGGGGATGGTGCACAAATCGGCGTTGGAATTGAAGGAGGTGAAATGGAACTCCCACTCGTTGTCCGGATCATGCGAGAGGATGGTGGCGGAAGCGCCCTCGCTGCCCACCCAGGAGGCGAAGCAATAAGGGATTTCCTCCACCCCCTTGAGGGCGTAGCTGCTGGGATACCCTAGTCCGGCTTCCCCGAAGAACTTCTCCGCGTTCACGATCATGGCGTTCCTGTATTTGCCCGACTTGAAGAACGTGTTAGCGATGTCCGCGGCGCGGGACCAGCTCATGCATGCGTCCACGATGTCGAAGCAATGGGCGTTCTCCATGCCCAGGGCGTTGGCCACGAAATAGGAATCCCCCGGTTCCAGGAACCCCCGCCCCATCCCCGTGAACATCACCAATTCGATGTCCTTCTTGTCATAGCCGGACTCGTCGAGGGCGGCCTGCGCGGCGCGAGTCAGCAATGCGATGGGCGTTTGGTCGTCGGCGAGCCAATACCGGGTCTTGCAACCCCCTTGCTGCAGCATGAACTTGACCGAGTTCAGGGTGCGATCCAGGTCCCCCTTGAAGATAGGAGCGCTGTTGGACCGGATTTCCTGAAGGATGTCCTCATCCTTCATCACCCGGGATCCGGGAATGTATTGGGCGGAGTTGATTCTCATGGGTAGGCTCCTTGATGGGTCGGCATGGGGTTATCGGGTTACGGCGAGCAGATTCTGCAAGGTGAGCACGGGCGTTCCGTCCAGGGAGGCGCGGCCGTTGAAGATGAGGCTGTTGTCCATGAGCTTCACCACCTCCGCCTCCAGGATCAATTGCCCCCCGGTGGGGACTTCTCCCAGGATGTCCACCTGGGAGATGGACCCGAGCAGGATTTCCGGCAGGGTCGGTTCCGGCCGGGACAGGCCGAACAGGATGATGGCCAATTGGCCGATGGCTTCGATGACCAGCCCGGGCGGACAGATCCCGGTGGCGTCCGGATCGAGGAAGGGCTCCCGCGCGGCCAGGTTCTTGATGCCGCGGATCCAGGCGCCTTTTTCATAATCCGCCACGCGATCCACCAACAGGAAAGGAAAGCCATGGGGGAGGATCTTCTTGATGTCGATGTACTCCAGCGCGGCGGGCGCGCGGGCCGGCGCTTCCGCCGCGGGGGCGGTTCCGGAAAGGCCGGCGATCATAGGCTGATCCCCCCGTCCACCATCAGCACGTGGCCGGTGAGATAGCTGGACAGTTCCGAGGCCAGGAAGGTGACGGCATGCGCCACTTCGCTGGCGCGGCCCATGCGGCGCAGGGAAATCCTTTTCTTGTACTCCTCCAGGTCCTTCTCCTTGATGCCGCCCGTCATGTCGGTCTCGATGAACCCCGGGGCCACGGCGTTGACCCGGATGCCATAGGGTCCCATCTCCTTGGATAAGGACTTGGTGAATCCGATGATTCCCGCCTTGGAGGCGGAATAATTGGCCTGGCCGGCGTTCCCGTATACTCCGGCGACGGAGGTGATGTTGACGATGGTTCCGGACTTGCGCTTGAGGAAGTCGAAGGCCAGGGCCTTGGTGACGTGGAAGATCCCGGTGAGGTTGGTGTCCAGGACAAGCTTCCAATCCTCCTCTTTCATGCTGAAGAAAGGGACGTCCCTGATGATGCCCGCATTGTTGATGAGCGCGTCGACAGGACCGTTGCCGGCGATCAGGGACTTGAGGGCGGACTGCACTTCGGAGGGAACGGCCACGTCGCATTTGCAGGCGGAAAAACGGCGCTCCGGGTGGTCGGCGCGGAGTTCGGACAAAAGCTGTTCCGCCTTGGCCTCGTTCTCGCGGTAGGTGAAACTGACGTTGGCGCCGGCGGCGGCCAGATCGGTGGCGATGGCCTTGCCGATGCCGCGGCTGGCGCCGGTGACGAGGGCGTGTTTTCCTGTAAGCATGCAGGGTCTCCTGTTTCCCCGCGCGGGGGGAGGATGGGGTTGTCGTTTCGCGGGCGGACGGATCAGAGGAAGCGGACGCGGACGGTTCCGCGCATCTTCGCCTTGCCGCCCGCTTCGATGGCGCCGGTCACGACGATGCCGTCGGACTCTTCTTTCTTGACCGCGGCCTTGATTTCGAGCACGTCGCCGGGCCTGGACATGTCCAGGAACTGGATGCGGCTGATCTGCGCCGCCCGGCATTCCCTCCGGTACTCGGCGCGGACCAGGGCTTCCGCGGCGCCGACGATCAGGTCGATGGAAAGCACCCCGGGATAGATGGGCGTTTCCGGGTAATGCCCGAGCACGAAGGGCTCGCTGCCGCTGACGCATTTCCGGCCGCGGGCCTCGCGGCCCTCCACGATCATTTGTCCGTCTCTCATGGTCTCTCCTTTTTTCCCGGCTCGGCCCCTCGGGATGCGCCGGACGGCGTTTTCACCAGAACCATACCGCATCCGACTCCCCGCACAGGGAGGCCAGCCGGTCCAATTCCACGGGCGCCACGCCGGGCATGAGCCTGTCCGCCGCGATACCCAGGCGGCGCAGGTCCGGCGCGAAGGCGAACAAGGGCACGCCTTCGGCGGCCATGCGTTCCAGGGTGGTTTCGTAATGGGGCAGGCCCTCCAGCACGTCCTCGCCGATCGGCAGGGATTGGCGGGGCTGTCCGCGCACGGCGAACAGGACCGTGTCGCCCTTGAGCAGGAGGGAAGTCCGGCCTCCCATCTTCCGCACCACGCGCGAAAGCCAGACGATGTGGCCGTATTGCTCCTCGACGGCGCCGCGGAAGGCCTTTTCGATGATCGCCAGGGAGGATTTCCCCCGCGCCTTGGGCATGTTCATGATTTGACCCCCAGGACCAAAGGGATGTCCGCCTTATTGAGATAATGCTGGAACGTGAAGGGAATCTTCACCGAGACCTCTTCGATCTGGTGCACGGCGCCGCGCTCCTCCATGCAGTATCTGCAGACGAACCACTTCAGGTGCCCGCGGGAGGAGCGGAACATCGATTGCACCAGCTCCGCCGTGGTGGGATGGGCCGCCACGCCCTGCCCGTCTTCGAACATATCCGGCGGGCGGACCAAAGTGCGCTGGGTGAGCATGGTGCCGTAGCCGCACGTCCACACCACCACCTCATGCCCTTGGGCCAGGGCCTCCTGGACCATGCGGAAGAGACTGGTGGCCAGATCGCTCTGGTAGGGCGTTCCCATCAGTCCGAAAAAGAAGGACGGTTTGCCGGGATTATCCGTTTCCATGGGTCCTCACGAATGCCAGATGGGTTTGCAGCCGGGGCGCGCCAGCATGCGGATCAGATCCGCCATGCCGCCCACGCGCACGGCCTCATGCAAAGCCGGCGCGGAGACGCTGCGTTGTTCCAGCGAGAAGGCGTCGGCCCACAGGGAAACGTCGGCGGCATGCGCCAGGTCCCCCATGCGCGCATCCGCGCCCTTGCGCGCGAGCAGCACGCCGTTCTGCAACAGGAAGAGGTCCACGCGGTTGCCTTGGCGGGCCAATTCCACGGCCAGCTCCAGGAACCCGTGCACGTCTCCGCCCTCCCAGGCGGAGCGGGTTTCGATCAGCAGATATTCCATGGGTCAGCCGCAGCCTCCGGCATGGTCGCGGTCGTAGCATCCGTATTCCCCGTCCAGGGACTCCGGAATCCCTTCCATGACGGGGCTGCGGGCTTCCCCGGCATCTTCCCAGGTGCCGGGAAAATCCCCTTGGGCGCGCAACGCGCGCAAATCGACGCCATCCAGGTTGTCTTCCATGATCAAGCCTCCCGGGAAAAGGTGGAAACGGCCGCGGCGGCCTGGCGATTGGGCGCGGGATCCCGGCCCGGAAAGGCCGGGGCATCGGCCAGGGTGGCCAGGAAATCCTCCAGCCGATCCAGGCCCCAGAATTTCTGGTAGCCATGGACGAAGAACGGCACGCCGAAGACCCCGTCCCGGACGCAGGCATTCAGCGCCTCGGCGCCCTCATCGCGGATGGCCTCGTCCATGGGGGCGGAAAGGATTTTCCTCCCGTCCAGGCCCAAGGCCCCGGCGACGCGCAACAGGGTATCCGGCTGGCTGATGTCCGCCCCTTCCTCCCAGCGCGCCCGGTAGACGGCATGGAGGTATTCCCGCGCCTTGCCGGCGCGTTCCGCGACGAAGAAGCCGAGATGGGACAGCTCCCACCAGGGCTCCTTGTCCACGGGCCACGCCATCTTCAGCCCGTACTTCCGCACCAGGCGCTTGATGTCCTGCAGGATATACAGGTGCTTTTCCCGGCTCATGGGCGCGTACAGGAACGCGCCGCCGCGTTCCCCCAACAGGCGCTTGCTCTGGGGGTCCGGTTCCCAGAAGGGAATGTATTGGATGCGTCCGGGATCGAATCCCAAGCGGGCGTCCAGTTCGCGGAACGCGATCCAGGAATACGGGCTCCGGAAGGAGAAGAAGAACCGGATGGGCTTTTTCATTTTGGCCTCTTCCCCCTCAAGGCGGCCAGGGTCTTCTCATCGAAGGCCACCAGGGACCAGTCCTTGCGGTTCTCGATCACGGCATAGCCGTGGGTGATGCGGCCGGTGGCGACCTTGATGAGGGCATCCCCGCGCTTCGCGTAGCAATCCATGCGCGAAGTGTAGGTGGCGTCCTTGAAGATGTCCTCCACCGTGTAGACGGTGTACAGGGTTTCCTCCATGTAGGCTTCGGCGAGGATCTCGACGCTGGCGCTGGGAACCACCGGGATCCATTTGCGCGTATCCAGCATGGTCCAGATGGAGATGCCCCGGTCGGCCAGGAAGAGGTCCACCACCTCCTCCATCAGGCGCAGGTAGCCGCTGTGCTGGATCCGTTCGGTGAAGTGGCAATAGAAATAGGGGATATGCCATTTCCACACGAACGCGTTGGCATCGGCGGGCACCACGCGGTTGATCAATTCGTCGGTGGGATTTTCCGAGCCGCGCGATTGCAGGTCCAGGTCCACGGACTGCAAGCCGGGGCGGGAGCGCTTGATTTCCGGAACCGTGAAGCCGGCCAAGGCGGAAACGGTGACCGGATTGGTCACGCCGCTCAGGTCCTGGCGGAACTGTACCTTCACCTTGCCGGTGAGGGCCTTCAGCTCCTTGCCGTCCCGGTCCACGAACAGTTCCACGGCATAGGACAGTTCGCTCTCCCCGGGCTTGGATTTGGGGACCACCTGGATCTTCACTTTGTCATCCATGTGCAGGGCATGGAGGATGCGGACGTTGGAGTCCACGATCTCCAGGCACAGGCCGTGGTTTTCGAAGAGGTCCCGGGGAGCCCATCCGCTTTCGCGGAAATGCTCCAGGATGGCTTCCTCCACCAGGTACATCACGTGCTTGAAGCCGATCCAGGTGCAGATGTTGGAACCCTCGAAACGGGTCCGCTTTTCCACTACCGTCATGGCTTTTTCCTGAAATGTCTCTTTCATGGGTCGATCTCCTTTGAAGTGAGGGGTGTAAAGGGCACGCAAAAGGCGCGAATCAGATTCGGGACGCCAGAAACGGGGAGAGGATCGCAATGACCTCGTTCGGCCGTTCCAGCATGCAGAAGTGCCCGCAATCGGAAAGGATGTGCGCGGCGCACCCGGGCAGGCCGCGGGCCAGATCCTCGGCGTCCTCCGCCAGGGCGGAAAAATCGTCCCGGCCGCCGAGCACCAGGAATCGGGCTCGCAGGGAAGCCAGGTCCAGGCCCGGCATGCGGGTGTAGCAATTGAAGAAGTGCAGCCAGCCGAGCACGCCCAGCTGATCCTTGACCTTGGCGGAAACCGAATCGAGGATCTCCCTGGGCATGGGCCGGTTGCCCTGGCGGACCTTCAGGCATTCCTCCATGAACTTGCCCAGGTTGCCCACATAGTGGCAGAAGGTGTCCCAATCGAAGCCGGCGTAGGTCTTTTTATAGAACGGGGAGAGCAGCGCGGCCCGCTTCACGCTTCCGGCGCCGTTGCGGCAGAAATGTTCCAGCAGGGCGTTGGCCCCGAAGGAGTGGGCCACCACCGCCACGGGTTCCCGGGGCAACAGCGCCAAGCCTTCGCGGATCCACTCTTCGGGCTGCGCGGCGAATCCCCACAGGTTGCCCTGACGCCCCATCCAGGGAAACTCGAGGAAGTGGACGGAGTATTCCGTGAGGTACTCCCGGCAGATCCGTTCCCATATTTCCCAACCTTCCATCATCCCGTGGATGAAGACGAGGCAGGGACCGTCCTGGGACGTCCCGGCGGCGGCATATGCCTTCAATGCATATCCGCGATGGTTCCGTTGCCCGACGAGCACGGGCCCGCCCGGGTTTTCCGGGCCCGGGATCGCGGCCTCCCCGGTGGGGACACTGCGACCGGGAGCGATGGACGTCTCTTGCACGGTCATGTCTGTGGCTCAGTCCGCCCGGGCCAGGATGCCCAGGGAAGAGAAGGTGTCGTCTCCCCAGACGCCGCCGCTGGTGGCGAGAGCGTAGCCGGCCGGATGCGCGGCCAGCCAGGAACAGGCGGCGATGCACTGGAGCACTCCCAGGGCCCCGTAGCATTCCCCCAGTTGCGCCGAGACGTCGCGCAAACGGGATCCGTCCCCGGCGGACCACCCGTCCAGGGCTTCGTTCACTCTGCCGCGGGCCGGTTCCAATGCGCGATTGGGCGTGAACCAGGCGGATGCCGGCCCGGCGTTCGCCTGCACCAGCTCCGGCACGGGGCCGGTCGCGAAGGAGTCGCCATGCGCATAATCCCCGATGAACGCGCGCGGTTTCGCCCCGCGTTCCCGCGCGGCTTCCCGCGACTCGAGCACCACGGCCCCGGCGCCGTCCAGGATGCGGGGGCCGCCGGGGGATTCTCCGGAATCCGCCAACAGCTTGGCGACCACGGCGTTGTCGGTTTCCACGCCCACCACCAGCATGCGCGTGGCGCGGCCGGCGCGGATGGCGTTGGCGGCCACGTAGAGTGCATCCGTACCGGAGGTCGCGCCATTGCAGATCATCAGGTTCAGGGATTTCAGGCCGAAGCGGATGGACAAGGTGGTGGCGATCACGTTGCTGGATGCGTTGGGCAGATCCATGGAACTGGTTTCCGCCACGCCTTTCCCGCGGATGATCTCCGCCACGCGGCATACCGTGTCCAGGTTGCCGAAGTTGGAACTGACCACCACGCCGAACCTCTCGGGATCCGCCTGTCCCACCGGCGTTGCCGGCAGGCCCGCGTCCTCCAGGGCCGCCTTGGCGGCGCACAAGGCGAGCTTGGTGGCCCGGTCTTTGTAGAGGAGCCCTTTCTTGCCCAGCTTGGGCTCGGGATTGAATTCCGCCGGCGCGGGCGCGGGGCCGGCGCCCTGCCAAGCGGCCGGCGCGGACTCCAGGCCGGGGATTTCCAGGCCCAGGCCGGTGATGGCTACGAAAGCGGGGATGCGTTTCATGGTTCGCTCCTTTCCAGGATGGCCACGGCGTTGACCCCGCCGAAGCCGAAAGCGTTCACTTGCGCCAGGTTTACCCTGGCTTCGCGGGCCTTCCCGTGCACGACATCGAGTCCGGGCGCTTCCGCGAGAGGTTCGTTGAATCCCAAGGTGGGCGGGACCAGGCCGCGTTCCATGGCCTTGACCGCCGTGACCACGCCCACCAGCCCGGAAGCCCCCGAGGTGTGCCCGGTCATGGACTTCAGGCCCGAAATCATCACGCCCCCGCCGGCCTGGCCCATGAGGCCCACGATGGCCTTGGCTTCGGTCATATCGTTGGCGGCGGTCCCGGTGCCGTGAACCATCATCAGGCCGATTTGGGCCGGCTCCACGCGGGCGCGGTCGTAAGCGTCCGTCATGGCGCGCTGGATGCCTTCCATGGCGGGTTGGGTCTCATGGAAGGCGTCGCAACTCATGCCCACCGATCGCAGCAACGCCATCGGTCCTTTGCTCCGCAGGCGCGCATGGTCCGGATTCTCCAGCACCAGGGCGGCGGCGCCCTCGCCCATCAGCACGCCCTTGCGGTTGCGGTCGAAGGGCTGCACCTGTTCGGGATGCAAGGGGTTCACCCGGTCGAGCAGGCCGAACATGCTTTCCGTGATGGAATCGCACCCGCTCACCACCACCGCGTCGTAGTCCCCGAGCCGGAGCATATCGTCGGCCAGGCCGAGCATGAAATTGGAGGCCGCACAGGCGTTGGAGAAGGTCATCACGGGCACGCGCATCCCCGTGGATTTGCGGATCGCGCCGCCGAAATGCAATTCGCTCACGTGCATGGGCTGCCCTTCCACCCACCAGAGTTCCAACGAGCGCAGCTCGCGCAAACCGGTCCCCACCAGCACCGCCACGCGCCCTTGGCCCGCGCGCAGGCCGGCGGCGGTCAAGGCCTGGCCGATGGCGCGCACCAGCCACTTGGTGGCCCTTCCCGGCGTATCCCCTCCCTTGTCGGGCCGATCGTCGATCTCATAGGCCTTGCCGACGTTGAAGCGTTCCCGCGGAAACGCCTGCAAAGACTTGTTGCCGGATTCGCCCCGGCAGAAGGCGTTGAAGCATTCATCCAGCGTATGCCCGACGCTGGCGACCATTCCCATTCCCGTGATCCAGTTTTCCATGTCATTCGCCTCCGGCTTTGATTAACAGACATCCCACGGTCCCGTCGTGCCCCACCGCCGTCACCAGCGACGGCCTGCCGCGCCCTTCCCGCTTGCGGGCGTGCAAGGCGAGCAGCGCCGCCAGTTGCATGGACCCCGAGGCGCTGTAGGTATTGCCCGTCAGCTCCGTGACGGAAAAATCATGCGCCGGCGCGCGGCCCTCCAGGGCCAGGGCCACGGCCGCGTCTTCCAGGCGGTTGAGGCTGCGGCTCTCCCCCTGGCAGCGGCACACGGCGAAGATCTCGGAAGGATCCACCCCCGCGTCGGCGAGCACGGCGCCGATGCATTCCGAAGCGTCCTTGGCGTTCTTGCGGAAATCCTTCTCCGTAGGATCGAAATGCAGGCCCACGCGGCAACCGAGGATTTCGGCGAAGCGGGTGCGGCCGGGCGGCAGTTGCGCGCCCGCCCGCTCCAGGGAAAACATGGCGCAGCCTTCTCCCAGGGGGTGCCGCGAACGCAGCCCGGCCGGCACGGTATGGTAATAGGCCCATGCGCTCTGCTCGCAGTATTCCTCCACGCTGCCGGTGACGAGGATGTCGGCGTATCCGCGGCGGATGATCAGGGAGGCGTACTGGATGGCGAGCAGCCCCGAAAACAGGCCGCCGGAAATGGTCGCGTTGACGCCCTTCATCTTGTACCAGATGGCGCATTGGCCCGCCGAGCAATTCATCACCGTGTTGGGAAAGAGCGCGGGATTGACCAGATAGGGGCGATCCTGCACCCAGGTCTCCCGGGTGAAATCGCTGATGCTCTTGATGCTGCCCGTGGTGGTTCCCAGCACGAATCCGGCGCGGGTCTGTTCGGCTTCGCCTTCCAGGGGGCGGTGCTTGAGCACCATGCCCGCGGTGGCCACGGCCATGCCCGTGGTCCGGTCCATGGTGCGGGTGCCCTTGGATCCGAGAATGGTGTTGATGTCGAAATCCGGGATGACGCAGGCTTGGGGCATGGGATGCGCCCCCGCGAAGCCGCTCACGTCCCGCAGGCCGGGAAGGTTGCCGCTGAGGCCGCGCCCGAACGCCTCCACGCCTATGCCCAGCGAGGACGTGACGCCCCAGCCGGTGATGGCCAGATTCTCCATGCGCCTAATCATTGGCCGCTCCTTTCCTGTCCAACTTGCCGTAGACGGTGATGCAATTGTTTCCCCCGAACGCGAAGGCGTTGTTCTGGACGATCCTCAGGTCGGCGGGGCGGGCGTAATTGGGCACGCAATCGGGCACGCACTCCGGGTCCGTGGTCACGTGGTTGATGGTGGGCGGGATGAATCCCTCCTTGACCGCCACCGCGCAGGCGATGCTGGCCAGGGCGCTGGCGGCCCCCATGGTATGGCCCAGCATCGATTTGATGGAGCTGACGGGCGGAAGCCGCGCCCCGAATACTTCCTTGATGGCGCCGGATTCGGTGACGTCGTTGGCCATGGTCCCGGTGCCGTGGGCGGAGATGTAGTCCACTTCGGACGATTCGATGCCCGCGTTCCGGTGGGCGTTGCGGATGCAATTGGCGATGCTCTTGCGGTTGGGTGCGACCATGTGATCGGCGTCGCAATTTATCCCGTATCCCAGGATCTCGGCGTAGATGCGGGCGCCCCGGGCCAGGGCGCTTTCCAGGCTTTCCAGGAACAGGATGCCCGCGCCTTCGCCGGTGAGGATGCCCTTGCGGTCGCGATCGAAGGGCTGGCACACTTCCGGGGCGATGGTGCCCAGGCGGTAGAAACCGGCGAAGGTCTTGCGGCAGAGGGAATCGGCTCCGCCGCACAGCATGAAGTCGACCTCTCCCACGCTGATGCGGTCGTAGGCGTACCCGATCGCGTAATTGCCGGCGGCGCACGCGGTGGGGATGGTGATGGCGCCGCCCTTCAGGCGAAACTCCTGGGCGATCGACTGGGACAGGTTATGCGCGGGCACCTGGCGGATCAGCCTGGGGGCCAGGCTGCTCATGCCTTCCTTGACCCAGGTTTCCGTCAATTGATCGATGACCTGGGATTCCCCGTCCGTGGTGCCGACGGAGACGCCGCACAGCTTGCTGGACAGGAGCCCCTCGTCGATGTCGGCGTCCTCGATGGCCATCCGCGCGGAGGCCACGGAGAACTGGCTGCTGCGGCCCAGGGATCCCGGGCTTTGCCGTTTGATCCATTTGCGGGGCTCGAAGCCGTGCACCTGCCCGCCGTTCTTGGACGAGAAGCCGGTGGTGTCGAAGGCGGTGATCTTCGAAACCGCGCTCGCCCCCCGGCGCAACCCGTCGGTGAAATCCTTGATGCCGAAACCGATTCCGGAGACGGCTCCCAGCCCGGTGATGACGACTCTTTGCTTTTCCATATCTGGTTCCTCGGAAGTTCCCTTCTTAATGCGTATGTTCAGCCGGAAACGTGCAACGCCACCAATACGACGTGGCCGTAGGGGCTCGTAGCGGCGGCCAAGCCGGGACCGGACCGATCCAGCAAGCTTTGCATCTGCAGCAGGGACGAGACCGCCGCGTACCGGCCGTCGTCCGCCGGGCCGGCCACGGGCGCCGCATGCAGCCCCCTTGCGGCCAGGGAACGCGTGAGCGCGTCGCGGAGGGATCGGTTCACGGCGGACGGATGGTCCGGCAGCGCCAGGGCGAGGGATCCGCGCGCGGGCAAGGCCAGCCGGTCCAATTCCTTTTCCAGGGCGATCGCCGCCCGCGATTCCGCGCCGCCTTCCCAGAGGGGTTCCGGCCAGAAGCGCGCCGCGCAGCCGCCGAGGGTCCCGAGCACGCGGGCCTTTCTGTCCGCGGCGGATTGCGCCGATTCCAGGATGAGCGTCGCGGCGGCCCCCGGTCCCGCATCGCAGGCGAGCAGACCGCCCAGACGCTCCGGCACGGTTCCCTCGCAGGCTCCCGCCGCCGCCCAGCGGGCGCGACCGGTCGCCAGGGCCTGGGCCGCGACCAGGACCGCCTCCAATCCCGCCACCATGGGGTTGGTCAAGGTGAGGCTGAAGGCCTTGCATCCATGCTTGATGGAGACCGTGCTGGCGGGGATGTTCACCGAAGAGTTGGGCGCCTCCAACGGGCTCAGGTTGCGGGCGCCTCCGGGCGCCAGGATGCCGCGATCGAATCCTTCGCGCACGTCGTAGTCGGAAAAGTTCGTCCCCATCGCCACCCCGCGCTGGCTTTCCGGATACGCGCCGGGCGAATCCGGGTCCTGGTCCAGCGCCAGCTTGATCGCGGCCAGGAGGTAACGCGTAGAGGACGTCTGGTAGCGATAGCCCCGCGGACCCAGGTAATCGGAAGGGCGGAACCAATCCCCGGACGAGGCTCCGGTTCCGGCGCCCGCCCGGACGGGAACGGATTCCCGGCACATGCGCGCCGAAGCGGTGATGACGGCCGTTGTCATGGCGCCGCGGTCTCCGTCGCGGGCCGGCCCAGGACCAGGGAGATGTTGTTGCCGCCGAAGGCGTAGGAACTGACCAGGGCATGGCCCACCTTGGCCAGGAGCGGGCTTCCGCGATGCAGGCTCAAGCGGCATTCCGGATCCTGGGTCTGGAGGTTGCCCGCCGGCGGGATCTTCCCGGTGCGGAGAATCAGGCACGCCGCCAGGCAGGAAAACGCGGCGGAGGCGCCCGCGCCATGGCCCAGCTTTCCCTTGATGGGCGATACCTTCAAGCCCGGGAGCCGTTCCCGGAACACCCGCGCCAGGACCTCTCCTTCGATGCTGTCGTTGAGCGCGGTCCCGGTGCCGTGGGGAACCACGCAATCCACTTCGCCGGGCTCCACGCCGGCGGCGGCCAGGCTTCCGCGCAGGGCGGCTTCCGCCTGGATGCCGGCCGGGTCCGGCGCGGTGGGATTGTGCCCATCGCAACTCCAGCCCCAGCCTTTCAGTTCCGCGTACGCGCGCCGGCCGCGCTTTCGCGCATGGGCTTCCGATTCCAGAATGAGCACGGCAGCGCCTTCACCCATGACCGTGCCTTTGCGATCCACGTCGAAAGGCCGGCAGGATTCCGGATCCAGGGCCATCAGGCGGTTGAAGCACCCCTGGGTCACGCGGGAGACGCTTTCAGCGCCCCCGGCGACCATCACGTCCGCCTGCCCGGACCGGATGGCTTCGCAAGCCAGGCTGATCCCGTAGCCGGCGGCCGAGCAGGCCGTGCTGACCGAGAAGTTGGGGCCGGTAAGGCCGAAGCGCCCGGCCACGGCATGGGCGGAGCGGTAGGGAAACGGCCCGGGGGCCGCCAGGCCGCCCGTCGCGCTGCGCTCCGATTCCCAGGCATCGGTATCGCCCGCCGCGGTTCCCATGGCCACGCCGATCACGGCGTCCTTCAGACCTATCCCATCCATCGCTTCCGGATCCAGGCCTGCGTCCCGCAGGGCGGCCTCCGCGGCCCGCAGGGCGAAGGCGGTGGCGCGTCCTCCTCCGGCCGGTATCGCGTCCTCTCCGGGATCGGCTACCAGGTGGAACAGGCGGTTGTCCATATGCGCGCGGCCGAGAAAGGCATCGTCAAGCTCCCGGGGCGGGATGGTTTCCGTGCACAGGGAATCCCAAAAGGCCTCCAGATCCGATCCCATCGGGGACACGACGCCCAGACCGGTCACCAGTACTTTCCGTCCGCTCATGCCGGTCTCCGCCCTCAGGCCGTCGTCGTTTGCAGGGATGCCACCGGGCGCACCACCGCGATGATGCGTTCGACCGTGGCCAGGATGCGGCCTCCGCAGCGCACTTCTCCGCTGATGATCGCGGTATCCTCGGTACGCCGATCCAGCCGGGCCGCGTGCTCCAGCACGTCGCCGGGAAAGGCCTCTCCCAGGAAGCGGAATCCGCCGATGGAGCCGAACATGACCACGTGATCGGGGGAGCGGGCCGATTGGGCCCAGGCCTTTTGCAAAAGCACGCCCACCGATTGGGAAAAGGATTCGATGATCAGGCTGCAGGGGTAGGCGAAGGCTTCCGCCCGCGTCTCTCCGGCCATGTCCGCGTAACAGGGTTCGTTGTAGGTGATGTTCTTGCGGGCCCGGACTTCAGCGTCGTCCGCCCGATCGATCCGGTCGATCAGGAGGATGGGATAACGCTGGGCCATGAATCCCGGAATGTCGAAATCCTCATGCATGGGGCGCCCACAGGAAACGGGCCTTGGCTTCGGCCACCGGCTTTCCCGCGCTGGTGCAGCGGGCTTTCACGGGGAATATCCCTTCCGCGTCCGGCGCACCGCATTCGCATGCCAGTTCAAAAGTGTCCCCCGGTCCAAGGGGGGACTGGAAGCGCAGCGATTGCACGGTCTCCAGGCGCGCGCCGGCGGAAGCGGCTCCGGCGAAACGGCGGACCGCCTGCACCACCGCTTCCAGGATGAACACTCCCGGGAAGATGGGCTGATGCGGATAATGCCCGCGGAACACGGGCTCCTCCGCGTCCAGGGTGCGGCGGATCGAAATGCGATCCGCCTCCAGGAGCGTCACCGCGCCGATGGCGTCATAGGGAAGGGGGCATTTCATCGGTTGCGCCGGCATGATCAATACGCCATCACCGCCGCGTCGCGCGCCGAAGGACGGGCGGACCCGTCTTCTCCCCGGAAGAATGCGGACGGGTCGAGCGTGAGATCGGTCTTGCGCGGCAGGACGATGGAAAGTCCGGAATCCGGCCTGAGCCAGGAAATGCATTTGTATTGGCTGAAGTTGCGGAAGCAGGCCAGGAAGCGGCCGTCGGTTTCCTGGGTCATCGATTGGATTTCCAGCACCTCGAAGGGCGTCATCAGCCCGCACTTGATGGCTTTCGACAGGGCTTCTTTGACGGTCCACATGAGATTGCAGGCGCGGAGGAAGTCCGTGGGGAGCGAGCGGGCCAGCGATTGCTCCGACGGCGTCAGCACCCGCTGATAGACGAAAAGCTTGGAGCCGTCCACGGGCTCCACGTCCACGCCCATGATATGGCCCGAAGGGTAGGCGATCGCCAGGGCCAAGTCCGGCGTATGCGCCAGGGTGATCTCCGGGATCTCGTGGGCGCCATGCCTGACGATGGGCTGATTGAAGGAGCCTGATCCGATTTCGATCTTGCCCTTGTCGGATTCCCCCAGATAGGCGCCCGCCGCAAGCTTGCATGCCCATCGGCCCAAGGCGTAGCTGGCCTGCCGGCCGCGATGTTTGAGCCGGGCGTAATGGCGCAATTCATAGGCATGGAAATCCGCGGAGATCCGCTCGAGAATCGAGGGGAACAGTTCGCCGCGGGCGAATGCGAGAAAGGCGCGCACGGCTCCGCCTTCCCTTTTGAGATCCAGCGGCAGCACGAATTCGGCTTTCAGGGACCTGAGGCCGGCGGGGCGCTCGGGAGAAGGTGCGATCATGGGATCACCTCGCGGTTGGGAACGGGATTACGGAACGATGGGATGCGGGAGCATCGGGTTTGCGGATGCAAGGGGTCCGCGGCAGCGGTGCTGCGCGTTCCCCTTGCATCCGCGCCGGGCCGGCTCCGCAGGGGGCCGGCCCAAGCGCTTCAGTCGGCCCAGTTGCCGGACTTCTTCACCACTTCGTAGACGGCGGAGAGACTGACCATGTTGGCCAATTCCGTCTGGGGAATCTCCACCTTGAATTCCTTTTCCAGGCTCGCGAGAATCTCGATGGCCCGGAGGGAATCGGCGTTATGATCCTCCTTGAAAAGGCTGGTCTCGGTCATTTCCGCCGGTTCGATTTCGAGGATGTTGGATACGATATCCTTTATCTTCTCCATGCGCCCGGTTTTGGGGGATGTGGTCGTTTCAATGCTCATGACTATCTCCTTTTGGGATTTGGTTTGGGAACGGGGATCTGGAACGGGAACGAACGGGTCAACGGGCAGGGAGCGCCCGGGACGAAACGGATCGGGGGGTGCAGGCCGGGAGAGGCGGACGGGGTGCATCGCCGGACGTGGCTCCGCCATCAGAGTACCATGTTAATCGGGAGCGGAAATGTACCGACGCAGACCGACTGAAGTGAAACTACACATACAGTAGTCGGATGTCAATGCCATATTAGACGCATGTGCCCGCGGATTTGTAACAAGAATATTTCATCTCCGGATTTTTTTGGGAACGCCGCCGCCGCGCCGCCGCGCGCGTCCGGAACATGGCGATTCGGGAGCGGATCCGGCGCGCCGCGCTTTTGTATCATTTCCAAAGCGACGCAGCAGATCGCAACCCGGACAAAGGAGGAAACCATGGCCCAAACCAAAAAGCGCAGCAAACCCGTGGACGATGCGGCCGTGATCGCGGCGTTCGCGAAAGCGGGCGCAGGAAAGAAAATCCGCGCCTTGAAGATGCGCGACGTGGCGAAACAGGCGGGCCTCGATGAGATCTCCTTGCGGGCGCGGTTTCCTTCGCGGCAATCGCTGTTCTCGGCCTACCTCGCGGAGAAGGCGGATCGCATCGAGGCGGACATGGCCCGCATCAAGGATTTCGATGCCTATCCCTTGCTCGACAAGCTGCAAACCCTGCTCGAGACGGAGTTCCGCGTCTTCGGCAAGGACCGGGATTTCCTGCGGGGCCTTTCCCGGCGCGACCTGTTCGCGCCGTTCCCGGGAAGCGAGCATCCGCTCAAGGACATGTACCTGGAAACGGCCGCGGGCTTTGTCCGCGCCGCGCGCCGGCCCGGCCGCGATCGCCGCGGTCTGCTGGACCGCGCCGCCGAGGAGGCGCTCTGGATCCACCACAACGCCGTTTTCTCCTTCTGGCTCGGCGATGAATCGGCCCGCGGCGACGCGACCAGCGAACTCATCGACAAGAGCCTCCGCCTGCTGGTTCCCGCCCTGGAAAGCGAAATGCTCCGCCATGCGGGAGAATTGCTCCGCTTCCTGTTCGGCTCCCGGTTCAAGGAACCGATCGCCACCCTGGCCACGGCGGTGAAAGCGCTCGACCTGGCGCGGGCTTTCGGTATGGGCGGGGCCCGTGCGAAAAAAGCCTGAACTTCCCGTCTCCAAGGCGGCGCGGACCGCGCGGATGGGGGACATGGCGTTGCGTTTGGGCATGCAGGCCGCGCGCAAGGCCATCCAATCGCCTTTCCTCTCCGCATCCGGAAAGAAAAGCCTCGACATCCGCATCGCCGGCGAACAGGGAAAGCTCCTCTTCAAGGTCTTCAGCCAGATGAAGGGCGTGCCCCTCAAGCTCGCCCAAGCGCTCAGCCTGGAGGAGGAAATGCTTCCGGAGGAGATCCGCAAGGAGCTGGCCAAATCCTGCTACAACGTCCCTCCCATCAATCGCGGCCTGGTGCGCAAGATCCTCACCCGGGAATTCGGACAAACGCCGGAAGACATCTTCGCGGAGTTCGACTACGTTCCTTTCGCCGCCGCCAGCCTGGGCCAGGTGCACATGGCCAAAGGTCCGCGCGGGAGAGCCTTGGCGGTAAAGCTGCAATACCCGGGCATTTCCGAGGCCATCCGATCCGATCTGGCCATCCTCAAGACCTTCTCCGCCTACGTCCCCTTGAAGATCGATATCCGAGGCGCCATGGCCGAGGTCGAAGGAAGGCTCATGGAGGAACTGGACTATTCCAAGGAGATGGAATGGACGGCGTGGTTCGGCAAACACCTGCGCCTTCCCGGGGTCGCGACCCCCAAGGTCGAGCCTTCCCTATGCGCGGAAAACATCCTTACCACGCATTTCCTGCCCGGAGCGCATTTGGAAAAATGGCTCTCGGCCGGACCCTCCCAGGACCGCCGGGATCGGGTGGCCGGACTCCTGTTCCGCCTCTTTCTGCACTCGGTCTACCGGCTCCGCGCCCTGCATGCGGATCCCAATCCCGGGAACTTCCTCATCGATGAGCGGGATCATGTGAACCTCCTGGACTTCGGATGCGTCAAGCGGTTCCGCCCGGAATTCACGGATCACCTGGCCGGAATCATGGGACTGGCCATTTCCGGATCCGAAGCGAAAGCCTTGGATGCATTCTGGGAACATGGCTTCATCGCCAGCCCGGCCGGGAAGGGCAGGGACGCGGCGACCCGGGAAAAGCTGCTCGGCATGCTGAGCTGGATCCGTCGGCCTTACCAGGGCGGCTCCTTCGATTTTTCCCGCGTGGGCGTTTTTTTCGAGGAGGGCCGCCGGCTGGGCTTGGAATTCCTCAGCCACAACCCTTCCCTGGCGTTCAGCCCCGAATTCGTATTCCTGGATCGGGTCCGTTACGGCCTCTACCGGATCTTCCAGAAGATGGGCGCCCGCGTCGATCTGCGCAATCAATGGGAGTCTCAAGGGTAACACAAAAGTTACCGTATGGGCTTGCCCCGGTTGCGGGAGAGCCAGCCCGCCAAGGGAGTGCGCGCCTGGCGCGGCGCCAACGGTTGCGCCGGACGAAGGGGCGCGGCCGGCTCCGGGGGAGCCTCCGCGATGCGTTCCAGGGTGAGGTGGAAGTGGAGCGTGGTGATTCCCGTGGCCCGGCCGATCCGCTCCTCCAGAAACCGTTGCAATCCCGACAATGTTCCGGGCGCGGCCAGCCTATGGGGGAACACCAGCCCCAGGTCGATATGGTATGCGTTCCCGGTCCTGCGGATCGCGCTCCGGCAAGTCCGCACCCCGGGCGAGAAATCCCGCAGGCAATGCCTGACCATCTGGAGTATGGCCCCATCGGAAATGGCCAGAACCCCTTTCCTCCCGTAAGCGGGATACACCACCGTCTGTTCGATCACCTTGTCCGGAAGGGACAGGATCTGATGGCGGTGCAGCAGGATGCGCAGGGAGTCGAAGATCCGGAAGGCCGAACTCGTTTTGACCTCGATGGCGGGCACGGGCACCACGTGGGCGCCGCTCCGGTTGCGTTGATCGCGGGCGAACTCGATCTCCGCCGCCGAGGCGAGGCTCTCGATGGGCAGCACCCTGTGGATCCGCACGGTCCCGAGTCCCAGGCGCCGCATGATCCTCCGGATCATCTTCTCGGAGGTTCCCAGGATCAGAAGGGAGGTGAAGCGCTCCTGCCACAACCGATCCGCCACCTCCCGGCGGTGGTCCCGGTCTTCGAAGACGGCGACCTTGGTGGCGCTCACCGAGTTGCCCTCCTTCTTGGCCGAACGCCCGGCCAGCACCGTGCCTTCGCGGATGAGCAGCCCGTCGTCGATGATGAGCCCTATCCCGTGCCTTTCGGCGACCGACCGCGCGCGATAGCTCTTGCCGGTGCCGGCCCTTCCCACCAAGGCGTAGACCCTGGCGGCGCGCAGGGACAGGGTCGCGGCGCGGAACCAATCCCTCACCGCGTTCATTGCCGCTCCATGGAGGCGGACATGTGGGAGAGCAGGCCGGTAAGCACATTGGAGGGACCGATCTCCTCGAAGCGCGGATTGTCCAGGGAGAAAAAGGATTCCAGGGTGCGCGTCCATTGCACCGAGGAGGTCAATTGCCGGGCCAGGTTGGCCGCCACCGCGCCTTCCCGGTAGGGCTCAGCGTCGCAGTTGGCCACCACGGGTATCCGCAAAGGCCCGAAGGCGAAGGGCGCCAGGAAGTCCGCGAAGCCCGCGCGGGCGCCCGCCATGTAACGGGAATGGAATGCCCCGCTCACGTTCAGGCGCAGGTAGATGCGCGCGCCCGCCGCCTCGAAGGCGAAGCGGGCCCGCAGGATATCCTCCTCGGGGCCCGACAATACGGTCTGGAGCGGGGTGTTGTAGTTGGCGACGTCCAGGGAGTGGAATCCGCTTCCGGACAGCACCGCATCGATGCTCGCCACGGTGAGGCCCACCACGGCCGCCATTGCGCCGCCCCGCTCCCGCCCCATGAGCGCGGCGCGTTGGCGGACCAGTTTCAGCCCCGTGGCGAAATCGAATGCGCCCGCGGCCAGCAGGGCGTTGAATTCGCCCAGGCTATGGCCGGCGACCCGGTCCGGCGGCGCCACTTCTTCCAGGCGCGCCCGGTAGGTCATGGCGTTGACCACGTAGAGCGCCGGCTGGGTATGGGTGGTCATGTTCAACTGCTTGTCGGGATCCTCGAGGCATAGCCGGCGGATGGAATAGCCGAGGATGTCCGAAGCGCAACCGGTCCATTCCGGGTACCGCTCGAACAGGCCTTCGCCCATCCGGGGCTTCTGGGATCCTTGACCCGGGAACAGGAAGATGGTGCTCATGGCAAGACCGCTTTCTGGTGGTGTGGAGTGGGACGGCGGCTGGAAAACCAGGTCTTTGTCACCGATCCGTGCCGCCGAATTCGAGGTTCAGTTCGGCGCTTCTGGGCAGCACGATGGAAAGGACGGAGCCCGGCAGGATCCAGGAGCAGCAACGGAAATGGGCGAAGTTGCGAAAAGACGATTCGACGCGCCCGCGGGGATGGAAGGTCATGGCATTGACGGAGAGCAGTTCGCCGGGCATGCTCGGTTCGCAACGGATGGCCCGGCCCAGGGCCTCCCGGGCGGTTCGCAGCAGGATCCAGAGAGGACCCTGCCCGGGGCCGGGATGATCCGCAAGCCGTGTCTCGTGCCCGGTCAGGCCCTTGCGGAAAAGGGCGAACTTGGAGGGATCGATATCCTCCACGTCGATGCCCATCACATGGCCCGCCGCGTATGCGATGGCTCCTGCGCAGGTGCGGCTATGGCTCATGGTGAGATCAGGGAGATCGGAGCGCGGGTATTTCACCAGAGGCTGGTCCAGGGGCCCCACGGCGATTTCAATCCGATTCTTCCGCGGCTCCTCCAGATAGTGCGCCAATGCGGTCTTTACCGCGAACCACCCGAGCAAGGCGCTTTGCTTCCGGTAACTCCGCTCCAGGCCCCGGAAGCGGACCCGCTCATTCGGATGCAAGATGCTTCCCGCGGACCTGGACGCGGAATCGAGTTCGGACCGGCCTACCAGGGCCAGCACCGCCGGAACGGTCTTTCCGGCCAGGCGCAAGTCGAGCCGGACGGCTTCCGGGCCAGGCAGGCGCGCGACCGGGCCGGAGTGGATCCTGATGGAAACTTCCATGATACGTCACCTTCATGTTGTGGGAATGCCGGCGGGGCGATGGGATGGGTTCGGGGTTCGCGAGAGGCCGGGGCGCGGCTCCGCCGCTTCGGCCCCGTGGGGTTTCTGATTCAAGGCGGCGCGGGCTCAGGATGAGGATG
>DATENA010000055.1:0-10517 GCA_035275285.1 Fibrobacteria bacterium | reverse complement strand
AAATCAGCAAGCTCTTCAGCTCCTCCTTGGACTACAAGGAAGTGGCCAATCAATGTTTGCGGACCCTGTCCGAAACCCTGGACCTGGAGCGAGGCACCCTGCTGATGCCCACCACGGATCGCAAATGCCTGGTCATCAAGGCCAGCGTGGGGTTCAGCCCCGAGGAAATCCGCAGTTCCGTCTATAAGATCGGCGAAGACTTCGTGGGCCGCGTGTTCAGCAATTGCCTGCCCATGGCCCTTCCAGATGCCGACGAAGTCCCGGGCGTGCCCATTCCCCGCGAGAAGGACGACGATTTCAACCTCTACCGCATCGGCTTCATCGCCGTGCCCGTGGTGCTGGATTCCCGTCCCATCGGCGTCATCACCGCCCACCGCACTTCCCGAAGCACCACCATGGTGGACGAAGACATCAAGGTGATGAAAATCGTGGGGTCCCTGCTTTCCCAGACCCTGCGCATCGCCGAGATGATCCGCGAGGAGAATTCCAAGCTGGTGCAGGAGAACAAGGAACTGCACGCCGAACTCGAAGAGCGCTTCAACCCGGACAACCTGATCAGCAACTCCTCGGCCATGGCCAAGACCCTGGCCATGGTCAAGCGCGTTTCGGGCACGGATGCCTCGGTCCTGCTGCGCGGCGAGAGCGGCACCGGCAAGACGCTGCTGGCCCGTTCCATCCATTATACCAGCACGCGCCAGAAGGCCCCCTTCATCATCGTCAACTGCGCGGCCCTGCCCTCCGGCCTCATCGAGAGCGAGCTGTTCGGGCACGAGAAAGGCGCCTTCACCGGCGCGCTCAACCAGCGCATCGGCCGCTTCGAAGCCGCGGACGGGGGCACCATCTTCCTGGACGAGATCGGCGAGATCCCCATCGAGACCCAGGCCAAGCTGCTGAGCGTGATCCAGGACGGCACCTTCGAGCGCGTGGGATCCTCCAAGACCATGACCGCGGACGTGCGCCTCATCTGCGCCACCAACGCCAACCTGGAACAACTGGTGCGGGACAAGATGTTCCGCGAAGACCTCTACTACCGGCTGATGGTGGTGCCGATCAACGTGCCGCCCCTGCGCAGCCGCCGCGAGGACGTGCTCCCCCTGGCTTCCTACTTCCTCAAGAAGTTCACCACCAAGTACAACAAGCGCATTTCCATCTCGCGCGAGGTGATGGAATTCCTGGAAGGGTATCCCTGGCCCGGCAACGTGCGCGAGCTCGAGAACACCATCGAGCGCACCGTGGTCCTGGCCGGCAGCGAGGCCCTCACCGCCAAGGACATCCCCATCCTCAACTCCATGGTGGAGACGCCCGAGCCGGCGCCGGTCCCGGCCGCCACCAACGGCGTGGTGACCTTTTCGCCCTTGAGCCGCCGCTCCAAGGAGCGCCAGCTCTACGAGCGCGTGCCGCTGCGCGAGAAGGACATCCGCGAGGCCATGCACAACGCGGGCGGCATCCAGACCCACGCGGCGCGCATGCTGGGCGTTTCGCTGCGGCAGTTGCGCTACGCCCTGAGCCGTTTCGGGATCAAGGCGACGGAATTCAAGTACTGAAAGCGGGGACGGGGAAAAGAGGCGGCCCCTGATCCCCGGCCCCGGGCGAAGCCGCGCCCCGGGGAATCTTTCCTATTTTCCCTTCCATGTCCGATTTGTCCCGGTTGACCGGCGTGGGCCCCAAGCGCGAGAAGATCCTGGCGGAAGCCGGCATTTCCACCCTGCGCGATCTCATCTACCATCTGCCCCGGCGCTACGTCGATCGCACCAAATTCACTCCCATCGCGGAACTGGCGGTGGGCAAGGACGCCATCTTCCCTTGCACGGTCCGTTCCATCTCCATGGCGCAGATGCGCATGATGGTGACCGTCGAGGACGGGAGCGGAACGGTGGAACTGGTGTTCTTCAACGGCGTGCAATTCCTGCGCAACCGCTTTTCGGAAGGCCAGCGCATGCTGATCGCCGG
Source organism: Fibrobacteria bacterium (assembly GCA_035275285.1). Classification (GTDB taxonomy): domain Bacteria; phylum Fibrobacterota; class Fibrobacteria; order UBA11236; family UBA11236; genus Chersky-265. The sequence continues at coordinate 8,567 of DATENA010000055.1, read as the reverse complement.
CGTGCCCGGCTATTTCCGGGAGATCCAGATGGTGCATCCGGAATTCCAGGCCCTCAAGGAAGGCGAGGAAATCAAAGGCGAGGTGCTGCCCCGCTATCCGCTCACCGTGGACATGTCCGAAGCCCACGTGGAGCACAAATTCCTCCAGAAGATCGCCCTGGAGGCCTTGCAGGGCTTCTCCTTCTCCGATCCCCTGCAGGAATCCCATCGCCGGGAGCTGTCCCTGTTGCCGGAAGCCGACTTGCTGCGCGCCCTGCACAAGCCCGCCACCGCGGAGGAGATCCCGGCCCTGCGCCGCCAGCTCAAGGTGCGCGAATTGCTGCCGCTTTCCCTGCGCCTCGAGGCCGTCAAGGCGGAACGGCGCAAGGTGGGGAAGGCCTGGCCCGCCTCCGCCGCCCTGAAGGCGAGGCTGCGGGAGGGTTTGCCGTTCACCCTGACCGCGGGCCAGGCGGAAGCGGTGGAAGCCATCTCGGCCTGCCAGGCGCGGCCCGGGCAATTCTGCGGCCTGCTGATGGGGGACGTCGGTTCCGGAAAGACCGTCGTGGCCATGCTCACCGCCGCCAACGTGCTGGAAGCCGGCGGGCAGGTGGCGCTGATGGCGCCCACGGAAATCCTGGCGGCCCAGCATCACCAGACCCTGGCGCCCTTCCTCGCCCAAGCGGGCATCCGCGCGGGGCTCCTGACGGGAGAAACGCCCAAGGCGGATCGCGAGGCGATGGCCGCGGACCTGGCCTCGGGAAAGCTTCCCTTCATCGTGGGCACCCACGCCCTGTATTCCGGCGACGTGCGGTTCAGGGAGCTGGGCCTGGCGATCATCGACGAGCAGCACCGCTTCGGCGTGCAGCAGCGCCAGGCCCTGTCCGCCAAGGGCGGCCATCCGGACATCCTGTACATGTCGGCCACGCCCATCCCGCGCACCCTGGCGCAAACCGTGTTCGGGGATCTGGAGAACTTCGTCCTGACCGGCAAGCCCGCGGGGCGGCTGCCGGTGAAGACCCGGCTGGTGCAACCGGAGAAGCGGAAGGACATGCTGGGATTCCTGCTGAAGGAGGCCCTGGGCGGAAACCAGGTGTTCTGGGTGGTGCCGCAAATCGGCGCCAAGGAGCCCCCTCCGCCCAAGGAAGGGAATGCGGGAAGGGCCGGAAAGGCCGAAGTGGATCCGGACATTTTCATCCCGCGGCCGAAGCGCCCGGAGGAGGATCTCGCCAGCGTGGGGAAGATCCAGGCCGAGTTGGCCGCCTATTCCCAAGAATGGAAGATCGGCATCGTCCATGGCAAGCTCCCGCCGGAAAAGAAGGAAGCCGCCCTGACGGCCTTCCGCAAGGGGCAACTGCACGTGCTGGTCGCCACCACCGTGATCGAAGTGGGCGTGGACGTGCCCCAGGCCAACCTGATGGTGATCGAAAGCCCGGACCGGTTCGGCGTGGCGCAATTGCACCAGTTGCGGGGCCGCACGGGCCGCGGTTCCGCGCAGGCGTGGTGCTTCCTCTCCATCCCGGACCGGGCCTGGCCCGTGGAGACCCATGATCGCGTCGCCGGCTTCGCCGAAACCACCGACGGGTTCAAGATCGCGGAGATGGACCTGCGCTCCCGGGGGACAGGTAACCTGGAAGGTACGGACCAGAGCGGATACGGGGGCCTGCGCTTCACCGATTTGATCGAGGACTTCGCGCTGACGCAGGAAATCCGGAAGTATGCGGAGACCAAGGTAGGCGGAGCGGAAGGAGGCTGACAGCCGGGGTGGGGGAGACCCCGGCGCGTCGACGGACGCCGGTGTCTCAGCGGCCCGGGGCCGGAACCCTGCCATCGGAAAGGGTCTCCCGGTCCTCCCAGGCGAACAGGAATCCCGCGGCCCGTCCGGGACCGGACTTCGCCCGGGATCGCTTCCGGCCGCCGGCCTTAGCGGGCGGCGCGTCCCGCTTCCGGATCGCGGCCGGCTGATCCACCGTCCCCAATATCAATATCGCCTGGGTCCCCCAAGCCCCCATGAACACGTCCAGGGTCCCGTCCCGGTCCAAATCCGCCGTTTCCACGTCCCACAACCGCCCTGAGGCCCCGGCCGGCATCACCGTGGCCGTTACGTCGGTGAATGTCCCCGTGCCGTCGTTGCGGTAGGCCTTGGCATCCAACCCGGTGAATCCAGGCACCGTGATGGCGCATAGGATCAGGTCCTGATCCCCGTCCGCGTCGAAGTCCAGGTAACCGCCGTCCCAGGAAGAGAAGGTGTTGGGGGGCATGCGGGCGGCGGTTTCGTCCGTGAACCGGCCCTTGCCGTCGTTGATGAGCAGGCGCGCCTGGGGATTGCGGGTATAGGTGGCGCAGGCGTTGCAGGTGAGGTTGCAGAAGACGATGTCCTTGTCGCCATCGCCGTCCACGTCCACGAGCAGCACTTCCCGGGTTTCCTCCTCGTACGGGATGGGGAGGTTCGCGGCGGCGTCGGTGAAGGTCCCGTCCCCCTTGTTGAAGAGGAGGCGGTTCTTGCCGGCGTCGTTGCCGACCACCACGTCCAGGTCGCCGTCGCCGTCCAGATCGGCCGCTTTCACGTCCTGGGAGCTTTCCGTGAGGGCGGGCAGGCGTTTCGCCGTCTCGTTCCGGAAGCCGCCTTGCTTGTCGTTGATGAGGAGCAGGTCCTGGGCGCCCGGGCCCCCGCCCGCGCAGGCGATGAGCACGTCCTTCCAACCATCGCCGTCCACGTCGGCGGCTTCCACTCCGTTGCCCACGCAGGAGGGGATGCGCTCGCTTACGTTGCGGAAGGAGCCGTCGCCGTTTCCCAGGTAATACTGGTGCACGCCGCCGTCCTCCATGACGAATACCGCGTCCAGGTTCCCGTCCCGGTCGAAGTCCTCCACGGCCAGGTCCTCCCCGTCGGCGGAGGCGGAAGAGAAGGCGTTCTGCTTCCAAGCGAATTTCGCTTTGCCGTCATTGAGGTAGAGCCGGTTGGCGCCGTTTTCCACGGCGATGAGGATATCCAGGTCCCCGTCCTTGTCCACGTCCCCGAATTCGGCGTCCAGGCTATGGAGTCCGGCCGCCTGGGGCAGGTTGGCCGCGGTAACGTTGCGGAACAAGGCTTGGGCCCGGGCGGAACCGGGGGAAAGGAATAGGGCCGCTGCGATGGCGAAGCAAAACGTGAAGCCGGGAACGGTCATGATGCCCCCCTGGAAAGGTCCGAGGCTTCAAGATAAGCAGTTCGCGGGGCGCCTCCAAACGGGCCGTTGCAGGGGAGTACGCTTGGGAAAACGACGAGGAATGGTGCTGGTTATGCTTTGATTTCAGCACCATGGGCCGCTATTTTTGGAACACGCGCTATGGCGGCGCGGGTCTGCGCGTCAATCCCGATACCCGCACCTTCCTGGACGGGATCGGGTTGAGCCCCTCGCCCGTTTGGGTTACTTTTAGCGGCCTGTATGCCTAAAAGAACCGACCTCCAGAAAATCATGCTCATCGGAAGCGGGCCCATCGTCATCGGCCAGGCTTGCGAATTCGACTATTCCGGGACCCAGGCCTGCAAGGCCCTCAAGGAGGAAGGGTACCAGGTCGTTCTCATCAATTCCAATCCCGCCACCATCATGACCGATCCCGGCCTGGCGGATGCCACCTATATCGAACCCATCACCTGGGAAATGTGCGAGAAGATCATCGCCAAGGAAAGGCCGGACGCGCTCCTGCCCACCCTGGGCGGCCAGACGGGCTTGAATACGGCCGTGGAACTCGCCAAGCGCGGCATCCTGGAGAAGTACGGCGTGGAGATGATCGGCGCCAACCTGGAAGCCATCGAGAAGGCGGAGTCCCGCCAGCAGTTCAAGGTGGCCATGGAGAAGATCGGCATCGAGTCCGCCCGTTCCTACGTGGCCCGCACCCTCCCGGAGGCCCGTGAAGGCAAGAACAAGATAGGCCTGCCCCTGGTCATCCGTCCCGCCTTCACCATGGGCGGCGCCGGCGGCGGCTTCGCCTATACGGAAGAGGAGTTCGAGCGCATCGCGGCCAGCGGGCTCTCCTTGAGCCCCATTTCGGAGATCCTCATCGAGGAATCCATGGTGGGCTGGAAAGAGTTCGAGATGGAGGTCATGCGCGACAAGGCCGACAACGTCGTCATCATCTGCTCCATCGAGAACCTGGACGCCATGGGCATCCACACGGGAGACTCCATCACCGTGGCCCCGGCCCAGACGCTCACGGACAAGGAATACCAGCGCATGCGGGACGCGTCCATCGCCTGCATCCGCGAGATAGGCGTGGAGACGGGCGGCTCCAACGTGCAGTTCGCCGTGAACCCGGCCGACGGCCGCATGATCATCATCGAGATGAACCCCCGCGTTTCCCGCAGCTCGGCCCTGGCCAGCAAGGCCACCGGTTTCCCCATCGCCAAGATCGCGGCCAAGCTCGCCGTCGGCTACACCCTGGACGAGCTGCTCAACGACATCACCCGGGTCACGCCCGCTTGTTTCGAGCCCACCATCGATTACGTGGTCACGAAGATCCCCAGGTTCACGTTCGAGAAGTTCCCGCAGGCAGAACCCATCCTGGGCACCCAGATGAAGTCCGTGGGCGAGGCCATGGCCATCGGCCGCAGCTTCAAGGAAAGCCTCCAGAAGGCCATGCGCTCCATGGAAATCGACCGCTACGGCCTGGGCGCGGACGGCAAGAAGGAAATCCCCGATTCCGAGCTCGAGGCCAATCTCGATTTCCGCCGGCCCGGCATCAACCGCGTGCTGTCCGTGCGGCGCGGCTTCGAACTGGGCTGGAGCCTGGAGAAGCTGCAGCAACTGAGCAAAATCGATCCCTGGTTCCTGAACCAGATGCAGGACCTGGTCCGCTTCGAAAAGAAGGAATTGATCGGGAAATCCCTGGAATCGCTGCCGAAGCCGATCCTGAAACGGGCCAAGCAATGGGGCTATTCCGATTACCAGCTCGGCTTCCTGCTCGAATCCGATGAGAACGCCGTGCGCACGCGCCGCAAGGCCCTGGGGATCGTCCCGGTCTACAAGACCGTGGACACCTGCGCCGCCGAGTTCAAGGCCTTCACGCCTTACCATTATTCCGCTTACGAGGAAGAGAACGAATCGGTGCGCTCGCCCCGCAAGAAGGTGCTCATCGTCGGCGGCGGCCCCAACCGCATCGGCCAGGGCATCGAATTCGACTATGCCTGCTGCCAGGCGTCCTTCGCCCTGCAGGAGGAGGGCTACGAATCCATCATGGTGAATTCCAATCCGGAAACCGTGAGCACGGATTACGACACTTCCGACAAGCTGTACTTCGAACCGCTCACGCGCGAGGACATCCTCAACATCGTGGAGCTGGAGCGGCCGGACGGCATCATCCTCCAGTTCGGCGGGCAGACGCCGCTCAAGCTGGCCAAGGCCCTGGAAGCGGCCAAGGCCCCCATCATCGGGACTTCGCCCACCTCCATCGACATCGCCGAGGACCGCAAGCTCTTCGCGGAAATGGTCGAGCGCCTGGGCCTGCGCCAGCCCCCCAACGGCATCGCCACCAATGCCGCGGAGGCCATCGCCATCGCGGCCCGCATCACCTATCCCGTGCTCCTGCGCCCCTCGTTCGTGCTGGGCGGCCGCGCCATGATGATCGTGTACGGCCGGGAAGAGCTGGAAAAGTACATGGCGACCGCCGTGGAAGCTTCCCCCGAGCGGCCGGTGCTGGTCGACAAGTTCCTGGATTCGGCCATGGAGGTGGACGTGGACGCCGTGTCGGACGGGGCCACCGTGGTGGTCGCGGGCATCATGCAGCATATCGAAGAGGCCGGGATCCACTCGGGGGATTCCGCCTGCATCCTGCCGCCCCAGGATCTCTCTCCGCGCACCCTGCGCGAGCTGGAGCGCCAGACCATCGCCATGGCCAGGGAACTCAAGGTCATCGGCTTGATGAACGTGCAATACGCCATCAAGGACGAACTCGTCTATATCCTGGAAGTCAATCCCCGCGGCAGCCGCACCGTACCCTTCGTCAGCAAGACCATCGGCACCCAGCTCACCAAGCTGGCCACCAAGGTCATGATCGGAAGGACCCTGGAGGATCTCGGCTTCACGGAAAGCAAGATGCCGCCTTACGTGGCCGTGAAGGAAAGCGTGTTCCCCTTCGCCAAGTTCCACGGGGTGGACACGCTCCTGAGCCCGGAAATGAAATCCACCGGCGAGGTGATGGGCATCGACCGCCACTTCGGCCAGGCGTTCGCCAAGGCCCAGATGGGCGCGGGCAACTCCCTGCCCAAGGGCGGCAAGGTTTTCATCTCCGTGAACGAGCGCGACAAGGAGAAGGTGGCGCCCATGGCCCGCAAGCTGAACGAGCTCGGCTTCGAAATCATGGCCACTTCCGGGACCGCCCGGGTCCTGGAGCGCAACAAGATCCCGAGCACCGTGGTGAAGAAGGTCTCCGAAGGGCACCCCAACGTCGCCGAACTCATCGGCCGCAAGGAGTTCTCCCTCATCATCAACACCCCCCTGGGCAAAATGTCCAAGGACGATGACGGCGTCATCCGCAAGGCGGCGTTGCTGGCGCAGATCCCCTATACCACCACCTTGTCCGCGGCGGAAGCGGCGGTGGCGGCCATCGCGGCTTTGCGCGAGGGCGAACTGGACATCTGTTCCCTGCAGGAGTATTACCGCCTGGCGGGGATCCCCGAGGTCAAGGGGCTGGTCCAGCTCCCGATTCCGGCTTGATCCGATAGGTCAACCGGGAAATCGCCGTTATTTGGGCGTTTGCGGTGACGCAAGACGCTTAAGTTCGTACAATATTTTACCGTGAACGATACCGCTTCGAATCCCCCGGCCCCGCATCCCGTCGGGGTGGCCCGCATGCTCCCGGCGGCTGCCGTTTTAGCGGCGTTTTTCCTGGGCGGCTGCGTCTATTTCAATACCTATTACAACGCCGACAAAGCCTACGATCAGGCCATGCGCCTCCATGAAAAGCGCATGGACAAGAATCCCGAGGACACCTTGCTGGTGAGTCCGGACGAGAAGCTCAAACTGGAGCGGGCCATCGCCAAATCCTCCAAGGTCCTGGAGCTTTATCCCGGCAAGAAGAAATACCAGCCCAAGGCCCTGTTCCTGATAGGGGAAAGCTATCTGGCCCTGGGGGAATACTCCAAGGCCATCCTCAAATACGAGGAGCTGGCGCGTTTCTATCCGGACGCGGCCGAAATACCCACGGCGGATTTCCACCATGCGAAGTGCCTGTTCCTCAACGGCCAATACCTGGCGGCCCGCCCCGCCCTGGAAAAGGTGATGGACCATTCCGCCAACGCGGACTTCCGGGCGGAGGCCATGGTCTACCTGGCGAAGCTGGAGTTGGAGAACAATTCCCCCGCCGCCGCCTTGGATCTGTACGAGAAGCTCCTGAAGGATCAGGCCCGCACGCCCGAGGCGCGCGCCAACGCGCATTTCGAGGCGGCCAGGCTCGCTTTCGGCCTGAAGCAATGGGAACGGGCCCGCGGGCATGCCAAGGACGGGGACATCAAGAACCTGCCCACCAAGCTGCGCTATCGCTGCGACATGCTGGCCGCCGAGTGCCGGTACAACCTGGGAAAGGTCCAGGAAGGCATCGCCGAACTGGAGGCGATGAAGAAGAACCGCCTCTACGCCGCCTCCATCCCGGAAATCGACCTCAAGCTGGCCCAGGGTTTCTTCCTGCTCCGCAAACCGGACCGGGCGGTGGAATTGCTCTCCGGGATCCCCAAGACCGTTCCCAAGACGGCGTACGCGGCGGAGGCTTTCTATCGCCTGGGCGAGCATCACCTGCGCGATCTCAAGGACGAAAAACAGGCCAAGGTCTTCTTCGACTCCGCCGCCGCCGCGGGTTCCCTTTTCGAATACGGCCGATTGGCGGCCGAGCGCTCCGCGGCCCTGGGCCGCCTGGCGGACCTGCGCAAGTCCACGGATACCACCGCCGAGGAAACCCATTACCGGGACTTCATGATCGCGGAATTGTTCCTGTTCCGCCTGGAAACCGTCGACAGCGCCTTGGGCCATCTCGACCGCATCGTCCAGGACCCGCGCCAGGATTCCAGCCATACCATGAGGGCCGCCTATGCGCGGGCCTTCATCCAGGACGAGTTCAAGCAGGCCAAACCGGTCAGCGATTCCCTCTATCGCTTCGTGCTGGAGAAATACCCGAACACCGAATACGCCAAGCAGGCCGAACGCAACCTGGGCCTGAAACCTTCCGTGCAGACCGAGGAGGACCTGGCGCACAGGCTTTTCCTGGACGCGGAAACCGCGCGCTTCGGCGGCGGGGACGTCCGCGGCGCGGTCATTCCCGCCTATGCCAAGGTCGTTTCCGGGTATCCCGGCACCCGCGAGGCGGCCAAGGCCCAATTCGTCATCGCCATGCTGTACGAGGGGAATGCCCACGGCGAAGAACCCGTGGCCGGCAGCCTCGACTCCGCCATCAACGCGTTCCAGACGGTCCGGGAACGCTATGCCCGGACGCCCCAAGGCGAAGCGGCCGAAGCCAAGCTGGCCGCGGCGGGCATCAAGCCCAGGCCGAAAGCTCCCGCGGCCCCGCCCCGAAACGCAACCCCGGTTCCCGCCTCTCCTGCCGCTGCCGTCCCCCCCCCC
>DATENA010000054.1:0-16942 GCA_035275285.1 Fibrobacteria bacterium | reverse complement strand
AAGAGCGAGGCCGTGCGAGCGGGCCGCGGCCAAGGAGGGCGAAGGAGCGATACTTGGAGAGTATCGCGACTGAGCCCGACGCCGGCCCCGGCTCGCGCAGCCGGCCGCAGCCGAGCAGCCATTCCGTTAGGGGCTCTAAGGGAGCGAGGCTTCTCCCGTCCGCCGCAGCAATTCCGCGAGATAGGCCCGGGCGGCCTCCTGGTCCGATTCCGGCGGGGCCCAGGGGGCGAAGCGTTTGTGCGTTTTCGCGTCATAGCTCCCGTCGATGACTTCATAGAGCACCGCCTCCGGGGAGAGCACCGCCAGGGTATGCCAGGTCCCCGGGGGGATCTCCACTTGCCAGGATTCCGGGCCGCCGGCCGCGCCCGCGTCCCGGGACAGCACCGCCCGGTCCAGGATCCCTCCCGAATCGTCGAACGTGATCACCATAACTCTACCTGTGAGGATGGTGAAGATCTCGAGCTTGTCCGGATCCTTGTGCCTGTGGGGCGCGAAATAGGAACCGCGCAAGGCAGCGTTCACCATCCGCTGTAGCCGATCCGCGGGCCGGTGGAAGCAATGGTTGGCCCGCAGCCGGGGGGAAACGCGCGCGCGTCCCAGGACCTCCTCGGCCAGCGCGTTGTCGAGCACGTGCGGGAACATGGGACTCCTTCCGAAACTCTATGCGAAAGATAATCATCGCGCGATCTCCGCGGTCAAGGCACGGTAAAAAGGGCCGGATCGGCGGCCCGCCTCAGAATTCCCTGGCTGCCCGCCCGCGAACCATGGAAAAATATGGCCATGCGTCCACTCCTCAAGGCCTGGCTCGCGCTGGCCGTTTCCTGCCTGCCCGCTTCGGCGGATATGTTCAACCACAAGATCATCCTGGTGGGGGACAAAGGCGCGGCCCTGGGCGGCGCCTTCACGGGATTGGCCGACGACGCCACCGCCACCTATTACAACCCCGCGGGGCTCACCCAGATCAAGAACATCAAGCTCAACGTGTCCGCCCAGGTGGTGCAATACCAGAAGCAGAAGATCGGCATCGCCGACGGCACGGACATCCCCTACAATTCTTTCAATTTCAGCCCTTCCATCACCGCCTTCTCCCAGAGGCTGGGGAAGTGGGCCTACGGGTTCAGCATCGTGACGCCGCAGAACGATTTGTTCACCGGCGAGCAGAAGATCGAAGGCGCCTACCGCGACGTGGACGCCAACAAACCGTGCTATGAGACGGAAGGGAATCCCCCGCCCTGCTATACCAAGCTGAACCTTTCCTATTACGACGTGTCCAAGACGACCATGATCGGACCGAGCGGCGCCATGAAGTTCAGCGACAACATCTCCCTCGGGTTCACGCTGTACGGCATCTACTATACCGAATTGGAGAAGACCGCGTTCGGCGGCTGGGACGGGAATTTCGTCGGCGGCGATCCGGACGACCTGGCGCGCTTCCATGAGACCAGCGTGACCCGTTCCGTGAACCAGGTAGGCATCGGAGGCACGGGCATGTTCGGGATCCTGGTCCGCATGAACCAGGGGTTCTCGTTCGGGGTCAACGCCTCGCCGGGCAGCCTGGTCTGGGTCAATCGCACCGAAGAGCAGCACGTGCTGGACATCCGCAACGACAGCCTGTCGCAGCCCGGCCAGACCGTGGCCATCAATTCCGCGGCCGGAACCGTGTATTCGCTCATCAAGGACGAAAAACACACGGAGACTTCCGCCCCCAGCTTGTCCCTGGCCGTTTCCTGGCAGGCCTTCGCGCCCTTGATGCTCACGGCGCAGACCGACTATTACCTGGGCAGCATCTATTCCTACACCGGGTTCACCACCGCGAGGGGGTACGGGCGATCCGGGTTCGAAGACCTGTCCCCCGAGGAGAACCGCTTCACCATCCAGAAGAAGGCCGTGGTGGATTTCTCCGGCGGCATGGAATGGAAGATCATGAAGGGCTATTCGGTCGCCATCGGCGGGTACACGGATTTCAGCCAGGGTCCCGACGACGACCGTCCCGCCAGTTGGGACCGCAACATCGATTATTTCGGCGGCACCTTCTCGGTGGGCATGGACAAGGACCTGACCGAGTCGCGTTTCGGCTTCGGCATGGCCTACGGGGACGCGGCCATCACCCATTTCAAATGGATCAAGACCAGCGGAGGCCAACCGGCCATCCAGGCGGATGCGGATCCCTCCAAGGGTCCCGCCCGCATCCGCCAGAACTTCAGCGCCTACAACTTCGGCATCTTCCTTTCCAGCACGCTGAAGATCTGATCCCGATGCTATCTTAGGGCTCCCGATGGAGTCTTTTTTCGTCCCCCTGTTCTGCGCCCTCCTCTATCCGCTCGGAACCTTGCTGATGAAGCGCGCCATGGAGAAGGGCGCGGACCTCTGGTCCGCCATGGCGGTGAACCATTGGACCATGGCCCTGGTCTTCCTGTGCGCGGTCCCCTTGGAAAGCCGGGCCGTTCCCTGGGGCCTCTGGTACCAGCCGCTGGCGGTGGGGTTGCTGGCCTGCGCGGGCCAGGGCTGCGCCCTGAGGGCCATTTCGGCGGGGGACCTCACCATCGCCACCCCCGCCCTGGGATCCAAAGTGCTGCTGGTGGCCTTGCTGACGGAACTCCTGCTGCAGCAGGCGGTGCCGCTGACCTGGTGGCTGGCCGCCGCCTGCAGCTTCGCCGCGGTCTTCTTCCTCCAGGCCGGGGTCCGCGCCGCGCGCAGGCGCGCCTTCCTGACCTTGTGCTTTTCCCTGTTGGCGGCGGGTTTCTTCTCCCTGGGGGACGTGCTGATCCAGAAATGGGCCCCGCGCTGGGGCGCTTTCCACTTCCTTCCCGCCATGGCGGCCGCGTCCGCGGCCTGTTCCCTGCTGCTGTTGCCGTTCATGAAGAAACCCCTGCTGGCCTTCGATCGCGGCGCCTGGACGGCCCTGTCCGCCGGGTCCCTGATCCTGAGCGTGCAATCCCTGCTCCTCACCGCCGTCATCGGCCTGCTGGGCCAGGCGACCCTGGTGAACATCGCGTTCAGTTCCCGGGGCCTGTGGAACTTCCTGCTCATCTGGTTCGGCGGGCATTGGTTCGCCAACCGGGAGCGGGAGGCGGGCCGCCGGGTGATGGCGTTCCGGTTGCTGGGAGCGGGGCTCATGTTCGCGGCGATCGTGCTGGTTTCGATTAGGAAGTGAAGGAGAAGAGAGAGAAGTCAAAAGTCAAAGTGCAAAATTGAAAATGGGGAACAGAGTGCCGCTGCGCGATGGATAGAATGGGAGGAAGAGGGGGTATCCATTCAACGCGCACCGGAGTAATCATAGTCAGGGAACGGCTTGCTCTTCACATTTTGCACTTTGACTTTTGCACTTTGCACTTTGACTTTTCCCGCCCCCGTCCAACCCCTCGAGGATCTCCTCGAAAAACCTCCCCGCCTCCGCCGAGTTGTCCGGGAACGCCCGCAAGGGCAGGCTCCGACCCTTTTTCCACGCGCCGGTGATCTCGATTTCCAGGTTGGAGATCATCCGCATCATGAGGTTGGTGGCGGCGATGCGCATGTCCCCCCGCCCGTCCAACTCCGCCAGTTTCACCCGCTCCGCCCCGGCGGGGAACTCCCGCAAGGCCGCGTCCACGCCGGTCCATCCGCCTTCCAGCCAGGCTTCGCACCAGGCATGGCCGATGAAAACGCCTTGGCCCAGGCTCGCGAACCCCAGGGCGATGCGGGCGGGAACGCCCCGGGCGCGCAACAGGGCCGCCGTGAGGATGGCGGCTTCGGAGCAATCCCCGGTCAGATCGCGCACGGTTTCGCTGCTGGTGCCGAACAGCACCGATCCCATCTTGAACCGGAAGTTCCCCTCCACCCAGGCGAACGCCTCCCGCGCGATGCGGACCGGGTCCCGCTCTCCCGGGGCCAGGGACGTGGCCGTGCGCGCCAGCAGGGTGTCTTCCAGCACCAGGTAGGCATTGGAGCCCAGGTAGAAGCCCAGGGAATCCGGGGGCAGGGCCCGGTCCGTTTCCGCTCCTCCCGCCCGCCGGCTCACCTCCACGATCCACTCCGAAGGCGAAACCGCGCGGATCAGCCGCTGGGTCCCTCCCAGCGGGAACGCCCCGGCCCATCCCTCCGCGTTTTTCAGGCGCAGGCGATAGCGCATCCGGTCCGCCTGCCCGGGGCGCTCCGGGGCCCGGGAGGAGACCGGGAACAGCGCGCGTCCCGGTCCGGTCCCGGCGCCTTGCGAAGGCGCGGAGGCCGCGGGATCGCCGTCCACCCCTTCGGGAATCCCGCTCCTGAGGCGGACGGGGGAGTCCTTCCCTTCCAGTTCCTCCATTTCCGCGATGAGCCAGCCCCGCCGGGAGCGATAGAGATGCGCGGCCTGCACGGAGGCCAGGGAATCCTGTCCCAGGAAAGGCCGGGTGAACACCAGGCGGCTATAGACCTTGGCATAGGCCCAATCCCCGGTGGTCTTCTCCTCCAGGGTCTCTTCATGGGAGCGTCCGCTGTCCACGTAGCCGGCGATTTTGGACTGGGTGAGGACGATGAAGTCGAACATGCGCAACATCTGACCGGCGCAGAGGCGTCGGGCCTCTGGGAACCGGCCCGCTTCCAGCAGGGAGTCGAAGCGCGCCAGGATGGCGGAAGGCCCAGCCATGCCTATGGTTGCGGCGGGGGACTTCGAGGAAATTACCCGGGAGCCGGTTCCCGGCGCGGGCCCGGAGGCCGGCGGAAGTCCGGAGGCCGGCGGAAGCCCAGAGGCCGGCGGAAGCCCAGAGGCCGGCGGAAGCGCCTGCGCCACCGGCGCGGCCGCGAGGAGGAGGCAAAGGGCGCACCGGCCCAGGGTTCCGGCCGACCGGCGCATGACGCCGGCAAGCCCCGTCGGGGGGCGGCTCAGGGGAGTTCCGCCCTTCCGATTTTTTGACAGGAAAGGTTCAGCATCGTATCGTATGATAAGTTACTTTTAATCGCAGAACCCCAGAAGGAACCCTGAACAGATACTTGATGCGCGGACTCTTTTCGGCCTCCCTCTTCGTCCTTTTCACCCTCGCCGCAGCGCTTGATGTCCGCTCCGAAACGGCACCTCGCGGCGCCGCGGCGTCCGCCAAAGCGGGGGCCGGCTTCGACGGCGTCATCTCCATCGGCATTTCCATGGAAGCGGGCTCGGGCGATCTGTTCTTGTCCAAGTCGGGCGACAAGGCCAAGCTGGATTTGAAGCTGCAGGTGAATCCGCTGCCCGCGCCCATCCAATTGGGCGTGCTGCTGGATCCCAGGCAACCGAACGTCCTGTTCCTGGTGAACGACAATCTCCGCACCTACAGCCTCATCGAGGCCGGCGCCATGGCTTCCGTATCCGATACCGCGTTCGCCGGCAAATACGCGCTCAAGGTGCTCGGCAAGGAGACGCTGCTCGGATACGAGTGCACGCACCTGACGCTGACCCGGAACCGGGAGTTGGTGGACGCGTGGATCACGCAGGATTTCCCGGACGTATACGCCGTGCTGAAGAAGCTGCAGGAAGCCAATCCCCAATTCGGCCAGGCCGCGGCGTTCCGCGCCCTGGAAGAAGCCGGCAAATCCGGCCTGCCCATGCGCTGCATCGTGGTCCGGGACGGGCAACGGGTGACCACGGAAGTGCGGAAAATCGAGCGCAAAGCCCTTCCGGCCGCGCTTTTCACGGTTCCGGCGGACTACCGGAAATCGGACCTCACCGGCGCCGCGGGCTTGCAGCCCACGCCCGAGCAGGTGGAGGAAATGAAGAAGATCATCCAAGGCGCCCTCGAGGGCAAATAGCGGAGGGCCGGGGATTTTGCGTAAGCGCGCCATGCTCGATCCCCCGTTATCGGGCTCCCTGCTCCGGAGTTTGCTTCGCAAACTCCACGCAGGCCGCTTCAGCGAACATCGATGAAGCTGGACCTGCATGTTTCCAAGCAGCCCGACGACGAAAGTTGCGGGATCACCTGTCTCCAAGCCATTTACGATTATCACGCCCATCCCACCTCGCTGGACAAGCTCAAGCACGAAATCGAACACTGGCGGACCGGCGGGACCGTGGCCGTGAACCTGGCCCGCAACGCCCTGGCGCACGGATTCGCCGCCGAGATCTACACGTACAACATCAAGATCTTCGATCCCACCTGGAAGGCGCTCGGCGCCAAGGAGCTGGCGAACAAGCTGAAGCAGCGCCGGCGCAAGATCCGCAGCGTGAAACAGAAGAAGGTGATCGGCTTCTACCTGGACTTCCTGAAAAAAGGCGGGATCCTCAGGTTCGACGATCTGAACGAAGAACTCCTGAGCCGTCTTTTCAAGGATCACAAGCCTATCATTTGCGGTCTGTCCGCCACATACCTATATCAACATATGCGCGAAACCTCGGACAACGAGGAGGACGACATCATCGGCCAGCCGGTGGGGCACTTCGTGGTCGTATCCGGCTGGGATCCCGGCACCCGCAGCGTGACCATCCAGGACCCCCTGCGGAAGAACCCCATCTCGGAAACGGGGACCTACCGCCTGCCCTTCACCAAGTTCGCGAACGCGGTGATGCTGGGAATCCTGACCTACGACGAGAACCTTTTGGTGATAGCAAAGCAATAGCAAAGTGACAGCGAAACAATGATACGGAACATATGCGTGGTGGAGAATGCCCGCCACTGGAAAAAACGGGTCCCGCAGATAGAGTTCGTCTCCGTGAACGATTATCTCTTCCTCAAGGAATGGCAGGACCTGCGCCAGCTCAAGATCATCAACCTGGCCAACAATTACGGCTACCTGGGCTCCGGCTACTACGTGTCGCTGGTGGCCGAGGCCCGCGGCCACAAGGTGCTGCCGAACATCTCGACCATGCAGGCGCTCTCCAAGAAGGAGTTCTACCTCATCGAGACGGACGACCTGAACGCCCAGATCCAGAAGGATCTGGCCAACATCACGGACAACAAATACGAGCTTTCCGTCTACTTCGGCAAGAACGTCTCCAAAAAGTACGAGAAGATCTCGCGCATGTTCTTCAACCTCTTCCCGTGCCCGTTCTTCAAGGTCTATTTCCGCCGGGAAAAGCAATGGATCCTCACCTCCATCCGGTCCATGTCCATCAACAGCATCCCGGAATCGCACATCGCCGTGTTCCTGGAGGCCTTGGTGGAGTTCACCATCCACCGCTGGGGCATCAAGCGCCAGAACAATTCCGCGCGCTACGATCTGGCCATCCTGCACAACCCCACCGAGCGGTTCTCGCCCTCGGACGACGCGGCCATCCAGAAGTTCATCAAGGCCGGCAAGAACAACGGCCTCTCCGTGGAAGTGATCGAGAAGAAGGACTTCGCCCACCTGCCGGAATTCGACGGGCTCTTCATCCGCGAGACCACCTCCATCGATCACCACACCTTCCGCTTCGCCAAGAAGGCGGAGAAGGAGAAGATCGTCGTCATCGACGATCCCAAGTCCATCCTCTACTGCACCAACAAGATCTTCCTGAACGAGCTGTTCAAGCGGGAAGGCATCCCGCGCCCCAAGACCTTCATCCTTTCCGAAGACAACGTGGTGGACATCTACGAGCAGTTCTCGTTCCCGATCATCATCAAGATCCCGGACGGCTCCTTCTCGCGCGGGGTGGTCAAGGTGCAGGACCCGGGCGAACTGGCCTCGGTGTGCAAGGAATACTTCAAGCGCTCGGACTACATCATCGCCCAGGAGTTCATGCCCACCGAGTTCGATTGGCGCATCGGCATCTTCAACGGCAAGCCCCTGTTCGCCTGCAAGTACTTCATGTCGCGCAACCACTGGCAGATCATCAACCACCACCAGGACGGGAAGGCCGGCGAGGGCGCGCACATGACCTACCACGTGTCCCAGGTGGAGCCCTTCATCATCAACACCGCCCTCAAGGCCGCCAAGCTCATCGGGGACGGCCTGTACGGGGTGGACATCAAGGTGGTGGGCAAGAAACCCTACGTGGTGGAAGTGAACGACAATCCCAACATCGACGTGGGCGTGGAGGATCAGGTCCTGAAGGATTCCCTCTACAACACCGTCATGGAGGAGTTCGTCAACCGCATCGACAAATTGAAGCAGCGCAAGGACCGGGAACCGGCCATGCCGGCCGAGATCGTGAAGCTGCTGAACCTGCAGGTCGTCCGATAAACCCCGAGACCCCCATGTCCCGGCCGGCCGGCCCCGAGTCCGCGCAATCGGATTCCGGCGGCGCCGCTTCGGCGCCCTCCTTTCCGGCGTCCGCGGCCGCCGTCCCGTCGTCCGCTCCGGGACGGTCCTTTTCCCTGTTCGAGGTCTCCGGCGTGGAAATCGAATACGCCGTTGTCCGGCGGGACACCCTGGCGGTGGACCCTTCCGCGGACCGCCTGCTCGCGGCCCTGGGCGGAAGCCCGGACTCCCATCCCGCCACCGGCAACGTGGAGGCGGACAACGAACTCGCCGCCCACGTCCTGGAGCTCAAATGCAAAGCCCCGGCGCGGGACCTGGCCGCCCAGGCGCGCGACTTCGCCGCCTACGTGAAGCTGGCCAACCGGGCGCTGTCGCAGTGGAATTGCCGCCTCCTGCCCGGCGGCATGCATCCCTTCATGGATCCCGCGCGCGAATCGCGCATCTGGCCCCACGAGGACAACGGCATCTACCGGGCCTATGACCGCATCTTCGGCGTGCGCGGCCACGGCTGGTTCAACATCCAAAGCGTCCATCTCAACCTGCCCTTTTCCGGCGACGCCGAATTCTCGCGCCTGCACAACGCCGTCAGCCTGCTCCTGCCCGTGCTCCCGGCCCTGGCGGCCTCCAGTCCCGTCTTCGACGGCGCGCACCACGGCTGGCTGGACGGGCGCCTGTCCCATTACGTGGGCAACCAGCGCCGCCTCCCCTCCATCATCGGGGACATCGTCCCCGAACCCATCGGAAGCGAAGAGGAATACCGCGGGAAGATCCTCGCGCCCATGTTCCGCGAAATCGCCCCGTTCGATTCCCAGGGGATCATGCAGCAGGAATGGCTCAATTCCCGGGCGGCCATCGCGCGCTTCGACCGGGACTCCATCGAGATCCGCTGCCTGGACACCCAGGAGCGGCCCGCCGCGGACCTGGCGCTCTGCCACTGGGTAACCTCGATGCTACGATATGCCCTGGGGACCGGCGAGGACATGCTGGCCGCCCACCGCAAGACCCCCGCGGGCCTCCTGCGCGCGCTCTTCCTGGACACGGCCAGGCGCGGCATGGCGGCGCCCATGCCGGCGGAATTCCCGTTCGCCGCCTTCGGGACGGACCGGCAGCCTACCGCCGGGGCCTTCATCAGGGCCCTGAGCGCCAAGAGCCTGCCCGCGGCCCGCACGGCCGGTTCCGATCAGGCCTTCATGCCTTCCATCGATCTCATCCTCTCGGAGGGGAACCTGGCGGAACGGATCCTGCGGGCGGCGCCGGAACCTTCGGGTTACCCGGCGGTGTATTCCAGGCTTTGCGATTGTTTGGAAGAGGATAAGCCTTTCTCCGCGGATTGAGTGCGCGGAGAACTGAATTGGAAATAAAAAGGTCCGCCAATTGGCCGGACATTTGGCCGAAGTCCCTGGTTTCGCCGTATACCCCCATTTCAAACCAATTCAGCCGAAGTTAATCCGGTTGTATCCGAATAGGTATGTCTTCCTCGGGACCTCCGCTACGTCTAATTCTGTAATATCTTTAATATCCGTAATACATTATTCGCCATTTTTTAATGGTCCTTGGTATTAGAATCTTGCCTCTGAATTTATGTTCGTGAACAATGAAGTCGAATATGAGGCAATCAAGGATGAGAAAATCATTACCGAGGTGAAGCTCCGTTTCGCCCGCACTGTTGAGCATTCCATTCTGTTCGGAAATGTGTCCTATCTTGAGCTGTTCCTCGACGGACGTGGGAAGGTTAAACGTACGAAGCTGAAGTATCCCGGAATCGTCGAAACGGGAACCGCGCTGAAGAACGTCCGCAGTGAAGCGACAGTCCTTGAGGATTTGTCGAAGCACTGCAATTCGAAAAAGCATTTGAAATTTTTCGGAAATAAGGTTGCAGACGACGCGAGGAAAACCGATGTGACAGCCGCCGTCAAGGCGTGGATCCCAATCGAAAAATCCGATGGATCCGTTGAACTTACGCCGGGGATGGGGTTTTACTCCGAAATTGCTTTGGATGATACGACGAACATTTCAAAGGTCATTTTGGTGCCTTTCGACAAAGCCCTCTCTGTGGACGACGAGCGGATGAAGAAGACCTACTCATTCGCCGAGAAAAAATCTACCTTGGCGCCAGCTGGGCGAACGTTCGCACCCGTCATCAGACGCGGTCGAAAGTAACGGATCCGCAAGATGCGGGTGGGAGGATCTCATCCCATCTTGTGTTATTTATGGAGGTGGGATGAAACCTCAAATGCTTATTTTTCCAACCCTGCTTTTCGGCGCTTGCATGAAGCCAGGCGTCCCTCTCATTTCGGACAATGTCATTTCCGGCTCTTGGGTTCTCGAATCCCAAGAACACCTCGATTCCACCGGTCGATCTGGTGGGCGGATGGACTTCAGCACGGCGAAGTGCCCTGAATACCTGGTGATTACGGCTGACTCCGTTCGAACCCTCGCCACGCGCTCGCCCACGGTGGCTGAGGCGAAGACGCATTCTAGTTGCTATATCCAGGATTCTCAGGCATATGCCCCAACCAGGAAAAACGAATTCGCCTTGGTCGGTAATCCATTCGTCCGCGTCTTCTCCCAGAGGGGTGGATTAAGAATGGAGCGCAAGGTTGTGACCATCGGTTTAGGCAACCGAACGGAAGTCCTGTCGTATCGGAAGTTGGAGGGTGTGACGGAACCTGACCTTGCGCCATGCAAATGCGATTGAGGAAAAGGGACGCCCCGGCCAAGCCGCCGGTGCGTCAGAACCAGGATTTGATCTTGAAGTAAGCCATCATGCCCACGAAGCTGGCGAAGCACAGGCCCACGATGAAAACGAAGGCGTGATGCTGGTGCGCCAGGGGCAGGTTCACGTTCATGCCGAACAGGCCCGTGAGGAAGGTGAGCGGCAGGAACATGGCCGACATGGCGGTCAGCACTTTCATGGTGTCGTTGGTGCGCGAGGACATGGCCGAGCGGTACAGCTCCAGGGAGTTGGCGAGCATTTCCTTGTAGGAGCCCAACTCGTCGATGAGGTTGCGCATGCGGCTTTCCGCATCCTTGAAATAAGGGCGGATGAACGGGCGCACGTGCCGGCAGACGCCGGTGGCCATCTGCGCCAGGATGAGCTGCTGCGGGGTCATGACCACGGCCAATTCGATGATCTCGTCGCGGAGCAGCACGATGCGCTCCAGCAGGTCCTGGCCCGGATCGTATAGGGCTTCCTGTTCCAGGGCGGCGATCAGTTCCTTCTTCTCCTCGATGGCGGGCGCGTACTTGTCGATCCCGTGGGAGACGATATGGTAGAGCAATTCGTCCGCGCCCAGGGAGACCAGCCGGCCCGCGCGCAGATCCTCCAGGGTTTCCTCGATGCTCCGCACCGGAAGCTTGTGGTAGGTGATGAGGTAGGTCTTGGCGATGACGGTGTCGATTTCGACCGTAAGCCTCTCTTCCAGGGGCCGGTCGAGGTTGAGCGCGTGCAGGGTCACCTGGCTGTAACGGTCGAAATTGATGAGTTTGGGGCGGGAGCTGGCGAGGTGGAAATTCTCGAGGACGATGGGATGCCAGCCCATCACCCGGGACAGTTCGCCTTCCATCTCCGCGGTCAGGTCCCCATGGATGTCCAGCCAGAGCAGTTTGGTGTCCGGGGCCGTAGCGGATTCCAGGGCCGAGAGCGTATCCACATGGGAGCACGATTTGTCGGCTTTGATCAAGTACCCGCGCATGCCGCCCATGGATGCGGAAAGTATAAAAAAAGGATGCGGAATCCCCTTATGCCGGCTTGCTTGCTATATTTCGCCCTATTGCATAATCAACCGACCCTGCGACCCGGACGACCCGATTGAAACCGAACCCACATTCCGGACTCTGGTATAAGGTGGTCCGGGCCTACGTAGGCCTTTCCCACAGCCGTCCCTGGCTGCCGCTCCTGGTGCTGGGCCTGCTCACCTGGGGCACCACCCTCCTCGCCGGCAAATTGCGCATCGATACCGATTTGCGCGTGCTGCTTCCCAAGGGCACCCCGTCCGTGGTGGCGCTCCAGGAAGCCGAAAAGCGCATGGGCAGTACGGATCTGTTCACCATCGCGTTCGAGTCCCCGTCCGTCGAGGCCCTGGGCGCGTTCCAGAAGGCCGTGGCCGATTCGCTGGGGCATTGGAAAGAGGTGGTCTGGGTCCAGTACGATCAGGACCGCACCTTTTTCGAGAAACACGCCCTGCTGTACCTGCCCGGCGATCAATTGGAGGATCTGCGCGATCGCATCTCCGGCATGATCGGGGCGGATTTCGCCAAAGCCAATCCCCTCATCGAGAGCCTGGACGACGAGGCCCCCAAGCCCTCGCTCAAGGGCTGGCCGGATCCGGACGCCTTGCGGCGCCAGGGGCTGCCCCAGGATCTGGTGGATGCCCTGCTTTCCAAGCTCCAGAAACGCGGCTCTGCCGCTCCGTCCCTGCCGGTCCCGGACACGGCCGCTGAGGACGCGGCTCCGGCTGCGAAAGACGCAGCTCCGCCCCGTCCGGACAGCCTCAAGAGCCGCCTGATGGGCTGGCATGAGGAAAAGAAGGTCTGGGTGGGCGTGGTGCTGGCGCAGTTGAACCGGCCGTCCACGGACGCCATCTTCGCCAAGGGGATCTACGAGCGCGGCACCGCCATGCTCGATTCCATGCGGCCCGAGACTTACGAGAAGGGCCTGGTCGCCAAGGTGGCCGGCGCCTACCGCAACTTCAGCGAAATCAACCAGGTCAACGGGGACATCGTCACCGCGGGCATCATCTCCTTCACGCTCATGGTGGTGCTGCTGTGGTTCTTCGTCCGCCGGGTGGTCAACCTCGTCATCATCAACGTGCCCCTGTTCGTCGCCATGTCCTGGACCACGGGCGTCACCTTCCTCATCTACCAGCGCCTCACCATCCTCACCGCCTTCATCCTGGCGCTCATCCTGGGGCTGGGCATCGAGTACACGGTGCATCTCTATTCGCGCTGGGCGGAGGAGAACCGCAAGGGCCTGAACCCCTTGGACGCCATGATCGAGGCCGTGCATTCCACGGGACGCTCCCTGCTCTCCGGGGCCGCCACCAACATCTTCGCCATGCTCAGCCTGCAACTGGGCCATTTCAAGGGCTTCAAGGAATTCGGCGTGGTGGTCAGCATCGGCATCACCTTCGCCCTCATCACCACCTGGCTGGTCATCCCGCCCCTTTTCTTCCTGTTCGTGCGCATCGCCGAGGCCGTTCAGGGGAAGGTCCGCTCGCCCCTCCTCAACAAAGGCGTGAGCCTGCTGCTGCCCGGCACCACTTCCGTGCAGGGAGGCGAACTCCTGCCCAGGATGGCCCTGGGGCCGAAAACCCTGAAGACCCTGGCCATCGCCGCCGCCGTCTTCACCGTCGCCATCGCCTTCGGCCCCGCCACCCGTTTCGAGAACGATTTCCGCAACCTGCGCGGCAAGAGCACCGGCGCCGGCATCAGCTACGGGCGCGCCGTGGGCGCCGGCCGCAACACCTCGCCCTCCGTCATCCTGGGCCATAGCGAGGCGCAGATGCGCTCCGTGCACGATTCCCTGGCCGCGCGCTACGGCAACCCCGCGGACTCGATGATGAAGAGCTTCGCCACCATCCAATCCTTCGTGCCCAAGGAAGGCGAGCAGGCCGAACGTCTCAAGGTGATGGACGAAATCAAGCACATGCTGGACGCGCGGGCCCTGGACCGCGTGGACAGCGCGGCCCGCGCCGACCTGGAACTGCTCCGCCGCTATCTGGACCCCGGCGCTTTCGGGTTCGATTCCCTGCCCGCCTGGGCCCAGCGCTTCCTGACCGAGGCGGACGGCAAGCACGGCGAATTCGGCTATCTCTACGGGGAATTGCGGGAAAGCGACGCCCTGGAGAGCGGCAAGTTCCAGGAGCGCTTCGGGACCGTGCCTTCCAACCAGGGGCCGGTGCTGGTGGCCTCCAGCGGCTTCATCTACGCGGACGTGGTGCGCATGGTCAAGAACGACGGCGTGCGCCTGGCGGCGGTGACCTTCCTGTTCCTCATCGTCATCACCTGGCTGGACATGCGCTCGTGGCGGGGCGTGGTCATCAGCTGCGGGTTCGTGGTCCTCTCCTCCTTCTGGACCTACAAGATCATGGGCATCCTGGGGCTCAAGCTGGGCATGTTCAACCTGGTGGTGCTGCCCACCATCCTCTCCGTATCCGTGGATTCCGTGATCCACCTCTACCATCGCCGCATGGAACTGGGCGCGGGCAAGATCGGCGAGCTGTACCATACCACCGGCTCGGCGGTGCTGACCGGCACGCTGAACAACGCCTTCGGGTTCCTGGGGCTGTGCTTCGTAAGCCACAAGGGCATGCAGACCATCGGCTTCATGGCCACCCTGGGCATCGGTTCGGGGCTGCTGGTGATGTTCACCATCCTGCCTTGGATGCTGGAGGTGCTGTGCCCGAAAGAAGCGGTGCATGAGTGACTTCGCGGCCCGTAGGGGAGCAAGTCAAAGTGCAAAAGTCAAAGTGCAAAGCGCAAAATGAAGAGGGAGGCCATCGCGGCATCCCATCCGGAATCCGGATCTTCAATTTTGCACTTTGACTTTTGAACTCTTCCGCATTACTTCTTCGAAATGAACGGATTCCCTTCCAGGTAAAACCTCAGCGGCAGATGCGCCGCCTGCGTAATGCCGATCCGCGTCGTCACCTTGACGGCACGCGGGATCATCGAGGTCGCGCCGTCCCCGGCCGGCCGGGGGAAGCTTTCCGCGGGGAGGATGGCCAGGGGGCCTTTGCGCAGGTCGGACCCGTCGGGCACGCCGGCGATGCCGAGGGCGATCACCAGTTTCCCCGGGCCGCTGCACAGGGCCTTGGGGCTGTCCGTTCCCCGGCGCCGGGCCATCAGGTCCAGGCCCGCCACGGGTTCCAGGGCGCGGATCAGGACCGCTTCGCCCACGCCCCGCGGGGAGGTCACCACGTTGAAGCAATGGTACATGCCGTAGATGAGGTAGATGTAGGAGCGGCCGGGCGGCCCGAACATGGCCTGGTTGCGGCGCGTGGGGCCGCGCGCGGCGTGGCAGGCGGGGTCGTCGCACAGGTAGGCCTCGGTCTCGACGATGCGGCCGGCGGCAAGGCCTTGGGGGGAGCGGTGCGCGAGCACCGCGCCGAGCAGGTCGCGGGCCACCTCCACCGTGGGGCGGGCGTAGAAGGAGGCGGGCAAAGGCTTCCCCGGAAACTTGTCCGGGGGCCGGCGCGGCCGCGTCATGCCGCGGTGGGGGCGTCCGGCGTTTTCTCCGCTGCCGGGCCGGTTCCCTTGATGCGGCGCTTGAACCAGAAGGCGATCAGGAGCACGCCCGCCGTGCAGAAGGCTTCCACGCCGTATTTCAGGACCGGGGAATCCAGTTTGAACCAATTGACCAGGCCGGGATCGGTGATGATCATCTCCCCGCCCACCTTGCCCAGCAGGGCCGCTCCCAGAATGAGGATCAAGGGGTACCTGTCCATCAGCTTGGACAGCATGGTGCTGGCGAAGATCACCAGGGGGATGCTCAAGGCCAGGGAGAACCAGAGCTGGTGCACGTTGCCGTGGGACGCGCCGGCCACCGCCAGCACGTTGTCCAGGGACATGGTGAGGTCCGCGATCAGGATCATCCAGATCGCATGCCATAAGGTGTTGGCCTTTTTCTCGTGCGCGTCCGCTCCCGGATCTTCGAGGATGAGCTTGACGGCTATCCAGAGGATGAGCAGACCCCCGGTCAGCTTGAGGAAAGGGGTTTCCAGCAGATGGGAGGCGAACCAGGTGAAGGCGATGCGCAGGAGGACCGCGGCCAGGGTGCCGATGACGACGCCTTTGAAGCGCTTGTCCTTGGGGAGCGAATGGACGGCCATGGCGATGACCACGGAGTTGTCCCCGGAAAGCACGATGTTGATGAGGATGATGCTGAGCGAACTGAGGAGGAACCCGCCGCTGATGGAATCGGTGCCGAGGCTGTCCAAATACGCTCCCTTGCATGCCCCGGCTCTGCCCTGGAATCGCGGCCGAGGGCCGCCGGGGGGCCTCCCGGGCTTCCGGACGCTTTCACTGCCTGCCGATTTCCCTACCGGATCGTCCCTCAAAAATATAGAAAAGAACCCAACATCGGGTCTTTTCGGCCCGATCCGGCCATGCCGGGAAAACGGAGCGCAGTATGACTTGGCCGGGAATGAAAAGGGTTTATTTTGGTAGGGAGCGGGCCCTCCGGACCCCGCGGTTGGTGCCTTCCCGGGGAGCCCTGATGCGATGCGAATAGTGATGATGACGAACACATATCTCCCGCACGTGGGAGGGGTGGCACGCTCGGTGGAAAGTTTCAGCGAGGCGCTGCGCGGATTGGATCACAATGTGATGGTAGTGGCTCCGGAGTTCCCGGGCATGCCGGAAGCGGAAACCGACGTGGTGCGGGTGCCGGCCATCCAGCGCTTCAACGGAAGCGATTTCTCCGTGCGCCTTCCCGTTCCCGGGCTGCTCACCGGGCCCCTGGACCGCTTCCAGCCGGACATCATCCATGCGCATCATCCTTTCCTCCTGGGCGACACCGCATTGCGCGTGGCCTCGGGCCGCGGCCTGCCTTTGGTGTTCACCCATCATACCCTGTATGAGGAATACACCCATTACGTCTCCAACGAATCCGACGCCCTCAAGCGCTTCGTGATCGACCTTTCCACGGGATACGCCAACCTGTGCGACCACGTGATCGCGCCCAGCCAGTCGGTCTCGGCGCTCCTGCGGCAGCGGGGCGTCGCCACGCCCATCACGGTGATCCCCACGGGCGTGGACATCGAGCGGTTCGGGCGGCGGAACGGCAAGCGCTTCCGCCAGGCCAAAGGCATCCCCGAAGGCGCCTTCGTGGCCGGGC
>DATENA010000053.1:0-2698 GCA_035275285.1 Fibrobacteria bacterium | reverse complement strand
TTTTTACAGGCGCTGGTATTTTTGGGCTACGCATAGCCGTTTGAAGCCGATGATTGAAGCGGCCAGGACCCTTTCGCGGCACTATACGAATATCAGCAACTTCTTTCAGCATCGAATCACGAACGCAGTAGCGGAAGATCTCAACTCCAAAATTCAACTCATCAAAGCGGGCGCTCGGGGATTCCGCAACTTCGCCAATTTCAGGATCGCCATACTTTTCCATTGTGGGGGCCTCAAACTACGTCCACACAAATGACTGTAGAGCCCCACAAAAAGGGCGAGCTTGACTGAAGGGGAGCGGAGCTTGGAGCGCTGGGTCATGGCGAGGAGAGTCTTTCCGGATGGTTCAGTTCGGCTCAAGCGCCTTTCGCTTGAAAGCCAGGCGTACCGGCACCCCCGTCTCCTCCGAAATGACCGCGATGGATGGCGAGCCGGGTTGGCTGAGCCGATGGACGATTTCCTGCCGATTCTGATATTTCTGTCTCATTCTGTCCGTTCCTTCGCCCCGTTTCAGGTGAGGTGAAGCGGACAGTTTGACCTGGGCCAAGGGGGTGGATCAGGGGCGGACGCGGGTGGACCTGTGCGAGGGCGCCGCTCGTGAGGCGGGCGACCTGTCCGACGAAGCTGCCGGATTGGGCGGCGGAGATGGTTATGCGTTGCGCCTTGGCGGAATAGTCTGCGTTCCGGATTTCCCATCGCGGCCAAACTTTTTTCCGTCTTATCGCAAACGGTAATTCGCCATGACGAACCCGTCAAATTCCCCGATGGCTTTTTTAAGGTATGGTTCCAAGTGCCTCTTGCATTTTGTGCGGCGTATGGCTGGTTACGGGCAATGAAGTGTTCTTCCGGAATCCGATGGGAAGGGGAGGTGTTTGCGGTAACCCCCTATCCAAACAGGCGTGGATGTCTTCGGGTTCAAGCCAGGAGTAGCCGGAGAGAATCTCTCGGGGGAGGCCATTGGCTCGCTCGCGCTCCGGCCGGACGGCCTGCAAACGGGGCGAATGCGCTGGGACGATTCGCGCGACTCTAGGGTAGCAATGCGCCGGCTAAGCCCTTCCCATACGCCGGCCGCGTGCCGGGGCGGTTCTCCGGCAACCGGACGCCTTTGGCATCGAAGAGCGCCGCGGGATGGAACCCCTTCCAGGCCAAGGCCGCGGGGTCCCGGGGCCGGACCAGGACCGCGCCCGTGCCCACGTAGAAGCCGATGGTATCGGCGGCGGGACCGATATCGTGGAGGTTCAGGCCCGAGGCCGCGCCATTGTTCCATTTGGCCGCGGGGGTGGAGGCGGATCCGAACGAGGCGCCTCCCGTCAGGGAAAAATAATCCCGGGGATCGCTGCCCGGGGACGGCCACTTGGCGGCGTCCAATTCCCTTTTCCCGTCCGCTTGCACCACGGACAGGCTGAGGACCTTGGGCGGATCGTTGACGCCGATGTCCTTGTCGAAATGCAGCACCAGCATGCCCCGCCCCTTCAGGACCGCGCGCCGTCCCTCGTTCTTGAGGTTGGACCAGAAGAAGCATTCCTGGGGCCGGGCGGGATTCGCGAAGCGGTATCCCACCGCGGAGTTGGCGCCCGCCCGGTAATAGGCGTTCATGTTCTTGTCGATGTCCACCACGTCGATCCAGCCCTGGTCCGCGCGGTAGAAATCGTTGACGATCACGGGGTTCACGTCGTTGGGGCGGTTGGCCATCAGGCAATAGTCCCCCACGCCGTACAGGTCCGGCCAGCCGAAGATCATGTGGCCGCATTCATGGCAGAACACGTACAGGCTCAAGGTCTTGCCCAGGTCCGTCATCATGTAGCGCGTCAATTTCACGCCGTCGCGCTTCTGGTCGAGGCCGCCCGCATGCGGCCACAGGCCCTGGGCGAAGGTCACGCCGCTCCCCGCATAGACGATGCTGACGGCCTCGACCTTGCCGTCCCCGTCATTGTCGAACTTGGAGAAGTCCACTTCCGGGTCGAAATGATCCATCATTTCCGAAACCAGTTCCCCGGCGCGCTGGTAGCCCGAGCCGCCCTCGTAATAGGACTTGGGGTTCTTGGCGCGATAATAGCCGTGGACCTCGTTCCGGAAATCCACCTTGCCGTTGGAAACGTCCGCATAGTAGTCCCGTACGGAACCTTTGCAGCCGAAGCGGTTGAAACCTTTCTGGTTCAGCCAGGCATCCACCTCCACGGGGGTGAAGGCGGGCGCCTGATCGGGGAAGTCGACCAGCAGGGTGAGCCCCCATATCGCGCCGCTCGGATGGGGATAATAGTGCGCCGCGGCCGCGGAGGTTTTGCCGAGGGTACCCTGGGCCTGGCCGGCTTCGCCGGGCCAAGCGGGCACGACCTTGCCGTCGAAGACGATAAGCGCGGACACGGGGCGGATGCACAGGCATGCCAGAACCAGGCAGAAAACGGCCAAAATGCGCATACTGGACCTCGGCTCCAAACCCCACCCCCGACCCAATTTAACGCCGGCGGCGGGGAACCGCATCACTTTTGCGCGAAAAAACTACCCTAAGAGCCCCTAACGGAATGGGGGCGAAGAGCGAGGCCGTGCGAGCGGGCCTCAGCCGAGCAGCCATTCCGTTAGGGGCTACCAACTAACTCGCCACGGGCATGGGCACTAACTGCATTCCCGCTGCCTTGGCTTGACGCTTCAAATGGTTCATTTTCTTTTCCAATTGGCTTTTCGATAGGGTATCCAACAT
>DATENA010000052.1:0-14987 GCA_035275285.1 Fibrobacteria bacterium | reverse complement strand
AGAAGTTAAGCCTCAACGCGCCTATGGTACTACGGTCATTTGCCGTGGGAGAGTGGGTCTATGCCAGGGTATTACCCGCTCTCGCAAGAGGGCTCGAACGGCCACCCTCTCAGGTGGCCGTTCCCGTTTATCGGCTTTTTTTAGCTTTCGGGGAAAGTCCGGGACGGGGTTTCCGGGAAGGGAGGGACGCGGAACATGAAGGACTCGGAATTGGCGGCCCTGCGCTTCCCCATAGGCGAACACGTACCGGTGGCCCGTTTCGATCGGGGCGAGATCGAGACCGGCATCCGCGAAATCGAAGCCTTTCCGGCGCGCCTGCGCGCCAGGGTGGAAGGCCTTTCCGAAGCCGATCTGCAAAAGCGCTACCGGCCCGGGGGATGGACCGTCCGGCAGGTGGTGCATCATGTGCACGACAGCCATACCCATAGCTACATCCGCTTCAAATGGACGCTGACGGAAGACAAGCCGTTGATCAAAGCTTACTTCGAGGACCGTTGGGCGGAGTTGCCGGACAGCCTGGCCTGCCCCGTGGAGCTTTCCCTGCGCGGTCTGGAGGCCTTGCATGCGCGCTGGGCCGCCTTGTTGCGGACGCTGGACGAGGCGTCCTTCCGCAAATCGTTCCTGCATCCGGAAACCGGCCTGGAGCATGTCCTGTTCGACCGGCTGGCCTGCTATGTTTGGCACGGAAGGCATCATCTCGCGCATATCGAAGCGGCCCTGCAGGCTTGAACGGGAACCGGTCCTGGATGCCGGTGTTGTTGAAAGAAGCGTTGCGGAGCGCGTCCGGCGCGCAGAGGGCGCCGCCTTAAAAGGATTTGGCGCTGAGCCAGACGTTTTCCGCGCCCAGCAGGCCTTCCAGGGAATGGGTGCAGGCTTTTTCCGCGGTGATGCGCAGTTTCTCGCTGACCATGGCCATCTCCTCCCCGCCCTGATGCTCCAAGTGCAGCACCAATTGGCATTTCCCCACGTATTCGGTGCAGACGTCGTGGAGCAGCATGACGTTGGGCTCCTGGAGGCCCAGGGTCTTGAGGCGCACGTGGACGCTGCGGGTCAGCCGGTCGCGCGCTTCCTGGAGGCTGATCACTTTCTGCGCGTTGAGCTTGAACATGGCCAGTTCCGCGTTGAACGTGAGGTTGCCGCGGATGAGCACCATGGAATCCAGTTCCACCAGGTTCCGCACTTCCTCGAACACGTCCGACCACAGGGTCACTTCGACCTTGCCCACGAAGTCCTCGAGTTCGGCGAAGGCGAAGGTCTTGTTGTCCTTGGGGGACAGTTTCGTCTTGAGGCGCGTGATCATGCCGCCCAGCACCACGGGCGCGCCCTGCGGGGCCCGGAAGCGCTCGCCTTCCTTGGGCCTCTCCTGCTTCACCTCGCCCACGGCCATCCGCAGGCTCTCGGGATCGAGGGCGCAGGTGGCGAACCCCTTGAGTTCGGCGCGGTACGGTTCCAGGGGATGCCCGGACAGGAAGAGCCCGAGCACTTCCTTCTCCTTTTCGAGCATTTCGTTGTAGGGCCACGCCTCCACCTCCGGCGTGGGAGGCTCTCCGGTGTCCAGCGAGGCGCCTCCGCCGTCGCCGAACAGGGATACCTGGCCCACGGAACGATCCTCCTGGAACGAGGCCGCGTAGGCCATGGCGGTCTCGACCACGGCGAACATGCGCGCCCGGTTGACCGGGAAATCGTCCAGGGCGCCGGCGAGGATCAGGGATTCCAGGGCCCGGCGGTTCAGGAACTGCGCGTCCACGCGCTTGCAGAGATCGAAGATGTTCGTGAAGGGGCCTCCCCGGTCCCGCTCCTCCACCATCTTCTCCACCGCGGAGAACCCCACGTTCTTGATGCCGCCCAGCCCGTACACGATCTTGCCTTCCCGGGCGGTGAACCTGGCCTTGCTGGTGTTGATGTTGGGGAAAAGCACCTCGATGCCTAGCGACCGGCAATCGTTGAGCAGCACGACCAGCCGGGACGTGTCGTGCATTTCCGAGTTCATGTTGGCCGCCATGAACTCGGCCGGATGGTGGGCCTTGAGGTAGGCGGTCTGGTAGGCCACCGCGGCGTAGGCGGCGGAATGGGATTTGTTGAAGGCGTAGCTGGAGAAGGGGACCAGCACTTCCCAGATGCGCTCGGCCAGCTTGGGATCGTACCCGCGCTCCTTGGCGCCGCCCACGAACTTGGGCTTCAGGTCGTCCATCTTCTTCAGGTCCTTCTTGGCCATGGCGCGGCGGAGGAGATCTGCGCCGCCCAGGGAGAACCCCGCCAGCACCTGGGCGAGCTGCATCACCTGCTCCTGGTACACGATGACGCCGTAGGTCTCCTTCAGGATGGGTTCCAGGTTGGCATGGTAATAGTCCGGGGCCTCGTGCCCGTTCTTGCGCGCGATGTATTCCGGAATATATTCCATCGGGCCCGGCCGGTACAGGGCGTTCATGGCGATCAGGTCCTCGATCACCGTGGGCTTGAGCTTGCGCAGGTAGTCCTGCATGCCGCCGGATTCGAACTGGAACACGCCGACCGTAAGCCCCCGGCCCAGCATCTGGAAGGTGCGTTCGTCCGTTTCCGGCAGCTTGAGGGGATCGATCACCAGTCCCTTGGTGGCTTCCACCTGCGCCAGGCAGTCCTGGATCACGGACAGGTTGCGCAGGCCCAGGAAGTCCATCTTCAGGAGGCCGATGTCCTCCGAGTACGTCTTGTCGTACTGGATCATCACCTGGTCGGAACCGGGCTGCTTGAACAGCGGCGCGAAGTTGACGATGGCCTTGGGGGCGATGATGACGGCGGCGGCGTGCATGCCGGCCTGGCGCACCAGGCCCTCCAGCTTGAGCGCGATCAGCTTCAGGTTCTCCAGGCCGGGCTCGCTCTCCATCTCCTTCTTCAGGTCCGGGGACTCGTCGAGGGCGGTCTCCAGGTCGGCGAACGGGTTGAAGGCGGGGAAAAGCTTGCAGATCTGGTTCAGCCGCTGCGCGTCGAAGCCCATCACGCGGCCCACGTCGCGGAGCACCATCTTGGCCTTCATGCGGCCGTAGGTCACGATCTGGGACACCGAATCCGTGCCGTACTTGTCCACCACGTACTGGATCACTTCCTGGCGGCCGTTGTCCGAGAAATCGGTGTCGATATCGGGCATGGACACGCGCTCGGGGTTCAGGAAGCGTTCGAACAGCAGGTTGAAGCGGATGGGATCCACGTCCGTGATGCCGACGGCGTAGGAGACGATGGAACCCACGGCGGATCCGCGCCCCGGGCCCACGGGAATGCCCCTGGCCCTGGCGGCGTTGCAGAAATCCTGCACGATGAGCATGTAGCCCGCGACCTTCATCCGCTGCATCACCTCGAGCTCGAAGGCCGCCCTCTCCCTGAGCAGGCGCACGCGCTCCGATCCGGCCCGGGCGGGATCGGCGATCTCGGGATAGCGCCTGGCCAGGCCCGCCCAGGTCAGGTGCGCCAGGAAGGCGTCCGAGTCGGGGAACTCGGGCGGGATGGGAAACTGGGGATGGTGGAGCTTCCCGAACTCGATGGCGACGTTGCACTGCTCCGCGATGCGGACGGTGTTCTCGATGGCGTCCGGATAGTCCTTGAACAAGGCCGCCATCTCCGCCCCGGAGCGCAGGTAATATTGATCGGAGGCGAAGCGGGGGCGGTTGGCGTCCTTGAACTTGTAGCCGCCTTCGATGCAGAGCATCACCTCGTGGGCTTCCGAATCCTGGCGCTCCAGGTAATGCACGTCGTTGACGGCCACGAGCTTCCAGCCCTCGGCCTTGTGCAGTTCCAGGAAGCGGCGGTTGACGGCCTCCTCGTCGGGCATGCCGTGGGACTGCAGGCAGAGATAGACGTTGTCCTTGCCGAAGAAGGCCGCGTAGGCGTCCAGGATCTCCCGCGCCTTCTTCTCGTTGCCCTTCAGCAGATAGTAGCCGACCTCCCCCTGGTGGTTGGAGGTGAGGCAGATGAGCCCTTCCGAGCGGCCGCGCAGGGAGTCGTGATCGATGCGCGGCTTCTGGAAATAGCCGTCCAGGTAGCCGTCCGAGCAGATGTGCATCAGGTTCTTGTAGCCCGCGTCCGTGGCGGCCAGCAGGATGAGCTTGTGGTGGATGGGCTGGTTGGGCGAATAGACCTGGTTGCGGCGGTTGTCCGGCGCCACGTAGAGATCGCAGCCGATCAAGGCCTTGATGCCGGCCTTCTTGGCGTACATGTGGAATTCCAGCATGCCGAACATGTTGCCGTGATCGGTGAGGGCGATGGCGGTCTGCTTGAGCTCCAGCGCCTTCTTCACCAGCCCGGAGATGCGCGCCGAGGACTGGAGCATGGAATACTCCGAGTGCGCGTGGAGGTGGATGAAAGGGACCGGGGACGATTCCATGGGGCTATTCCACGATCCGGAGCGCCTTGGCCTGCTCCAGCATGTATTCGTTGCGGTGCCCCGAGTCCAGCTCGATGCCGATGAACTTGATGGGGTCTTTGTGCTTGAGCAGGAGCAGCGGCTTGAGCGCTATCCGTTTCATGGTGGGCGCTGCGTAGCTGAACTCGATCTTCTTCTCCCCGGCGATGGCCGATTCCAGGGTTTCGATGCGCTCTTTCAGCTCCTGCTCGCGGGAGGCCTGGCCGTTCTTGTCCTTGGGCTCCTGGGGAGGCGCGCGCAGGGAGCCGGGCGATTCCCGGTAGGCGGGCGGGCCGATTTCCGGGCGCGGCAATTCCCACGCGGCTCCGGCCGTGGAAAGCGATACCGGCGCCAGGTCCAGGGTGCGGCGCGAGTCCTCGCCCGGGACCAGGCCGAAGTGCTGGAGCAGTTCCTTGACGCGCGGTTTGTTCTTGCGGTTGAGCACGAATCCGTACTCCGGGATCACCTCGGTCACCAATTCCAGGAACTGGGGGATTTCCCGCAGCTCGCGGAACCGCACCGGGTCCGACACCTTGAGCACCAGGGCGTCCATGAACAGGGTGGAGGCGTAGGTGGAAGCCCATTCCAGCAAGGTCTGGCGGGCGGGGCCTTCGAAGCCCAGCCAGGAAAGCAGATCCTTGAACTCCTCCATGCCCAGGCCGGCCTGCAGTCCCTGGATCACGGATTCCTTGGTGAAGCGGTAGCGTCCCATGAACTCGTCGTTGCTCTTATGCCCCACCAGCTCCAGGCGGTGCTGCCAGCCCAGGGGGGAATCCAGCGGCACCAGGCTTTCCATGTTCGGCAGGCTGATGGGCCGAGGGGGATGCCCGGTGTTGCCCTCGTCCGCGCCGGCGCGGTTCGCGTCCGGGGCCGCCCCGCCTTCCGCGGGGAGATCGGCAGACAGGTGGGCGATGGCGGTCCGCTCGGGGCGGACCCAGGCGATGCGCCCCTTGACCATGCCGAAATCGATCAAGCCCAGCAGCCAGAGCTCCTGCAGGACTTTCGGCAGGTTCTCCCAGGTGAAGGAGGCTTTCGGATCGTGGAAGCCTTTGCGATGCTGCCCCGAATAGATCCACAGGACGTTGGCCCAGGACGCGATGCGGCCCGAGACCGGTTCCGCGGGCAGGGAGGCCAGGGCCTTGAGCGTATGGGCCAGGCCGTGCACGCGGGACTCCATCCACCATTCCGCCAGCCTGCGCCAAGCGTCGCGGCGCTCGCCCCGCAGCAAGGCTTTCCCTTCCGCGGACAGGTACAAGAGGCCGTCTTCCTGGAGCACCAGGGAGGCGCCCACGGCGAAATGCAGCAGCAATTGGACTTCTTCGGCGGGAAGCGCCGTGGACAGGCGTTCTCCGAAGGTGAAGCGCTGGGCCAGCTCTTGCGCGTCCTTCCGGTGCATCTCCCCGCTCTGGGTGATCTTCACCGATCCCAGGGCCACCTGGCACAGGAAGTGGCAGAGATGCCCGCTCAGGAAATGGCGGAAGGAAATCCAGCTCGCGGTTTCGGAGCCGGCTCCGCCCAGCCACGGCTCGCCGAGCACGGCCGGCAGCACTTCGTCCGCCATTTCGCGGAATCCGTGGAAAGTGCGCGTCTTGTCGATTTCCCGGGAGAAGATCAAGAGTTCCTGCTCCAGCTTTCCCAACAGCATGAGGGATTGCGAGGGAGGGAAGCCTTCCAGGCTGCCGAGCAGCTCGGCTTCCGCGGCGCCCCGCTCCTCGGAGGCATAGATCAGGGCGATGAGATGCCGGCCCTGGCTGTCCGCGGCCTTGAGGGATTGCGCGATGCGATCGGGACGGATGGCCCGATCATAGACCAATTGGATGACCTTCGCCGCCTGCATGAGCCCCTCTCCGGGCTGATCCCGGCGATGGAGCTTGATGACAAAGGTTTTTGGGGCTGCCGTCAGGAATTCGAGAAGGGAATGCAAATCCAGTCACCCGGTCTTTTTGAAGTGGAAGAGGGTAAATATAACTCCCGGGAACGCTTCCCGTTTCCCCATGCCCCCCTGGTCAAATTTTGCTTCGCCGTCAGAGGATGACCCGCCCGGATTTGGAAAACCCATTATATTTGGTCATATAAAGAGGAAATACCGGGAATGGCATGAATGGGTCCCTTGGCCCTGGAATTGCTTGATAAAACGCCGGATACTTTTCCCGGTAAATGGCCATGAATCCGCATAATCCCCAGGCAAACGCCTTGCAACTCCGGTCATCCCGGTTCCGGAGGCGTTTGCCCGGTCCTCTGGGCCCGGTTTGCCTGGTTCTGGCCTTTCTATGCGGTCCGGTCCAGGCCTTGTACACCCAGGACGCCGTCACCGCTTACCGGGTGCCGGACGGGAAAATCAGGGTGGACGGCAATCCGGAGCGTTTGTGGAGGGCCCTGTCCCTGCAATCGGGCGCCGTGGCCACCATCGCCTTCACCGATATGGGCAAGCTGGTCCTCTTGCAGCCTCAACAGGTCCGCAATGCGAATCCCTCCCTGTACGTCAAGAATCCCGTCAACGGCTACGTGTCCATGCTCGCGGCCTACGACAATGCCGCCCTGTACTTCCTCTTCCTGGTGAAGACCGCGACGGTCGTCAATTCCAAGACGGTGTGCGGCGGCGGCGACAATCTCTGGAAGGCCGATGCCCCCGAAGTCTTTCTCGATCCCAACGTGTGGATGAACGATTCGACGTCTTATCGGAAATACTTCTCCACCGATGCCAGCGGCCTGATCTTCGGCTCCTCGCCGAAAACCATCCAACTGTCGAAACCGCTGAACGACAAGGACACGCGCTCCTTCTTCCGCAATCGCGCCATGGGGGATAGGTTCCAGGTCGCCGCCTTGCCCGCGGGTGCCTCGGTGGTTTCCCTCCGCTCCCCTTCGGATACGGCCCTGGTGGCCGTGGAGATGAGGATCCCCTATTGGGGCGGCTTGAGCACGTCTTACTCGCCCGCCAAATCCCTGTTCATCTCCTGGGGTTTCAACATGTATCCGGAATCGCTCTGGACCAACTGCAACGGGAACCCCCTCGCCTACCGCTGGGCCAAGCATTATCTGAACTACGATGGGGCCGCCGTGGTGCCTCCGGGCTGGGCGGCCCATGACAGCACCCATTTCGATCCCACCCGTTCGTGGGACGGCTGGGGCCGCTTCAACCTGTCCGCGGCGGCGACCGTGGACAGCACTCTCTGCAGCAACTCCCCGGCCTCGGAGTGGAATCCGACGCGCTGGAGCCAGACCTGCATTGCCTCCGTCACGATCTTGGAGGTGCCGGCGCCCGGCGCCAGGCTGCGCTGGGGCAGGGGCGGCCTGGGCGTCTTCGGCGGAAGCGGCCACGCGCGCGACATGCGCGGCCGCTCCCTGAAAGACGGATACATCCTGCGCATCCTCCCTTGGGGCGCGGCGGAGAACGCGGGCCCTCCAGGGGACGGATGAAAAAAAGGGACGGTTGAAAAAAGGGACGGAAAAAAGGGATGGATGAAAAAAGCCGGCTCCGCGGGAGGCCGGCTTTTCCGTTTTCGAGATCCGCTTCGGCCCCGGGCCGAAACCCATCCCCGACCCTGGGCCGGGGACCGGATTACATGGGATTGTCGCGCTTGCCGCTGGAGTCGTATTCGATGGCGATGGTGCCTACCGGGCAGCCTTCCGCCGCCTCGACGATTTCATCCGTCAATTCCAGTTTGGCCCCGTTCTTCACGACCATTTTCTCGGGCACTTCGAAGACTTCCGGGCAAGTGGCCTCACAGGCGCCGCACATGGTGCATTCGTTTTCGCTCTCGTCCAACCAAACCTTTGTAACGGCCATTTCTTCAAACTCCTGTACTACTGGGGATATTTTACATCCCGGCCTGCCTCGGAAGGCGGGGATGCTGCCATGCCGGCAGAATAAAGCGTCCGATTGCGGATGCGACCCAGATCAAGAAGATACTAGGCGTCCGGCCCTTTGGCAAGAGGCTCTTGCGGGCGCCGAGGCTTCTAAGTCATGCCCGGACTGTGACTTATTTCGCCCGACGTAGGGAGATTCTGCTCCAGCGCTACAAACCGGGGGGGGTCCTTGCTATTTTTGGCGTTTGTATGGAAATCGAGATTGGCATTTTGGGGGCGACGGGATTCACCGGCTGCGAGCTGGTCGGCCTGTTGTTGCGCCATCCCCGGGCGAAAATCGCCTGGTTGAGTTCCGAATCGCAGCCGGGCGTCGCGTACGGCAAGGTTTATCCGCAATTCCAAGGGCGGCTTCCCGCGGGCGTGGAGCGCATGCGCAGCTTCGAGGACGTGAAGTCCACGCGGCCCGACGTGGTGTTTTCCTGCCTGCCGCACGGCGCTTCCGCGGAATGCGTGGCGCCGTTCCTGGCGAACGGCAAATCCCTGGTGATCGATCTGTCGGCGGATTTCCGCCTCAAGGACGCGAAGGCTTACGCGGAAGCCTATGCGCATGCGCATCCGCTGCCCGATCTCCTGCCGCAGGGCCGCTACGGCCTGGCCGAGATCCACGCCGCGGAGATCAAGGGCGCGAAACTGATCGCGAATCCCGGATGTTACCCCACTTCGGTCCTGCTGCCGCTCTTCCCCCTGATCCGGGACGGCGTCGTTTCCCCGGACGGCATCATCATCGACTCCAAGTCGGGCGTTTCCGGCGCGGGCAAGAAGCCCACCGAGACCACGCATTACGTGAACGCCAACGAGAGCGTGC
Source organism: Fibrobacteria bacterium (assembly GCA_035275285.1). Lineage (GTDB taxonomy): Bacteria > Fibrobacterota > Fibrobacteria > UBA11236 > UBA11236 > Chersky-265. Next base: position 5,943 of record DATENA010000052.1, on the reverse strand, counting down.
TGGCCTACGGCGTGGGCGACAAGCACCGCCATCGCTGGGAGATCATCGAACAACTCTCCCTGGCCGCCGGACGCAAGCTGGACCTGCTTTTCACGGCGCATCTCATCCCCATGGAGCGCGGCATCCTGTCCACCCTCTATTGCGATCTGGCGCCGGGCCGGGACAACGCGGCCGCGGAAGCCTGCCTCAAGAAGCAATACGAGGGATCGGATTTCGTGCGCCTGCGCGAGGACTTCCCCCGCACGGGAGACGTCAAGCATACGAACTTCTGCCACATCAAGACCTACCAGCCCGCGGGGAGCCGCAAGCTCATCATCGTCTCCGTCCTCGACAATATGGTGAAAGGCGCCTCCGGCCAGGCCTTGCAGAACATGAACCTCGCCCTGGGGTTACCCGCCGCGCTCGGGCTGGCCTGACGGGTCCCGCCGATGCCTCCCTCCCAATCCCGGCGCCCCACCGTCGTCAAGATCGGCGGCTCCATGATGGACGACGAAGCCGCCCTGCGGGCGCTGTGCGCGTCCCTGGCCGGCCTCCATGCGGCCGGGACCGCGCTGGTGCTGGTGCACGGCGGCGGCAAGGACATCAACCGCCATCTGGCCTGGCTGCGGGAGGAACCCGTCTTCAAGGACGGCCTGCGCGTGACGGGAGAGGCGGCCCTCAAGGTGGTGGAGATGACCTTGAGCGGATACGTGAACAAGAAGCTGGTGGGCCTGTTGAACGCGGAAGGCTCCGCCGCCGCGGGCCTGAGCGGCGTGGATGGGCCCACTTTCATCTGCGAAAAGATCTCCGAGGACCTGGGCCGGGTGGGGCGCATCCGGGAAACGCGCACGGCCCTGGTGGACGCCCTGCTGGCGGGAGGCTTCCTTCCCGTGGTCTCGCCGATATCGGTGGACGCGGCGCAGGCCCATTACAACGTGAACGCCGATGACGCGGCCTCCGCCCTGGCCTCCGCCCTGGGCGCCGCGAAGCTCATCTTCGTCTCGGACGTGGAGGGCGTGCGCGGCGCGGACGGCGCGCGCATCCCGGAACTGGACGGCCCCGGCGTGGACGCGCTGATCGCGGACGGCACGGCCAGCGGCGGCATGATCCCGAAGCTGAAGTCCTGCCGCGCGGCGGTGGAAAGCGGCATCGGCCAGGTGCACATCTGCGGCTGGGCCGGGCCGGAAAAGTTCGCGGCGCAAGCGCGCGGCGAAGGGAATACCGGGACGATTATCCGGTGAACCTATGAAAAAGTGCAAAATGCAAAAGTCAAAGTGCAAATTGCAAAGTGAAAAATCGGAAGAACTGGAGCGGGTCTTTTCCTAAATTTTGAACTTTGACTTCTCTCCAGTAAGGACCGCCAGCATGGATCATCTCCTCCACAACTACGGCCCCCGTGACCTCACCATAGCCCGCGGCCAAGGCAGCTGGGTGTGGGATGCGGAGGGCAACCGGTATCTGGACTGCGTGTCGGGCGTGGCCGTGAACGCCTTCGGCCATCTCCATCCTCCCGTGGTCGCGGCCGTCAAGGCGCAACTGGAGCGTTACCTGCACGCCGGCAACCTCTACCTGATGGAACCGCAGATGCGGCTCGCGGAGGCGCTGTGCGGGGCCATGGGCCTGGACAAGGCCTTCTTCTGCAACAGCGGCACGGAGGCCAACGAAGGCGCCATCAAATTCGCCCGCCGCCATTGGCTGGAAAAAGGCGAACCCGGCAAATACCGGATCCTGACCTTCACGTCCTCCTTCCACGGCCGCACCTACGCGTCCATGGCCGCCACGGGGCAGGAGAAGATCCGCGCGGGCTTCGGCCCGCTCCCGGAGGGCTTCGATATCGTCCCCGTGAACGACGTCGCGGCTTTGCGCGCCGCCGCGGGCCCGGCGACCGCGGCCATCCTGTTCGAGCCCATCCTGGCGGAAGGCGGGATCATCTCCCTCTCTCCGGAAACGGCCGCGGGCCTGGCGGAAGCCCAGGCCAAGGGCGCGCTGCTGATTGCGGACGAGATCCAGACCGGACTGGGACGCACGGGGTCCATGTTGGCCTCGCGCGCGCTGGGCCTCGATCCGGACCTGGTCACCTTGGCCAAGCCCCTGGGCGGCGGATTGCCCCTGGGCGCGGTGCTGATGCGGGGCGAAATCGCCGCCTCCATCCACGTGGGCGATCACGGATCCACTTTCGGAGGCAATCCGGTGGCGTGCGCCGCGGGCCTGGCCGTGCTCTCCGAACTCCTGCGCGACGGCTTCCTGGAAGACGCCCGCGCCCGGGCGGACGGGTTGCGGCGGGAGTTGGACGCCCTGGTCCGGCGCAAGTCCGCGCAGGGCATCGCCTGCGGTCCGGTGGTGGGGAAGGGATTCCTGACGGGTTTCCGCGTCGGCGGGGATTTGGGCGCCTTGCAGAAGGCCTGCCGGCGGAACGGCCTCCTGGTGCACCGCGCCGGGCAGGACGTGCTGCGCTTGCTGCCTCCCCTCAACCTCTCCAAGGAGGAAATCGGGGAGCTGATTGACCGTTTGGATCGCTCCATGGTAGAATGAGGCGTCACCCCACCGGTAGGGAACGTGTCGTCCAAACTCTTCAAAAAAGTCGTCCGTGCCTACGCCGCGGGCGAGGTCATCTTCGAGCAGGGCTCGGAGGTGGACGGCATCTACAGCGTCCAATGCGGCAGGGTCTCCGTCTACAAGACCAAGCCCTCTCCCCAAGGTCCCGTCGATATCGAACTGGCGCAATTGGGCCCGGGCAGCATGTTCGGGGAAATGGGGATGCTGGACCAGGCCAAGCGGGACGCCTCGGTCAAGGCGGTGGAATTCACCGAGGTCCTCATCATCACCAAGGACATGTTCGAGAACCAGATGGTCCTGCTGCCTGCCTGGATCGTCAACTTCATCAAGATCCTCGTCAGCCGCCTGCGCGCCACCAATAACCGCCTGACCGAAGCCATCCAGGTGCTCGAAGCCAACGGGCTCAAGCTGGACGAACGGGCCCCGGGGGACAAGGCGGCCAATCCGGAAAAGACGGAAAAGCCTGCGAGAGCGAGCGAGGCGGGGCCGGAGAAGCCTGCGGCATAGGGCGGCATCCCATCGGGAGTCGGGAGTTGAATGCGAAGACTCTTCCGCATTCAACTCCCGACCCCCGACTCCGAGGGGCGTAGCGGCAGGCCGGCCGAAGGCGGGGTCCCGTACTCCCGACCTAAGACGAGTGAAACCAGGCGTCCTACGCCTCATTCCACCTCCACTTCAATTCCCGGCTCTCTTCTTCCCTCTCTTCTTCCCATTACTACATTTGACCACGAATCAAGCGGCTCCGGGGCCTCATCCGGCCGCGATGAAAGGGTCCATGGCGAAGAAGAGCGCGAAATCGGCCGCGAAGAGCGGCGGCAAGCAGAAAGTGGTGTTGGCCTATTCCGGGGGATTGGATACCTCCGTGATCATCCCCTGGCTGATCGAGAACTACGACGTGGAGGTGATCGCCTTCGCCGCCGACATCGGCCAGGGCAAGATCGAGACGGATCCGCTCAAGAAAAAAGCGGCCATGACCGGCGCGTCCAAGTGCTACGTGCTGGATCTGAAAAAGGAGTTCCTGGAAGAATACGCCTGGCCGGTGCTCAAGGCCGGCGCGCGCTATGAGGGCCAGTACCTGCTGGGCACCTCCATGGCCCGCCCCCTCATCGCCAAGCACCAGGTGCTCATCGCGGAGAAGGAAGGCGCCTTCGCCGTGTCCCACGGCGCCACCGGCAAGGGCAACGATCAGGTCCGCTTCGAGCTGACCTATATGGCCATGAACCCGCGCCTCAAGATCATCGCGCCCTGGAAGGATCCCAAGTGGAGGATCCGCTCCCGCGAGGACGCCATCGAATACGCCGAGGCCCGCAACATCCCCCTGACCGTCTCCAAGAAGAAGATCTATTCCGAGGACGGCAACCTCTGGCATCTCTCCCATGAAGGCGGCTCCCTGGAGCATCCCGAGCGGGAGCACGGCTGGGACATGCTGCGCCTGACCACGCCTCCGGAAAAGGCCCCGAATACGCCCGGCTACGTGGAAATCGAGTTCGTCAAGGGCATCCCCGTGGGCGTGGACGGCAAGCGCCTGGGCGCGGTGGAGCTGCTGGAAAAGCTGAACGCGCTGGGCGGCAAGCACGGCTGCGGCCTGGTGGACATGGTGGAGAACCGCCTGGTGGGCATGAAGTCCCGCGGCGTGTACGAAACCCCCGGCGGATCCCTGCTGTACCGGGCCCATGAATTCCTGGAACAGCTCACCCTGGACCGGGACACCCTGCTGTACAAGCAGTCCATCGGGCAGAAGTACGCGCAGATGGTTTACGACGGCCTGTGGTTCACGCCCTTGCGCCAGTCCCTGGACGCGTTCATCGACAGGACCCAGGAAGTGGTGACGGGCAAGGTCACTCTCAAGCTGTACAAGGGCAACGCCGGCCTGGCGAAGATGGAAAGCCCCTTCTCCCTGTACGATCCGGGCCTGGGCGGCTTCTCGGACGTGGAGACCTACAACCAGCAGGACGCCACCGGGTTCATCAAGTGCCTGGGCCTGCCCATGAAGATGCGCGCCTTGCTCCTGGGCAAGAAGAGCAACGTCCGGATCTAGGAAGGGCGGCTCTTGGGTAACGTCTCGGATACGCTCCTTCCGCCGGTGGGGGTCATCCTCCCCGCGGGCGGCCAGGGCCTCCGCGCCGGGAGCGCCGAACCCAAGCAGTTCCTGCCCTTGCTGCCGGGCAAGCCGGTGCTGGCCTACGCGGTGGAGGCTTTCAGCCGCCTGGACTGCGTCAGGTCCGTCGCCCTGGTGCTGCCCCGCGAGCGCATGGCCTCCTTCGCCGCCCTGGCCGGGGCCTTTCCCAAGGTCAGGCTCGTGGAGGGCGGCGCGGAGCGCTGGATCTCGGTCCGCAACGGGTTCCGTGCGCTGGATCCGGCGCTGCCGTACGTCCTGGTGCATGACGTGGCGCGCCCGTTCGTTTCCGAAGCCGTCATCCGCCGTTGCCTGGAGGCGGTTTCCCCGGACGCCTGCGTGATTGCGGCCTTGCCGGCATCCGACACCGTGAAGGAAGTTTCCGGGGACCTGGTGGCCCGGACCCTGGACCGGAGCCGGTTGATCCAGGTGCAGACCCCCCAGGCATTCCCCCGCTCCGTATTGGAGGCCGTGTATTCCGGCGCCCTGCAAGGCGGAACGGGGACCGATCCGGCGGCGGGCGGGGTCCCCACCGATGAAGCCATGCTGGCGGAACGGGCCGGGTTCGCCGTGCGCTGGGTGCGCGGGAGCGATGCCCTCCGCAAGATCACCGGGGCCGCGGACCTGGCCTGGGCGGAATGGATGGCCGGCCGCCTGGACGCGGGAGAAACGCTCCCGGACGCGTAGTTCCGGAAGGGAAGCCGATATGTTCAAGGTCGGAATCGGTCAGGACAGCCACAGGATCCAGGAGCCCGCGGCGGGCAAGGCCCTGGTGCTGGGCGGGGTGGCCTTGCGGGAGCCCTACGCCTTGGAGGGCAACAGCGACTCGGACGTGGTGCTGCACGCGATCACCAACGCCGTTTCCGGCATCACCGGCAAGCCCATCCTGGGCCCCGTGGCCGACGGGATGTGCAAGGCGGGGATCACCGACAGCACGGCCTACCTGCAGAAGGCCCTGGAGGATCTGGACGCCACCGGATACCGTCTCACCCATGTTTCCGTAACCTTGGAATGCCGCCGCCCCAAGATCCTGCCCCTGCTCGCCGCCATGACCGCCCGCGTGGCGGAACTCACCGGCCTTTCCGGCGAAGACGTGGGCATCACGGCCACCTCGGGCGAGGGACTCACGGATTTCGGGAAGGGATTGGGGATCCAGGCGTTCGCGTGCGTCTCAGCGATGAGGTCCGAGTAAGATTCCCTGATTTCACTCACCTTAGGTCGGGAGTACGGGACACCGCCTTCGGCCGGCCTGACGCTACGCCCCTCGGAGTCGGGGGTCGGGAGTTGAATGC
>DATENA010000051.1:0-20571 GCA_035275285.1 Fibrobacteria bacterium | reverse complement strand
CGCCCGGGCCGCGGGCGGCGGCCGGGGCTTGCGACTGCCCTGGCCGCGCCCGGGAGGGCCGCGCATGGCCTGGCTGTGGCGCAAGTCCCTCCCCCTGGCCGTGGCCGGCGGCTTCGAGTTCCTGTTCCTGCCCCTGGGGCTCTATGCGTGCAAGTGGTTCGCGGAGGCGGGGGCCGGGCGCTTTCCGGCGGCCTTGCCCGGAACGTACCTCGGCGGGTACAGCGCGGCCTATCGCATCATCCTGGCCGCCTCCCTGTTCGCGTCCTCCCTGTTCCTGGTGCTGCTGCCGCGCTTTTCCGCCCCGGGGCCCGGCCTGGAAAAATCCCTGCGCCGCCTCTTCGACGGCATGGCCGCGTCCTTGTTCGTTCCCTTGCTCGCCGTTCCCTTCCTGGCCGGTCCGCTGCTCTCCCTGCTTTTCCCCAAAGCGGGATGGGACGCGGAGACGTTCCGCTACGCCTCCTGGGCCCTGTCCACCATGGCCTTGGCCACCTATCTCCATGTGCTGCGCATGCCGCCCCTCACCCGCGCCCTGGCCGCGGGCGGATCCTGGAGCTATTGCCGGGGCTTCCTGCTCGCGGGGCTGGCGAACGCGGCGGCCGTGGGCGCGGGGGCGTTCCTGGACGGGGCGGAACGATTGCCGGCCTGGGCCTTGACGGGAGACCTGGCGTTCACGGCGGGATGGATGCTCAGCTTGCACCCGCGGGGCGGGGTCGGAGCCTGGGGGCGTCTCGCCGCTTTGGGCGCAGCGTCGGCGTTCTACCTGGCCTGGGCGCGGCATTGGGCTTAAAAATCATACATTATGGGGATTCAGGGATCATCCATGGAAGCTAAACGGGCCATGCCGGCCGCCCGGCCGGCCATGCGGGAAGGAAGCGCGGAGCCGGCGGCGGCGCGTGCCCGCCCCGCATGGCCGCATTTCGGCCTGGTGGCGCTCCTTTGGCTGGCGGCCGTTCTGGTCTATGGGCGTGCCCAGAAGCCCGTCAGCCGGAACCAGGGCCTGGGTTGGGACGGCGCCAAATACCACCACATGTATCTGCAAGCGCGCCAAGGCGAGCGCTTCGCGGAGGAGAAACCCTATGTCTACCGCGTGGCCACGCCCTGGCTCGCCGCCCGGCTGGGATGGGAAGACGCCCGCATGGCCTTCCATGCGGTCAACCTGGGCTCGGTGCTGATCACGGGCCTGCTCTTGTTGTGGATCATGATCGCGTTGGGGGCCCGCCCCGGCATCGCCGTCTTCCTGGTCGCGGTGTTCTTCCTGCAATGGCATGCCCCCCTGCGGCAGCAGTTCTACGATTCCTTCGGGGTGGACGCGGCGTCCCAGCCCTTCACCTGCCTGATCTTCCTGACGTACCTGCTCACGGGACGGGGGGCCGTGCGCCTGGCCTCGCTGGCGGCCATCACGTTCGTCGGCGTCTTCTTCCGCGAGTCCGTCCTGTTCGCGGCCTTCGCGGTCTGGGCCGCGGAGGCGTCCGCCCTGGCGCGCGACCGGGGCGGATGGAAAACCTTCCCCCTGACCTCCCTGCTCCGCGAGCGATCGCTGTGGGCCGCCGCCCTGCCCATGGCCGCGGGCCTGGCCGGCGTCGCCCTCACCCGGCTGATGGCCGAGGGGAGCGGTCCCTACGGCTTCCTGGTCACCGTGCTGTACTACCTCTACCACAAGCCCCCGATGGTCCTCGTCCATGCCTTCTACAACGGGTACGGCACCCTGCTCATCCCCGTGCTGGTCTTCTGGCGCCGGGCCCTGGTCCATCTGCGCGCCGAGCCCCTGTTGTGGATCTATCCCGCCATCACCTTCGGCCTGGGCTGGACGGCGGGCGGGGACACCACGCGCATCAATTTCTGGGGCTGCTTCATGCTCCTGCCCCTGGCGGCCCTGGTGCTTTCCGATCTCAAGCTCGCCACCTTCGGCGTCGGCGCGTTCCTGGCGCTGGAAGCCGTCACCACGCGGATGTTCTTTCCCATTCCGGACTATCCCGGTCCGGAAGCCTGGCGCGTTCCTTTCCTGACGGGCTGGGGGACCCAGGTGCCCGTATTCGATCTGTGGTCGGAACTGGCCAATCCGCGCGTGCTCATGATCAGCCTCTTCCAATATCTCGCCCTGACCGCCTTCGCGTTCCTGTGGATCCGCGGGAACGGCATGGCCCGCTACCTGCGGGGCGCCGCCGACGGGGAGCGCTGACCGTGTCCCCCTCCCAAGCCCGGGCGCAGGCCCGCTCCCGGGTGGAAAGCGCCTGCGAATGGTCCCTGGCGGCTTCGTGGGATCACCTGCCCGCGGGGGAAACCGTATTCGCGTCGCCCGCCTGGCTCACGGCCACCGCCAAGGCCCTGCCCTTCGAGCTCAAGGTGCTGGAGGGCCGCAAGGAGGGGAAGCTGGCGTGTTACCTCCCCCTGCAGATCGTCCGGCGGGGCGGCCTGTCCAAGGCGTTCACGCCCATCCTCACCTATTACGGCGGGCCTTATTTCCCCCTCGCGCCCGGGCTGCGCTTCCATGAACGCGCCAAGCTCCGGTACGATCTCACCGCCGAGGCCCTGCGCTGGCTGGACGGGCGGTTCCATTACCTGCTGCTGACCCCGGACGACGCCGAGGTGCGCGCCGGGATCGATCAGGGCTGGGACTGCCGCCCCAGGGTGACGGTCCTGAACCGCCTGCGCGCGGAGGACGGGCGCGATCCGGGGGGCGATACCCTGCGCAACGTCCGCAAGGCGGAAAAGGCGGGATTGACCCTGGGCCCGGGCCGGGACGACGAGGCTTTCGGGCGCGCTTTCGCGCGCACGTTCGCGCGCAAGGGCCTGGCCATGCGATGGAAGGCGGAATGGGCCGTGGCCCTGCGGCGGGAGCTGACGGCGGCCGGGCTGCTGGAGAACCGCTCCGTGATCTCCCCGGAAGGCCGCGAGATCGCTTTCGCCAGCGTGGCCCTGGACCGGCCGCGCAACCGCGCCGTGCTCTGGTATTCCTGTTCCCTGGAAGAAGCCGATCGCACCGGGGCCATGCACTTCCTGATCCAGGGCCTGCTCGATCGGTACCGCGCCGACTTCGAGGTCTTCGATCTGTGCGGCGCCGATCACCGCGGATTGTCCGAGTTCAAGGAGAAGTTCGGCCACGAGCTGTTCACGCGGCACGCCTTGGAGAAATACCGCGGTCCGGTGTCCCGGGCCTTGCTGGGCGCGTTCGCCCGGGCGCGGAGGCTGGCGGGCTGACATGCGGGGGACCACGATGGAAGAAGGGGCCCGGCATGGCTGAGAAGACCTTGGCGAGCGATTACGCGGCGTATTACGAGAAAGCGACCGTCTTCCCCCAGCAATTGGACGAGGAGGAATTGCGCCGGTTCGAGGCCATCCTGCCCGGGAGCGGCCTGGAGGTTTTGGACCTGGGCTGCGCGGAGGGCCGCCTGGCGGTGGGCCTGGCGAAGGCCGGGCACCGCGTGAGCGTGGGCGATATCGCGCCTTCCCAGCTCCGCTTCGCGGAAGCGGAGGCGGCCAGGGCCGGCGTGGCCCTGCACGGATCCTTCCACGCGGACATCGAGGCCGGCATCGAGGCCTTCGGCGGGCGCCGCTTCGACGCGGTGTTCTTCATGGACGTGATCGAGCATCTCAAGAATCCCGTGGCCGGCCTGGAGCATCTGCGGGCCCTGCTCAAGGAGGACGGCGTGCTCATCCTGCACACGCCCAATGCATGCACGCCCTACCGGTTCCTTTGGCATCTGTTCCGCCGCGGCCCTTCGATGGACTATTGGAATCCCGACAAGCTGCAGGACTTCCATTTCCAGACCTACGATTACCTCACCCTGGAGAAGACCCTCAACTTCATCGGCCTCAAGATCGCGGAACTGGTGCCCACGCGCGTCACCCTGCCCCGCTATTTCTCTTCGCGCCTCCTGGCCCGCCTGTTCCCGCTGCTTTCCGACACCTTGCTGGTAAAGTGCAGGAAGGTGGCCCCCATCGATCTGGATTCCCACATCGAGCATTGGAAGCGCACCAAACCGGTGCACGGAGGCGGGGCCTGATGGCGCGCAAGCTGATCAGCTGGGCCCTGCGCGCCTCCGGGCTGCTCGGGCTGTCCGATTCGGTGAAATACCGGGTGCAGGCCGCGCGCATGCGCAAGCGCAACCAGGCGTTCTTCCGGGAGCATCCCGGCCTGCCCCTGCCCCCGCCGTACCTGGTGTATGAATCCTACGCGCTGGACTACCGCAACTATTATTACGACGGCCTCGACACCGCCCGCTTCGTGCTCGCCACCCTGGGCCGCCACAAGGAGATGGCGGGCGTTTCCCTGCTGGACTGGGGCTGCGGCCCGGCGCGCGTGGTCCGCCACCTGCCCGGCCTTTTGGCGGGAAAGGGCTGCTCCGTTTCCGGCTCCGACTACAATCCGGCCTCCATCGCCTGGTGCAAGGCCAACGTCCCCGACGTCGCCTTCGCCCTCAACGGCAGCGAACCGCCCCTGGCCTTTCCGGACGCCTCCCACGACGCGGTGTACGGCATCTCCGTGCTGACCCATCTCACCCCGGAGCAGCATCGGCAATGGGCGCGGGAGCTCCATCGCATCCTGCGGCCGGGCGGCATCGCCTTCCTGTCCACCCATGGCGGCCGGTTCCGCTTCAACCTGATGCCCTGGGAAAAGCGCGCCTTCGACAAGGGGGAACTGGTGGCGCGCGGCAACGCGAAAAGGGGGCACCGCACCTATACCAGTTTCCAGCCCGCGGCTTTCATGGAAAAGCTGGCCCGGGAATCCGGCCTGGAGGTCCTGGAGCACCGGGAGGGCGGCCCCGGCTCCCAAGAGTTCTCCCAGGACGTCTGGATCCTGAAGAAACCCGCCGGACCGGCCTGAAAATGCGCATCCCCACCCTGGATCGGGGCACGTCTTGAAATCCTCCGCCGAAATCCCCGGGCCGTTCCGGATCCCCATGTCCCCGGGGTCCGGGCGCGATGCATGGCATGGGTTCCCGGTCCTGGCCTCCCTGTTCTTGCTTTACTTCTCCCTGGGGCTGATCGGCTACGGAAACGACAATGATACCTACGGCATGCTCAAGACCTGGTCCGATCTTTTCCGGAGCGGCGTCTACTCGCCGTCGCGCGCGCCCGGCTACCCGCTGCCGGAGATCGCCATCGGAGCCGCTTCCCAAGCGGGCGGATGGGCGGCGTCGAACGCCCTCTCGGCCTTGCTCGCCTGCGGCGCGCTCTTTTTCTTCCATCGCCTGGTGCGCGCCTCCTTCGGGCCGAAAGCCGCTCTGCTCTCCGTGGCCGCGACGGGCTTGAACCCTTACTTCATCATCGCCGCCTCCAGCTCCATGGATTACGTCTATGCGATGTTTTTCTTTTTGGCGGGCATCTCGGCGCTGGCCGCGGGAAGGTTCCCGGCCTCCGGGATCCTGTTCGCCTTATGCGCGGCATCCCGTCTCACCTACGCGCCTCTCATCGCTTTGGCATACGCGGCGGCGGTCCTTTCCATGCCTCGATCGGGTTCCGGGCATCCGGCCGGGCTCGGGAGACCGATGGGAGCGTTCTTGCTGTTCCTGGTTTTGGGTTTCTGCGCTTACCTGCCCGCTTGGATATCCATGGGATCGGCGATGTTCCATCCCACCCTTGCCGACGCGCCCGTTTCCCTCTTCGGCTTCGGCGGATTTCCTTCCCTGGCCGCTTATGCGATCCGGTTCGTCTATAAGAATGCCGGCCTTTGGGGCTACCCGTCTTTCGCGGTCCTGGCCTTCGCCTGGATGGCCGGGCCGATAATCCGCGCGTTCCGCGGCAAGGAGCGCGCGGGCTCCGCTCCATCCGGCGGATGCGTAAAGCCGATTCCGCAGGGCGAGCCGCCCCTTCCGGCCCGGCCCGTTATCTGGGCGGCCTGGGCGGGTTTTTTTTATGCCGAGGCCCTTTTTTTCAGGCTGCCTCTTGAAATCAATTACCTCATGCCCGTTCTGTTCCTGGTCGTCTTCCTGGTCAATCGCGCGCCCCGCGCGAAACCGGTCCTGGCCGCAATCGCTTTGCTCCAGGCCGTGCAAGGACTGGTTCAGGTGGACTTTATCGAAAAGATCTACGCGCGCCGTTCGTATGAAAGCGTCGAGGCTTCCGGGGTAAGGGTCCGCCTGCATGCGGGGCGGGGCGTGGTCTGGGAGGATGCCGGAACCCGCAGGCGGGCACAGGCGCATTATTTGAGGACCATCGTGGGAGAGGCGACGGATCCGGAAGCGGCTCCGTAAAATGCGCGCTCCCGCCCAAGGCTTCCCCCGGAAGGTTGCGATGCGGGTTTTTTTGGAAATTATGGCATGCCCGGGCGCGGCGAATGGCTTAGATTTTGGAGCGCCGGGCCCCGTCCGGCAGGGGTCGTAAGGTTGCGCACGCTTGCCGTTACATGGATTTGCCTGGCATTGCTTTCGGGATGCCTCTTCGAAACCACGCGCAAAGGACCGGCCATATTGTTCATGGGAAACAGCATCACCCGCAACCCGCCCGTGCCCGCGCTCGGGTGGAACGGCGATTGGGGCATGGCGGCCACGGCATTGGACAGGGATTATGCCCACCAGACCGCGCGCATCCTGAAGGAGAAGGGGTTGGAGTTGGAGCTGAACCTGGCGGACCGCGATTGCCCCGATTGCGACGGATCCATCGACGAGCAGATCCACAACATGGATCAGGTCCGCCGCCTCAAGCCGCGCTACGTGGTGGTGCAGCTCTCGGAACACAGCTTCGACATCGAGCTGCGGAGCGGGAAAATGGCGGACCAGTACCGCCGCCTGCTGCAGGGGCTCAAGGACGCGGGCGTGCCGCACGTCTATTGCCTGAGCGCCTGGGGGGAAAAGGACCTCGGCGAGCCCCATGCGGTGGGCATCCGGCTGGCCCTGAAGGAATTCCCCGGGTATACCCTGGTGGATATCACCAAGGCCGCCGCCGACACCCTGAACTACGGCGATCCCGCCCTGTTCGCGGACGCGGGAGTCCGCTGGCATCCCGGGGACAAGGGCATGCTGGCCATCGCGGAATCCCTGGCGGACGCCGTCTGGCGGGACAGGTGATCTGCGCATGAAGACCGGGGCCATCATCGCGTTTCTGGGGGCGGCGCTGCTCGGCTCCGCGGCCATGGCGGTCCCGGACATCACCGGGCCGGAGGCCCGCGCCTTCCTGGGCGGCCGCACCGGCAAAATCGTCTACCTCAAGAACCAGGTCCACCAGCTCTATTTCCTGGACCTGTCCGACAGCGTCCTCGTGGAGCGCCAGATCGCGGACGACTATTATTGCGGCGCGCCCATGATCCACCCGGACGGTTCCCGGATCGTCTACGAGTCCAACGCCGGCATCTTCATCCGCAACCTGGAGGAGAGGAGCGCGACCCGCTGGCTCGTGTACGCGGGCGTGGGCCGGAACGGCCTGTCCCTGGAACCGCATTGGTGGATCAACCCCGCCAACGGGGACGAGTACGTCATCTACACCACCGGGGACATAGCCGATCTGACCTGGCCGCCGCGCGCGGGCCAGACCTACGTCCAGAAGATAGACAAGAAGACCAACGCCGCCGTCGGGCCGCCCACCATGCTGCTTCCCTTCATGATGGCCAGCGGCCGATCCAAGGACGGCAAGTGGGGCGGAACCTCCCACCATTCCACGGGCATGTACAAATTCTACCCGGAGCGGGCGGACAGCGCCTTCTTCGCGGCCAGGAACTGGCAGGACAGCGGGGGCTGGGGCGCCTGCAACGGATCCATCAACCCGTCCAACGTCCCCGCCCACGAGAACCGCCTGATGCACCTGACCTCCGGATACGGGGCCATGGGCGGCGTCGTGTACGAAAACCACAAGGCCATCGTCATCCGCACCTGGGACGACAAGGACGTCAACAGCCCCCTCTGGTTCACGGGCATCCCCGGGGTGCATTGCAACAACGACGGCAGCGGCAACCAGTTCTGGGATCACCCCGAATGGTCCTCGGACGAGGAGTATTTCACCGCGGTGGGATCGAAGATTATCCAGGGATACGCCGAGGCCGACCTGTACATGGGCCGCATCAGCTTCGGCGGGGACAACCAGATCCGCCGCGTCCTCAAGGGAGGCGGGCTGAACCATTACCCCCATCTCTGGATCAAGCAGGGCACCTTGCCCGCGAAGATCGGCCTCAACAAGACCGCCCTGGAATTCACCTCCCTCAAGAAGGACGCGGCCAATCCCCGGCCGGACACCGTCAAGGTGAGGAACACCGGCGACGGCACCCTGCCCGCCCTGAAAACCGGCGCCCTGCCCGCCTGGCTCAAGGTCCGGATCCTCGCCAACGGCACCAATGCGCCCCTGCTCGAGACCAGCGTGGACCGGACCGGGCTGGCGTTGGGAACCTATACCGCCACGGTCCAGGTCGCCTACGGGCAATGGGCGGACAGCGCTTCCTATACCGTGCGCTTCAAATACGCGGACCCGGTGCTGACCTCCCTGAAGCCCGTTCCCGGCCGCGCGGTCCTGCTCCCGGGCGATACCGTCCGCTTCCGGGCCCAAGCCCTGGACCAGGCCGGGCAGCCCTTCGCGGGCGCCCCGTCCGTCTCCTGGGAGGCGCTGGGCGATCTGCCGGTTTCCGCGGACGGCCTGGTCGAGGCCGATTCCGCCGTGTGGCGGGTCCGCGCGTTCCGGGGCTCCGCGGGCGCCGTCTCCTGTACCACACAGGTTACCGTAGCGCGCCTGCGTCTCCGCATCGACGCGGGCGCCGCCGAGGACAGTTTGCCCCCGGGATGGACCTCCGACAGGCCCTATGCCTCCGCCTGGCCCAGGGCCTCCCTGCCCGGCGTCGAGGTGGATGCCAAGGCGGCCTCCGATCCCGCGCCCGACGCGGTCTACCGTTCGGTGCGCTACCCCGAAGGCCCTTACCTGTTCGACGGCCTCCCCAACGGGCGCTACGCGGTGCGGTTCCATTTCGCCAGCCCGTTCCCGGACCGGACCGTTCCCGCCCAGGGGATGTCGATCAAGATGGAAGGCGTGCGCTTGCTCGAGGACGTGAGGCTCCCCGCGCGGCCGGACAACGGCCTCGCCGCCGCCTCGCGGGACCTGGAGGCGACCGTCTCCGACGGCAACGGCCTCAGCCTGGAATTCGAGGGCGCCTCCGGGGCCGTCGCCCTGGCGGGCCTGGAGATCCATGACGTGGGCGCGCCGCCCCTGGCCGTCACCAAACCGGTGGGCAAAGAGCGGTACCGCGTGGGCGACACCCTGCGCGTGCGCTGGGAGACCGACGGCACGATCAACTCGGTGGGCATCCAGTTCTCCCCGGACGGCGGCAGGAAGTGGATCCCGGTCACGCGCCGCAGTTCGGTCAACCTGGGCCAGGCCGATTGGGGCGACTATGCCTGGGTGATCCCGGACTCCCTGGACGGATCGTCCCTGGTCTCGGATTCCTGCGTGATATCCGTTTACGATTATTTCGGCGGGGACCGGGACCGCAACGATGCGGTGTTCTCCATCCTGCCCGCCGCGCCCATCACCGGCCTGCGCGCGGCCCGGGGCGGGGCGGAGCCGTTCCGGATCGAGTCCGCCCAAGGCGGGCGCCTGTCGATCCGCGTCGACCTGCCCGGCGAGTTCCTGGCCCTGCTCACCGACCTGCGCGGACGCGTGGCCGCTTCCGCCTCCCGCCGGGGTCCGGGCGGCATGGAGCTGTCCTGCGCCGGCCTGGCCCGGGGCGTCTATCGCCTGTCCCTCTCCGGAGGCGGCCTCGGGGTAACCCGCAAGCTGACCCTCCTCGACTGAGAGGCGTTCAGGCGCGCGGGAGGCTCCGGCCGGCCGGGGCCCGTCCCGTCACCCACGCCTGCGCCACCATGGCTTCGAACCCGATGATGGCCGGAAAGGCCATGAAGGCGACGCGTCCCGTGCTGTTGCCGATGTCCATGGTGATCCCCAGCCAGATCAGGAAGGGATACAGGATCAGCTCCTTGTTCACGGCCAGGCCCCGCGGCCCGCGGAAGCGTTTCATCCAGGCATAGGCCGCCAGCGCCGGCAACAGGGGCGCCTGGGCCGCGAACACGTGGAAAACCAGGGAGGCGTCCCAGGTGGAAGGCAGGAACGCGCCGGCCACGCGGCGCAGCATGAACCCCGGCCGGTAGTAGTTGAATTCGGTGGCGGCGGGGAAAAGGCGCGCGGCCGCGGCATAGGCGAGGGCCGCCGGCGACGCCCAAAGCAGATACCGCAGGCGGGCGCGATGGCGCAAGGACCCGAGCAGGATCCACGGGACGAGCACGATGAGCAGGGTCTCCTTGGTGAAGACGCCGATGAGGCAGGCCAGGGCGAACGCCAGCGGCTTCCCGCCCTCGAAAAGCAGGATGCATCCCATGATGGCCAGATGGCAGGCGGTGTCCCCCATGGGGATGAGGTTGGTGACCACGGTGTAGAAGGACAGCAGGTAGAGCACGGAACCCAGGTAGGCGAAGGCGGGCTCCAGGCTCCGCCCCAGGTACAGGAAGATCAACCCCGATACCAGCACGGTGATGCAGAAATTGAGCAGGGAAAAATGGAAGTAATCCCTTTTCACCGCCGGGTCGTCGGTGAAGTCCACGGGAATGTCGTATCCCGGCAGGATGCGCATGGCCTTGACCAGGGCCGGGGCCAGGACGCGGTAGCGGAAGGGCGGTTCGAAATCCCCGGGCCGCTCCACCATTTCCATGTAGGCCCCCACGTCCCAGGGCGTGAGCCCGGCATCGTAATGCTTGTAGGATTGGTACAGGAGCGGGAAGGCCAGCAGGGCGTTGAGGAGGACCGCTCCCAGGAAGGCGCGCCAAGGGTTCGCCGGGCGCGGGACCGCGCCCTCGCCGCGCGCGGGCGGATCGGCAGGGGCGCTCCCGGGCGTTCCGGGGCCGTTCACGGGGGGGCCTTCCCGGGCGCGGGGAGCGCGTCCGCCGGGAACACGTCCACCAGGAACAACTGGCGGGCCGCCTGCCCGGCCGAAAGCGGCTTCCGCTGCAGGGGCCAGATCATGGCCTTCTGCGCCTCGCGCCAGTCGGACGTCCTGAGGAAGGCCCCGCGCGGTCCCGCCAGCACCAGGATGGCGGCCGTCCCTGGGTAACTCACGCGGTACCCCATGCGCCGGAGGCGCTTCGCGTCCGCCTCGAAGAGGCCCCGCCGGTTCCAGAACCCGTCCACCCCGTCCCCGGGGAACATGACCGAGAAGCCGCCCTCGTACAGGCGCACGCAGCTGTCCCGGGAGAGGATGGGCCGCCGTCCGTACTCGACGCATTCGTACGGGCTGTAGGTGTGGTCGCCCACCAGGGTGTGGCCGAATTCATGCTCGAAGATGGAGGCCAGATCGGCCCCGGCCAGGGAATCGAATGCCGGGGATTTCCGGAAAGGGACGCAGGTGTCCGACCATGCGGCCTTCGGATCCCTACCGTCCCGGCAGCGTCCGTCCATCGCGTAATGGGGATTGGCGGGATCGAAAATCCAGGCGAAGTCCCGGTACACCTCGCGGTTGCCGCGGAAGTCGGCGCGCTTGACCGCCCAGCGCCGGTCCATCATGGCGATGATGTTGTGCTCCCATTCCGCGCAGGCCGATCCGTCCGGCATCCGGTTCTCCAGGCGGCGCCCGCAGGCCGGGTCCAGGCGGGACCATTGCGAGGGCAGGAAGGCGCGTCCTCCGGCGTCGCCGAACCCGGACGTCCGGTAATTCCCGAACCGGACGCAGAGGTTCGCGTCCCCCTCGCTTTGCACGAACCGGAAGCGCATGTCGGGAAGGGCGCTGGCCCAGATGGAAAGCGCCAGGCGCACGGCGCGGGCGATCTGGTCGGGCGGCAGCTTGCGGCCGAACTTGTCCAGGGGCCAGGAGGCGAAGGTGGCGGTATCGTCGTCGAAATCCAGGAAGACGCGCAGGTCGGCCAGGGCGGCGGCGGCTTTCTCCAGTTGCGGGGGAAGCGGGACGGGGGGAGGGGGAACGGCGCCGGAAGAGAGGCGGCCCGCCAGGCACCAAGTCCCGGCGGCAACCAGGAAAAGCCGCAGGGAGATGCCCGGCCGGGGCCTCGGATGCATGCGGGGAAAGAAGCGCATGCAGGAAAATTACATCACGAAAGCCCCGGCAGACCCAAATCCAGCTTGACGCCGTGCTGGGCGGCTTCCTGGCTCACGGTCCGCATCACCACTTCCAGGGTGTCGATGTCGATGTCGTACCAATAGGCGCACATCACCGCTCCCAACAGGATGATGTAGGTGAGGCGCTTGTTGGTATTGATGGCCTTGCGGATGGGATAGGCCCTGCCGCCGTGCCTGGGCACGACGATCATGGACTGCGGGAGCTTGCGCACGGTCCGGTTCTTGGATTTGTTGCGGGCCAATTTGCGCGCCATCCGGCGCGCAGTCATGATCCTTTCTTCTTCGTATTCGTCCAGCATCCCGTTCCCTCTAAAAACTTGGACCCGTTCGGTCCCTAAGACATTTTATCGGAAAAGCCAACAGGATTCAAACATAGGGAGGTCAAATAAGGTTCGGAACTTGGGCAGTTTGGGCGTACAACCGGGATCTCGTTAAGAACGCAAAACAGGATATACATATCAAAATGATATGGATTTAAAAGGGGAAATTGTGACCAAAAAAATGAAAATTCGCCGTTTTATTTCCAAGGAAGGCACTAAATAGCCTTTTCGAAGGTCAAATCCTGGTTGTCCACTAGGAATAAGGGGAGCCGTTGCTATATTTACCCTACTATGAAAGATTTAGACTTGGTCTCCTCCGAATCCGCCCAGCACTGGAAGAAAGCCCTTTCCGACCGCCTCGATCCCAAGTGGCGCGAGGACATCGACAAATTCGAAATCGACATCCTGCTCAAGAAGAAGGGCAAGGTCGAGGACCGGGTCTTCGCGGAAACCCGCCTGCGCATGGGCGCGTACGGCCAACGTTACGATAACGGCCACCGCCACGACGGCAACGAAAGCCGCACCATCCCCTTCCCCACCGATCTCAACAAGGGCCCGGAAACCAAGTGGGACGCGCCCGGCATGGAGCGCATCAAGCTGCCCTGGGGCGGCATGACCGCGGAACAGCTCGACCTGATGGCCGAGCTGGCGGAGGAATATTCGGACGGCATCCTGCACGTCACCACGCGCCAGGACATCCAGCTCCACTACATCCACATCGAGAACTGCCCTTCCATGTTCCGCCGCCTGGCCGCCGTGAACATCACCACCCGGGAAGCCTGCGGCAATTCGGTCCGCAACGTCACCGCCTGCCCCATCGCGGGCGTCTGCCGGGAAGAGGCCTTCGACGTCACCGGCTACGCGAACGCGGTGTTCAAATACCTGCTGGGCCATCCGGACGTCCAGGACTTCGGCCGCAAGTTCAAGATCGCCCTTTCCGGCTGCAAGCACAATCCCTGCGGCCTCACCAACATCCATGACCTGGGGCTCACCGCCGTGGCCCGCCCGCAGCCGGACGGCACCGTCAAGCGCGGCTTCGAGTACGTGGTGGGCGGCGGCCTCGGCGCGGTCACCTACGACGCCAAGCTTTTCTCGGACTACGTGCCGGAAGAAGAGGTCCTGGCCCTGACCCAGGCCGTCTGCCGCGTGTACGCGCGCTTGGGCGAAAAGAAGAAGCGCCATCGCGCCCGCATCAAGTTCCTGGTGGCCGACATGGGCATCGACAAGTTCCGCGAAGAGGTGCTGGCGGAGCGCGCCAAGCTGCCCGCGGACCCGCGCTGGACGGACTTCCTGGCCACCTTGCCGCGGTTCGAGGAGAAGCCCCTGCGCCCGCGGACCGAAAACGGTCCGGCGGGGAAAGGCATCCCCAAGACCGACGATCCCGCCTTCGATTTCTGGTGCCTGACCAACGTGTACCCCCAGAAGCAGGACGGCTTCCTCACCGTCACCGTCACGCTCCCCATGGGCGACATCACCTCCAACCAGGCCCGGGCCCTCTCGGACGTCTCGCGCAAGTACGTCAAGGACACCCTGCGCACCACCGTGGAGCAGAACATCGTGCTCCGCTGGGTGAGCGAAGCGGACCTCTACGAGGTGTACAAGGATCTCAAGGCCATCGACCTGGCCGAACCCGGCGCGGCCTCCATCGTGGACATCACCGCCTGCCCGGGCACCGATACCTGCAAGCTGGGCGTGTCCTCCTCCCGCGGCCTGGCCGCGGAACTGCGCACCCGCCTGGCGACCAAGTTCGTGGAGATGGACGAGGCCGTCCGCTCCCTGCGCATCAAGGTCTCCGGATGCTTCAACTCCTGCGGCCAGCAGCACATCGCCGACATCGGCTTCTACGGCATCAGCCGCAACGTGGGGGGCTATATCGTCCCTCATTTCCAGATGGTGCTGGGCGGCCAGTTCATCAACAACGGCGGCAGCTACGGCCTGGGCGTGGGCGGCATCGCCTCCAAGGCCATCCCCGGCGTGGTGGACAAGCTCCTGGACATGTATCTCAAGGCCAAGCGGAAGGGCGAGGGATTCCGCGCCTGGGTGGAGCGCACCGGCAAGGCCGCCATCATGCAGAGCCTGGCGGACGTGGCCGCGGTGCCGGCCTACGACAAGGACAAGTCCTATTACACGGACTGGGGCAGCGTGCGCGAGTACAACGTGAAGGACAAGGGCATGGGGGAATGCGCGGGCGAAGTGGTTTCGCTCACGGAGTTCGGCCTCAAGGCCGCCGATCGCGAAGTGTTCGAGGCCCAGATCAAGTTCGATGCCGGCGACTGGCAGACGGCCGCCGGACAGGCCTACAAGGCCATGCTCTTCGCGGCCCAGGGCCTGGTCAAGGCCTACAACATCGACATCTCCGAGGATCCGGAGAAGGTGATGGCCGAGTTCCGGAAGCGCTTCTACGACACCCAGCTGTTCTTCGACCCGTTCGCGGGCCCGCGCTTCGCGCAGTTCTACTTCCACGCGCACGACGAACGCTCGGCCGTGGTCGACAAGGAGAAGTCCAGCCGCCTGCTCCAGGAAGCCCAGTTGTTCATCGAAGCGGCGCATAGCTGCTACCTGCGCATGAGCATGGGGGCGAACAAGGGCAAGGAAGGCCTGCTCGCGGCCGCGGCCGCCAAACCGGACGCGAAGGCCTGAGCGATCAAAGGGATCATGGGATAAAAGGGATTAAAGGATTACGATGAACCTGCAATATCTGAATTGGAAGATCTATCTCGACAATCCCGCGGAGGCCGGGCCCGACGAATGGTTCAAGGTGTTCAACGCCTGGATCCCGGACGCTCCGGAAATCTTCATCGACGTGGCGGATTACAAGCACGTGCAGGACGGTCCCGTGACCCTGCTGGTGGGCCATTACGTGAACTATTCCCTGGACGCCACCGGCCGGCGCCTGGGGCTGCTGTACGATTACAAGCACCCGGTCGAAGGCGCCAATGAAGACAAGCTGCGCTCCAGCCTCCAGGGCGTGCTGCGCGTGGCCAAGCGCCTGGAAGAGGACGCCGGCTTTTCCCATAAGCCCAGGTTCAACGCGGGCGAGCTGCGCTTCATCGTGAACAGCCGCGCCGTGGCGCCCAATACCCCGGCCACCCTGGAAGCCGTGAAGCCGGACCTGGTCAAGGTGCTGGCGAAGGCCTATGGCGAGGGCGGATTCTCCCTCGAGCATCTCACGGATCCGCGCCAGCGCTTTTCCGTGCAGGTGACGGCCAAGGGAACGCAGAACCTGGCCGAAGTCCTTAAACGCTTGGGCTGATCGCGCCCGGCATAGCGGATTCCCCGCTCCCGGACTTCGAGGGCTGTCTCCTGACAGCCCTCATGAAAGCGTCCCCCGCCAATCCAAACCTCGCGCAGGTGCTTGCCCTGCCGCATATCGCGTTCTTCCAGGGTTTCAATCGGCCAACCCTCGAACTTTCAATTGGACGTGAAAATATTTACAATTAGCCAATGCCTGGCTTGCCGAATTACGACTTTGGCCAAGGAAGTGGGCGGCAAGGCCGGCTATGCGTACTTCACTTTCGATGATGCCACTGTCTTGGCCGCCGCGAAAGCCGACCCGATGGGATTCGTCTCCGATCTTCCCGAAAAGGTCGTATTGGATGAGGTCCAGAAAGCCCCCGAACTGTTCGCTCCGCTTAAAGCTGTCGTGGACAGGGATAGGAGCCCTGGAAGGGCCCTACTGACGGGCTCGGCAAAGGTGCTATTAGTGCCCAAGCTTTCGGACTCCTTGGCCGGCCGCATGGAGATTCTGCGTCTGCATCCTCTTGCGCAATGCGAGATTACCGGAACGGACTCGGGATTCCTGGAAAAATTATTCGCTGGGCGGTTCAAATTGGAAACTCATCGGAGATTGGGCCCGCAATTGGCGGAAAGCATCGTCGGAGGCGGATATCCCGCCGCGCTGGCCAGGCATGATGCGAGGCGGCGAAAGGAATGGTATCGCAATTGCGTGGAAACCCTTGTGCAACGCGACGCGAGGGACATGGCTCGCATCAACTCTCTGGAGGTCCTGCCCAAGTTGTTGAATCTGGCGGCGGGACAAACCGCGCGCCTTTTGAACGTCAGCGATCTTGCAGCGCCGTTCCGGTTGAGCCGGCCTACCATCCGGGAATATACCATCCTGCTGGAACGGCTTTTGGAAGGATAGAACCTTGTTCGGACACTTGCTGGAAACCTTCGTGGTCCAGGAACTGCGCCGCCAGGCGAGTTGGAGCGAACACCCGCCGGCCTTCCATCATTTCCGCGACAAGGAAGGCGACGAAGTGGACGTGGTCCTGGAGCGGGGAATCAATCAATTGGCCGGCGTGGAAATCAAGGCTTCCTCGACGGTGACTTCCGCGGACTTCCGGGGACTACGGAAGCTGAGGGACGGAGCGGGAAAGCGCTTCGTGGCCGGAGTGGTGCTCTATGACGGGGAAACCACCCTTCGCTTCGAGGGCTCTCTGTATGCAGTGCCGATCTCTGCGCTATGGTGAGATACGCGAACCCGGTGGAGCGGGGATGCAGACGCCCTTGCCGGCGCGCCGGAACGCCATTCCGTTCCGGGTTTGCTCGCGGGCGTTCACCCGGCTCAAAGCAGGGAAATCCGGCGGACGAAAGATCCTTGCAGGGTCTCCACGCGGATCGTGTAAACGCCCCGCTTCAGGCCGGCCCCGCCGCCCAGGCGGGAAAAAGGATACTCGGCGCCTCCGCCGCTCCGCGCCCGGAAGACGCGGTGGCCGGACACATCGTAGAGGCCGAACTCGTGCGGGCCCGCCTCGCCCACCGTGAGGGCGGTCTGCGACAGCCAGATCTTCCGGTACGGCTGGGGCTTGGGGCCCGCCGCTTGCAAGGGCACGGTGCAGGCGCCCTTGTAGGCCACGCGCATGGCGCCGGGATTGACGGTCTGGTCGTAGTAGCCGTCGTAGTTGAGGACGTACAGGGCGCCGTCCTTGCCGTACATGGACATGACGTGGTTGCGGAGCCGGAATCCGCCGAATAGACCGTTGTCCATTTTCTGCGTGTTGACCGACTTCAAGGTGTTGGTGTCCAGCGTCACCGCCCACATGCCTCCGTTGAACCCGGCCACCAGCCACTTGTTGTCGAAATGGGGCGGGAATTTGTCCTTTGAGTTCAGGCTCCTGTCGAAGGAGTAGATGGGCCCGCCGATGGCGACGTTCACCAGGTTGTTGAGGGTGCCCGGCACCGCGGGGGGAAGGTCCGTCACGCCGCTGTTGAACTTGGACGTGTTCTCGGGCGCGTTCACGTCCTTATGGTGGTCGCAGGTGGGGAGGTTGTTGCCGTGGAAATACGGGAAGCCGGTGAAGACGGGATGGTCGGTGATGTTGAACTCATCGTTCACGTTGGAGTAGTTGACCGTGCCCCAGGCCAGCCAGCGCTTGGTGGGATGCACGGCTATGGAGAAGTTGCTCCGCTCGCCTTTCACGTAGACTTCCGGCAGGACCTTCCGGGGATTGCGGTATTGGGCCGCGAGGTCGGCCTTTCCCTGCTTCTCGAACTGATCGGCCCAGTATTCCCCGAAGTTGCCGCGGGGGATGCTGTATCCCCTGTCGGAGCTGTCGGGATGGATGCGGAAGAAGCCGCCGCGCAGGCTGGCGGTGTTCGAGGGGCCCCACTCCGCGCTGGCGGTGCTGTCGGTCTGGGAGAGCACGTTTTCGCCCGCGGAGCATTTCACCGGATCCAGGTCCGTGCTGTTGTTGCCCACGGCCACCCACAGGTCCCCGTAGGAGTCGAACGTCATGGGGCCGCCGCTGTGCCAGGTGTCCGTCTTGCTGCCCAGGATGTTGATGAGGATCTTCTCCGAGGCCATGTCCAGGGTGTTGTCCGATTTGACGGTAATCCGGGTGAGGCGGAGCTGGCGGTTGCCGTTCGTCTGCGATCCGATCAGTTCCTTGGGGGAATACCAGAGGTAAAGCCAGCGGTTCCGGGCATAGCCCGGATCGAAGGCCACGCCCATGAGGCCGTTGTCCGATTTGCCCCAGACGTTGATCTTGCCCATCACGGAGACCCGCTTGGCCGCCCCATCGTAGAACTTCACGTTGCCGAGGCGTTCCACGAAGACGATGTCGGCATGATCGAAGGTGCCGTCGCCTTTGAGGGTGGTCCGCACGTCCATATGGGTCGGCTCGGAGAGGGTGCCGTCCATGACCACGTCCGTACCCCCCTTCCTGCTGAAAAGCTCGGTCATTTGGAAATCGCCGGACTGCAAGGCCGCGCACCCGTTATAAGTCAATTGCGCCATGGCCGGCCCGATGGCCAAGGCCCCCAGCAGCAAGGTTTTCCAATGATGCATTCTAAATTCCCCCTTATCGGTCTGATAGGTCCCACCCCGGACGCCGATTGTGCCAGTCATGCCTTAGAATAGGCTGAAAACGGCGGGAAGGCATAAGGCGCAAGGCCATGCATTGTGAACCTGGGTGTCCGGGGTGATTCGGTGTTTCTTCCGGGACATGATTTGTTACCCCCCGAGGATTCCCTGAGTATACGGTCTGGAAGTTCGGCCTGGAAGTTGCTTTTCCGGCTTGCGGGAACGCCGATGCGATTTTTGTCCCAAAAATCGAAACATGCGGCCCGGGATCGGTGTCAAATTAGGGGGAGTGCGTCAATCATTGACCGGCCCCGGAGCGGGCGATCGGAAGCCCCTTGACCGGAGGCAGGTTCCATTTCAAGGAGGCTTTATGCGACCGGACACGATGCGATATGGCTGGGCGATACTGTTGCTGGCGGCATGCGTCTCCAAGGGGCATCCCCTGGACGTCGACGTCCATTTTTCCGAATCGGGCGGCGCGGCGCGGCTCCGCATTTTCCACGTGGCGGCCAGGGAGCCCTTAGGGGCGGTGAAACTGCGCCTCAAGCTGAAGCCCGGAATGGGAACGGATGCGGTGACCAGCCTGCAACCGGCCTCGGGACCCTGGTCCCAATTCCTGCCCCAGGCCAAAAGCGCCGGCGGCAACGTGACCGTATGGGCCATGGCGCCCAATATCGGCGAGAGCAGGGATTCCGCGTCCAGGCTGATCGCGGACCTGACCCTGGCGCTCGCGCCGGGGAAAACGCCCGCCGCGGCGGCCGACCTCATCGACAGCGTGATCGTGGAAGAGGCCTGGACTCCCTTCGGGCAGAAAACCGCCCTCAGCCGGAACCTGACCACGGGAATGCGTCCCGCCCGGGACCGGGAGGCTCCCGTCCCCGTGGAGCGCATCCGCGGCCTGACGCGCTCGCTGACGTTCACCCTGGCCAAGGCGCAGCGCGTGCGCGTCTACGTTTCCGATTTCCGCGGCCGGCGCCTGGCGGACGTCCTGGACCGCAAGCTGGCCCCCGGCCTCCATGAGGCGACCTGGGACGGCATGGCCCGGGGCGGCAAACCCCTGGCGGCGGGAAGCTATTTCCTGCGGCTGGAGGCCGGCACCTATGCGTATGACCGGAAGCTGGAGGTGGCGCCATGAGCGCCCGGCGGGATTCCCGGCCGCGCGCGACGCGGAAGATGCTCCTGACCCTGGCCGTGTCCTCGCTCTCCCTGCCGGCCGCCGCGGCGGGCAGGGACCTGAACGGCGACAGGTCCGTGGACGCCTTGGACGCGCAGGCATTCCTGGCGGCCGTGGCCTCCGGCACGCCTCCTCCCGCTTCCCTGGATTTGGACGGGGACGGGACGGTGGGCCTGGCCGACGCGTTGCTGTTCGGGCGCTGGATCAACGGGCTGTACGAAAAGCCGGCCGCCGGCCTGTCCACCCTGTATTTCCGCAATCCCGCCGACACGGCGGCCTTCGCGGCCTATCAGGGCGATAAACGGGCCAATGCGGGCTGGACCCTTTCCGACCTGCGGCAGCGCTATCCCTCCGCGCCCGCCGCGCCCCCGAACTACGCTTCCGGACAGGTCCAATACGAGACCGAGACCGGCACCGCCATGGCCAAGCTGGCCCCGCCGGGCGCGGTCTGGGACCGCGAGGCCTTCTTCGCCCAGGTGCGGACCCAGGGCGCGGCCGTGTCCAAGACCGTCAAATTCCCCAACTATTTCCAGGCGCTGGACGGCATCCACCGCTTCGACCTCCCGCTCCTGTTCACCACCGATGCCTTGCTCCACACCGTGTACCTCAGCTATGACAACATCCTGATCGAACTGGAGGAGAACCTGTTCGCGCCTTCCCTGGAGAAGATCCTGCTGGCTTCCCACGCCTATGCGGAGAAGAACTACGGCAAGGATCCGAACGGCAAGGACGTGCTGGAA
>DATENA010000050.1:0-48043 GCA_035275285.1 Fibrobacteria bacterium | reverse complement strand
ACTCATCGAATCCGAATATGAAGTGAAGCTGGGGGTCTTCGAAGGCCCGCTGGATTTGCTGCTGTACCTGGTCCAGAAGAACGAACTGGATCCCCGCCAGATCCAGATCTCCGTCATCACCGATCAATACCTGGCCTATATCGACACCATCAAGGACATGAACCTGGCCAATGCCGGGGAGTTCCTGGTCATGGCGGCCCGCCTGATGCGCCTCAAGGCCCGGGAGCTCCTGCCCGCCGATCAGAAGGACGATCTCGAAGAGATGGAATACGAGCTGGACCGGCAGGCCCTGATCCAGCAGATGCTCGAATACCAGAAGTTCAAGGAAGCGGCCCGCGTGCTGCGCAACCATGAATCCCGGCATTTCGGGGCCTATGGCCGCGGGCGGCCGGAGGCGGCGGACGAGAAGAACGACGGGGAACTGGAAGAGGAGGCCGGCGTATTCGATTTGCTGGCGGCCTTCCGCAACGTGATCCTGTCCAAGCCCAGGATCCCCGTGCACGAAGTGGAAATCGACGACGTGACCATCGAGGACCGCATGCAGGAGGTGGAGGTCTCCCTCAACGAGCGCGGCCGCAGCCTGTTCGAGGACCTGTTCGCGAACGACACCCGCACCATCTCCCTGGTGGTGACCTTCATGTCCATCCTGGAACTGGCCAAGCTGGACCGCATCGTGTTCCGACAAAGCCATGCCCTGGGCCCCATCTGGGTCTATCGCAAGCAGAAGGCCGCGGACTACGAAATGGAGTTGAAGATCGACGAGTCCCATCTGGAACCCCTTCCCGAGTTCAAGGAAGGCCTGGTGGACATCATCAAGGAGCAGATCAAAAAGCGCACGGTGGCCAACGCCCTGGAAGAGGCCTTGCGGGATCTGGAGCAAGGCATCCTGCCGGGCGACGGGCCGGCGGCCGGGAGCCCCGAGGCCGGAACGCCCGGCGTGGAGGCGGCGGGGATCCCCGAGACCGGAACCGCCGGGACCGGAGCGGTGGAATCGGACGCGGCCACGGAAGCCGACGCAGGGGCGGACGCCATCGCCGCAGCGGCCCTGAAGGACCTGGCGGAGCGCATGCGCAACGCGCCGGGGGGGGAAATCACCTCCGATATTCCGGAAGACGAAGACTGATCCCGGCCGACGTAAGCGCCTGGAATTGCTAGTTTTACCGCCCAGAATGGCAGCCGTTTCCAAAGGGCTCCGGTGGAACCCTACCGATAAGGAATCCCGACGTTGAACCTCCCCCAGGACCCTTCCCAAGACCCCGTTCAAGACGATTCCGGAAATCCCGGTCCTGCCGAAACCGAAGCCGCGGAAGGGGAGGAACCGGAATCCGTCTGGACCCCGGAACCGGACAAGCTCCTGTGCGCCTTGCTTTTCGCCAGCCAGGATTTCCTGAGCGGGCGGACCCTGAAGGAGATCATGGGGGATGATTGGGACCTGCCCGCCCTCCGCCGCCTGGTCAAATCCGTCAACAAGGGTTTCGAGGAGCAGGGGACCGCCTTCGAAGTGGTGGAGGTGGACGGCACCTTCCGCATCCGCACCCGCACGCAATATTACCCCTGGGTGCGCAAGCTGTTCCGGGACTCCAACCCCAGGCGCCTGTCCCAGGCCAGCCTGGAGACCCTGGCCATCATCGCCTACAAACAGCCCATCACCAAGGCCGAGATCGAATCCATCCGCGGCGTGAACGTGGACGGCTGCATGAAAAGCCTGCTGGAAAAGAAGCTCGTGGACGTGAACGGCCGCACGGACGCCATGGGCGGCGCCTTCAGCTATTCCACCACGCGCGAGTTCATGCGCTATTTCGGCATCAGCCGCGTTCCGGACGATCTCCCCCGCCTCTCCGAGTTCGAGGCCATCGTCAACGCCCAGGCGCTGATCCCCCAGATCGCCTCGGACGGGACCGTGGTGGAGGTTTCCCAGGCCGAGCCGGATGGGGAGCAGATGTCGCTGGATCAGTTGGAGTAGGACGAAGAAAGGGATTTTGCAAATTGCAAATTGAAAAATGCAAATTGAAAATTGGTGAAACCAATTTCAGAAGGGCGGCTCGGCAACACGGCGGAGCATCCGCTGCCGCTTCCAAGGGGCCGAAAGCCTCTTCCAATTTGCGTTTTTCAATTTGCAAATTTCAATTTGCAAAATCTTCTACCCTGAACTGATCGAGAAGATTTCCATGTCAGCCACCCCCATGATGAAACAATACCTGGACATAAAGGCCAGGTACCCCGACTCCCTCCTCCTCTACCGCATGGGGGATTTCTACGAGCTGTTCAACGAGGACGCCCTCACGGCGGCCAAGGTGCTGGGGCTTACGCTCACGGCGCGGAACCACGGGGGCACGGACAAGACGCCTTTGGCCGGGTTCCCCCATCACGCCATCGAGCGCTACATGCCCAAGCTCATCGCCGCCGGGATCAAGGTGGCCGTATGCGAGCAGGTGGAGGATCCCGCCGACGCCAAAGGCATCGTCAAGCGCGAGGTGACCGAACTGGTGACGCGCGGCACGGCCATGAGCGAGAACTATCTCGACGCCAAGACCAACAACTACCTGGTCTCCCTGTACCCGGCCGCCCTGGTACGGGGCCCGGACGCCTCTCCTTCGGCCGCCGGGGCCTCCCTGGCCTTGGGTCCGGCGGGGTCCGCCGCCATGGACGCGCAGCGGTACGGGCTGTCCTACCTGGATTTGAGCACGGGCCGCTTCGTGGTGATGGAGGGCTCCCTGGAACAGGTGGCCAACGAGATCTACCGCCTGGGCGCGCAGGAAGTCCTGCTTCCCGAGACCGCGGAGATCCCCGCGGCCCTGTCGCAATTGCGGGACCAGGACCGGGTGCTCCTGACCCTGCTGCCCAAGGGATTCTTCAACCTTGCCGAAGGCATCGCCGCGCTCACGCTCCAGTTCCGCGTGCATTCCCTGGAAGCCTTCGACTGCGCGCACATGACGCTGGGCATCCGCGCCGCGGCCGCCGCCCTGGCCTATGTCAAGGACAACAAGAAATCCGAGCTGCACCACCTGGTGCGCCTCACGCCCAGCCGCTTCGAACAGCACATGACGCTGGACGCGGCCACGGTGCGCAACCTGGAGCTCATCCGCCCCATGCACGGGGACGACGAGTCCGGGACCCTGTTCCAGCTGCTCGACCGCACCGTCACCGCCATGGGGGGGCGCTCCTTCAAGTTCTGGCTCACCCATCCCCTGCTGGAACCGGAGAAGATCCGCGCCCGCCAGGACGCCGTCCAGGAACTCCTGGACCGGCCCGAGGTCCTGGAGGAACTGCGCCGGCACCTGCAATCCATCAACGACATGGAGCGCATCGTGGCGCGCTGCGGCTCCGCCCGGGCGCATGCGCGCGATATCCAGGGGCTGGGCAATTCCCTGATCGGCGCGGGCGAGGTGGGCCGGTGCCTGGAAGCGCTGGAATCGGACATCTTCCGCAAGAGCCTGGGCAAGCTGGCCGAGGTCAGCGGCCTGGGCAAGGACCTGGTCGACCGGCTCACGGAGCGCCCGCCCCTGACCGTGCGCGAGGGCGGCATGATCCGGCCGGACGTCTATCCGGAGCTGGACGGATTGGTCAACGGGATCCGCGACGGCCGGGAATGGCTGAACGGACTGCAGGCCCGCGAACGCGAGGCCACGGGCATCAACACCCTGAAGGTCGGCTACAACAAGGTGTTCGGCTATTACATCGAGGTGACCAAGGCCCAGGAAGACAAGGTCCCGGCCAATTACCTGCGCAAGCAGTCCCTGGTGGGCGCGGAACGCTACATCACGCCGGAGATGAAGGATTGGGAGTCCCGCATCCTCGGAGCCGAGGGCGAGATCAATTCCTGCGAGTACCGCATCTTCTGCGGCATCCGCGAGGGCATCAATGCCCAGGCGGGGCGGATCCTGGAAGCCGCGCGGATCCTGGGCGCCGTGGACGCGCTGTGCTGCCTGGCCAAGGCGGCGCGCGACCTGCGCTTCTCCCGCCCCGTCATTTCCGGGGACACCTCCCTGATCATCCGCAACGGACGGCATCCGGTGGTGGAGTCCATCACGGAAGAGGGCATGTACATCGCCAACGACGTGGAGCTGGACGCCCGCGGCCGGCAGATCCTGCTCATCACCGGCCCCAACATGGCCGGCAAATCCACCTATCTCCGCCAGGTGGGGCTCATCACCCTGCTGGCCCAGATCGGATCCTTCGTGCCGGCGGACGAGGCCCGCATCGGCCTGGTGGACCGCATTTTCACGCGCGTGGGCGCGACCGACAGGCTGGCCAAGGGCCAGAGCACCTTCATGGTGGAGATGATCGAGACCGCCAACATCCTCAACCATGCCGGTCCGCGCAGCCTGATCCTGCTCGACGAGATCGGCCGCGGCACCAGCACCTACGACGGCCTGTCCCTGGCCTGGGCCATCACGGAAGCGCTGCACCAGGACGCCCGCATCGCCGCGCGCACCCTGTTCGCGACCCATTACCATGAACTCACCCAATTGGCGGGCGGGCTCGATCGCCTGCGTAACGTTCAGGTTACTGTCAAGGAGGCCGAGGGCCGGGTCATCTTCCTGCGCAAGGTGGTGGAAGGCGGCTGCGATTCCAGCTACGGCATCCACGTGGCCAAGATGGCCGGCGTGCCGGATGCGGTGGTGAACCGCGCCTGGGAGATACTGGCGGAGCTGGAAAGCCACGGAATGGCCGCGGCCCCGCCATTGCGGGCCTCGGCGGCATCGGACGTCGGCGGACCGGACGTCCGGGAACCCGGATTCTCGGCCACCTTCGCCGCGGGCAAGGACCCTTCAGCAGGAAGGGAACCCGGTGCCAGGGAATCCGCGAAAAGTCCCGTGGGCCGGAAGCCCGGGCTGCAAGTCGATCTGTTCAACCCGTCCCTCGTCGAAGTCGAGAATCCGCTGCACCGCAAGGGATACGAGGAGTTGATGGGCCTGGACCTGAACGCCATGAGCCCGCTGCAGTTAATGGCCAAGGTGGCTGAAATCCAGCAGCGGCTCAAGGCCGGGAAGCGGGAACCCGTGGGCAACGCCGCGGGTTAGGCGCCGAACGCGGCCTTTACCGGCTCGCCCGCGCCGCCGGAACGCGCCGGCGCCGGACCCCCAACAGCAGCGCCATTCCCAAACCGATCGGGAACAGGACCCTGGGCTCGGGAACCGCTGCCGTCTCCGAAAAGGCATCGGAACGGTAGGAAACCCGGCCGATCAACGCCGGGACGCGGTTCTCGGAGTGCTGCTCGAAAGCGGCGGCGAACCGGTCGACGGCGCCGTTGGTCCCGAAGGACAGATCGAAGACCGTGAACGTGCCCGAGAGGCGGTTGCTGCCGCGCCCGTCCCCGGAAACGTCCAGCCCCGCGAAGCCGTTCGGCTCGAACGGAAAGCGCTGGGCCTGGTAGGTGCCCAAGGCCAGGTCCGCCTCCAGACGCGCCGAAGAGAAATCCAGGTACCACCATTCGGTGAACCCCGGCGCGGTGAAGGAAACCTCCACGGAACGGTTGAGATGGGCCGGGTTGCCGAAATAAGCCTGCCTGGCGCTCCAGGCGCCATCGTCGGCATCGAACAGGTAGTCTTTGCCCTGCCCGATATAATCCCCGGCCTGGCTGTGCATTTCCAGGAAGGTGATGGGCGTGGCCAGAACGGTTCCGGCGCACGATAAAGAGGCGGCAAGGATCGCGGACTTCGGAATACCCATGACAGTTCCCTGGTTCAGGTTCGGAATGTGACGTTAATCGCGCGAAAAAGCTAGCCTGTTTTTTCCGGGCCGCAAGGCGTAACCAGGGATTTTATTTTCGCGGAACCCACGGCCCCAGGACCCGGACGAAATCAATTTTATCGATTTATAATGGCATTTTTAATACAATTTTGCTGATTCACCCAAATTTAAGGGATTTCTTGGGTTATTTTGTAATCATTTTTCTTAATCTAGTTTCAAATCCGGCGGGATTTGGTTATACTGCTTTAAATACCGATCCGGATTCGGAAGCACCGATCGGGATTCGGAAGCGGCCCCATCGGTTTGGGGCGGAAGGCGGCCGAAAGGCATGGATATCTACGCGTACGAAGACTTCCGGAAATTCCTGGAAGCGTCCTTCGAAGAAAAGCGCAAGCATACGGACGGGAACGGCAAGTATACCCACCGCAAGCTCGCCGCCGAGGCCGGCTTCAGCAATCCCGGCTTTTTCAACGACGTGGTGAAGGGCCGCCGCACCCTCAGCGATTCGGCCCTGGAGAAGATGATAGCCGTATTCGCGTTGAAGCCCAACGAAGCCGAATACTTCCGCCTGCTGGTTTCCTACGGACAGGGCAAGGACGCGGAAGAGCGCCAGGAACTGTACCGGCAAATGCTCTTCCGCCGCAACCGCTCCTCCTTCGTGCGGCTCAATCCCGTCAACAGCAAGTACTACCAGGACTACCATTATCCCCTGGTCCGCTCCGCCATCCAGGTGCTCGACTTCCGCGGCGATTACGACGCCCTGGCGAAATTCATCCGCCCCTCCGTTCCCGTGGCCACCCTCAAGAAATGCGTGCGCGACCTGTGCGAATGGGGGCTGCTGACCCAGGACAAGGACGGCCGCTACCGCCCCGCCTTCAAGAACCAGGAACCCGCGCCTTCCATGGGCGATCTGATCAAGCGCCTCAACCGGGAATGGGTGATGCAGGCGGCCGACGCGCTCTTCGCCTTCCCGAAGGAAGAGCGCTACATCTACTCCGCCCTCCTCACCGTGGGCGCGGAGACGTTCAAGGAAATCCAGGAACGCATCGACAGGTTCCGGGAAGAGATCATCGGACTGGCCAAGCGGGAGGAAAAACCCGACCGCGTCATGCAGTTCAACATCCAGCATTTCCCCCGCAGCCATGTGAAGGAGCCGAAATGATGCGCGCAAACGGTACGGACCCCGGCAATCCCCCCGGCTCCATGCGGAACGGCAAGCCTGCGGCCGCGGCCCTCGCGGCCTTGGCGGCCGCTTCTCTGCTCCTGGCCTCCGGTTGCGTCTTCCAGGAAGACGGCAAGACCGCCGGGGTCGACGAATTCCCCAACAGCATCTACGCCCGGGTGAACGGATTCCTGGGCGAAAGCAGGAAGTCCGAGGCCCTGGCCCCGGTGCCCGGCCCGGCCGACAGCCTGCTGGTATCGGGCGGGTTCAACGTGGCCGCCGGCAAGCTGGCGGCGGCCCGCAAGAGCGCGGCCGGCGCGCTGGACGGGCTCGCCGGGACCGCGGCGGATTCCGGCTGCACGGCCGGCACGCTCACGGTCACCAAATCCGTCACCCTGATCGACAAGACGACCGTCAATACGGCCACGGTGTGCGCGGACCTCAAGGCCTTCGACGCCATCGAAGGCAACGAGACCCTGATCCGCGGCAAGAGCGTGAGCACCTACGGGAGCGGCCGCGTGGAAACGGCGGACATCTCCGACGCCGACGGCGACGGCATCCTCAACCCCATCGCGGGAAAGGCCGCCAAGGCGAACATCGCGTTCTCGGCGCTCGAAAAGGGCATCCTGGAAAAGACGACGCTGATGGTGGGACCCGGGCCCGACAACGACTTCGACATCGAAAGCGACAATCTCGTCTATGCCGCGTCCTGGTCGCGGACCCGGGGGAACGACACCCTGGGATCGGCCGTCTACGCGGACGCGGACGGCGACGGCGTGGCCATCGACAACGGCAAGGCTTCCGTGGTGGATCTGGACTTCTACGAGAAAGGCCCGTCCAAGGACCATCCCGCCGCCCTCTGGTCCCGCGCCCAATTGCGCCTGGTGGTCCGCTACCGCGTGGAGGCCAAGGAAGTGCGGCGCGCGCGCTTCGAGACGGAAGACGGCGCCGGCCGGCGTGAAATCGGCGAGGTCCTGGACCGCCGGGGCGGCCGCGACTTCGACATGCGCGACACCGTCCAGGGGCATTTCCTCTCCGTGGGCACGGCCGCCTCGGACACCCTGGACTCGGCGGACGTGCATCTGGCCATGAGCCTGGGCGCGGACTTCGACGGCAAGCAGGACGACAGCGTCTACGCCATCGACGTGCGCTCCTCCAAGAAATTGGGTGAAGAGACGGAAGCGCACTTCTCCTTCGTTTCCGACAAGCCTATCCCTTCCGGGAAGGATCCGGAGGCCGGCTCCCTGTCCATGAGCGTGGGCTACACGGATGGAACCTCCATCACGGTGGACGGGAAGATCAGCGCGGAGTTCCTGGACGTGATCCTCACGGACCGCACCGGCAAGCGCCTGCACGTGGTGTGGGACCGGCAGGGGCGGGGGATTTCGATGGAGACGTTGTAAGAGGAAGATTCGCCGGGTCTACGCCCGACGAAGACCGCGCAGGGCCGACTACGGAGTCATTTGGGGCCGCTCAACTTCACGTTCAGGTCCACCAACCTCTGGCACAAGGTCCGGATCATTCCGTCCACCAGGGCGGGACGGTATTTCATGATGCGGAGGAGCTGCTGCTGATCGATGACCTGCACCAGGCACGGCTCCAGGGCTTGCACGGTGGCGGTGCGCTTGAGTCCGGTGAAGAAGCTCAGTTCGCCGAACACCTCCCCCGATTTGATCTGGGATAGAGGGTAGCCCTTGGAAGTGACCGAAGCGATGCCGGTGATCATTTCGTAGACCTCTTCCGGGCGATCGTCCTCGCGGATGATGACGTCCCCCGCTTCGTATTGCCGCAGCTCCGGCTCGTGCTTCACCTCTTCCGCGATGTACAGGGAACAGAGGAGATGGCCGATGCGCGTTTCCAGGTTCTGGTAGCCGAGCCAGTCGGACAGCAGGGCGCGATCGGCGGTGAGAGCGTCCAGGAAAGCGTCCTGGCCCACCACGGCGATCTCGGCGCCGAATTCGCTCGTGATGGAAAGGCCTCCGGCCTCGCCGGTTCCGGGCGACAGCAACAGATCCCCGCTGGAATAGAGGCGGATGGTCTTGTCGCCATGTTGGCAGCGGAACACGCCTTTGAGGATGTGGATGAGCGAGGAGGGGGAAACCGCCAGCAACTCCGATTCCCGCAGCAGGATCTGCGTCTCGCCTTTGCCGTCGAGGCTCCGGGCGATGGCCTGGGCCAATTGCTTGGCTTTTTTCTCCATGTCCTCCAGGAAAGGAGGCGTGTCCATCAGGGTCAACATTGGGATTCTCCGTGGTCCTTGCTTCCCAGGGGTTGGGGATCCCTAACCCCTTCCCTACGCCCCTTTCAGTTCTCCGGGGGCTTGGAATTGAACCGTTCTTTGGGGTTCCTGATGCGGTTCAGGTACTCCAGCGCTTTCTCGCGGTTGCCCCGGATCATGTACAGGGCGTAGATGTTTCCATATTCGGTTTCCTGGTCCGCGTGCGAAGCCAGATAGTCCTCCCGGGACTGGCCCGAAAGGAACAGATACTTGAGCTCTTCGGCGGTGGGTTCGTGGTCGAAAACCGTTTCCATGGAATTCCCCTTATTATAGGACTCCGTTCCCTGAAGATACAAGATTGAACCTCAAAAACCTGAAATCGACGTGTGCATGGTCACCCTATCCATTACGTTCCTTGAGCTTGACATCGCCACCGGCGGTGGGATAATTAGGGGTGGCGGATTCCGTGCCGCCTCTTTTCCGTCGATTATCCGCAATTCGAGGTAGCCAACATGAAAATCTCCCAGGAATCCAATTTCCTTTCCAAGCACGGTCCCCGCATCTTCGCGGCCGCCTTCCTGATCGCGGGGCTGAATGCCATGCCGGCCTGGGCGGCTCCCAAAACCAAATCCCCGCAAGCGCAAACCGCGAAGGCGGCGGGCACCGGGGACGAAACCCGCGAACGGGAATTCCAGGCGGCGGTGGAAAAGATCCTCGACGGGAACGTGGCCGGGATGGACACCGCGGGATTCCTGGTGGAATTGGAAAACCGCATCGCGCGGAAACCGGGCAACGATTCCTGGCAGGAGGCGGCCGCGACCCTGCATTTCCAGGTGGGCCGCTTCGATCAGGCGCGGCGCGCCCTGGCCAAGCTGAGGAAGCCCTCCGCCCGATCCGATCGCATGATGGCCCTGAGCCTTTTCGAGACCAAGGAATACCGCAAGTCGCTGGCCTACTTCGGCCGCATGAAAGACGTGCGCTCCGACCGGGAAGACTGGCAGAAGATGTGCATCGCCCTGTCCGCGGGCGGATCCCGCGCCGACGCCCTCAAGGAATGGGAAGCTTTCCGCGCGCGTTTCGCCGGCACGGACGCGGGGCTGGAATATCTCGCCGAGTATTATCGCCGGCCCTTGCAGAAGGAAAAGCTGATCCCCGCGCTTGAAGGCCTGTTGAAGAAGGCGAAGGGCGCCAACGGCGCCCCGGGCCGGGAAGACGAAGGCCCCATCCTGCTGGAACTGAGCGGCCTGTACGGCGAGACGAACGTGAAGGCGGTGGAATACCGCACCCAGTACCTCAAGCTGCATCCCGAGGATTTCACCGCCGCGCGCGGCCTGGCCGCCATGCTGGAGGCCCGCGGCGAGATCAAGAAAGCCGTGCCCATCTACCTGGATATCGCCCCCCGCTTCGCCTCGGACCTGAAGTACAACCGCCACCTGGCGGATCTCCTCGCGAGACCGGACCGGGAAAAGGCCCTGCTGTTCTACGAGACCTGCCGCACGCTGTCGCCCAAGGACGCCGAGATCCCGCTCATCATGGCCCGCATCCAGGAAGAACTGAAGCGCCCCGATCTGGCCCTGGAGGCCTACAAAGCCGTGCTGGACATCAACCCCACCCATCCGGACGCCAAGAACCGCATGGTGGCCCTGGC
This sequence comes from Fibrobacteria bacterium, assembly GCA_035275285.1. Lineage (GTDB taxonomy): Bacteria > Fibrobacterota > Fibrobacteria > UBA11236 > UBA11236 > Chersky-265. The sequence continues at coordinate 37,321 of DATENA010000050.1, read as the reverse complement.
CGGCAGCCGGCCGGAACCGGGCCCGTGGCTCAAGACCATGGTGGAGAATGAAAAGAAGAATCCCCGCGACCATGCCTTCCAGTTCCAATTGGCGAAGCTGTTCCTGAACGCCAAGGACAAGGACAATGCCTACAAGTACCTGCAGAAGGCCCTGCAGAACTCCTCGGACAAGGAAGAATACACGGACCTGCTGCCCCTGGTGATCACCTCCGACGCGCAGATCCTAAAGCACTTCGCCCTGCTCCAGAAGATGGCCCAACGTCCGGCGCCCACGGCGCAATTGCTGCTCTTGGTGGGCCGGGGCTTCTCGCTGTACAAAAACCAGGCCAAGGCCGCCGAAGCCTATGCCCGCGTGCTGCGGATGGATGCCGGGCTGCTGGAAGGCCATCGCCAGCCCATCCTCGATCTGTACGGCGTGAAAGACTACGGCGCGGCGGTCACGCTGTCGGAACGGTTCCTGGCGCAGAACCCCAAGGACGCGGACATCCTGCGCATCAACGTGTCGGCCCTGTCCGAGACCGGCGCGCCCGCCGCCAAGCTCCGCGCGGCCATCCAGAACCTGGTGGCGGCCGACCCCTATGACGATCAATGGTATTACCGCCTGGCGGAACTGGACCTGGCGGCCCGCGATACCGCCGCCGCCATCAAGCATGGGCGCGAATGGACCAAGATGCATCCCGGGGACAAGCGGGGACTGCTGTTCGTGGAACCCCTGGCCGCCAGGGCCAAGGACGGCGAACTGTATTTCGCGACCCTGGACAACCTGTCCCGCCTGGAGCCGGCCAACCAGAGCGCGTACGAATTGAAGATGGGCTATTTCTTCTTCGAGAGCGGGAAATGGTCCCACGCCGCCGAGGCCCTGACCAAGCTGATGAGCGCGTTCCCCAATGACGCGAAGTTCTGGAACCGCCTGGGCGTGAGCCAGGCCAAGCTGGGACGCGAAGGCGCCGAAGTGGCCCTGGAGAAGGCCTACCGCCTGGAACCCAACAACGCCGACTATGCCAGGGCCTTCGCCGCCTGCCTCGCCTCGGACGCCGAACTCAAGGCCAACCTGGACGTGTTCCGCATGCTCGGGCGGAACAACCCCGGCAAGGAGGAAAGGCGCAAGCTGGCCCGCGCCCTCTACCTGAGCGGGGAATACGGCGCGGCGGCGCGCGAGTGGGATTGGTTCGTCTCCAACGATCCGGCCTTGATCGCCGCCGACTCCACCGCCGGGCTCTCCTTCCTGCGCGCGGGGCAGGTCAACAAGGCCAAGCCCATCCTCGAGAAGCGCCTCGCCGCCAATCCCCGCGACGTGGGGCTGCTGGCCACCCTGTCCGAAGTGTACGCCAAGGAAGGCGACGGCAAGCGCAAGATGGGCATGATGGAACGCCTGGTGCAGGAAGATCAATCGGTGGGCGATTACCTGCTGCGCCTGGCCAAGGACAAGGAAAAGGCCGGCCAGTCCGCCGAGGCCCTCACCCTGTATTCGCAGTGGACCTTCCGCCACCAGGAAGACGCCGCCGCCCTCAAATCCTACCGGGACCTGGCGGAAAGGCAGAAGGACACCACCGCCATCATCGAAGCGCTCCGCTACCTGATCCTGATCAAGCCGCCCGAGCGCGCCTACCGCTTCCAACTGGCGGAACTGTATTTCGCCCGCAGCGGCGAGACCAAGGAGCTGGAGGAACTGGTCAAGGCCAACCCCGACTACCGCCAAGGCAAGCTGCTGCTGATCTGGGAATACCACGCCAAGCGCTCCTGGCAGGCCCTGGCGGGGCTGGAACCCTTCCTGGCCGCGGAGGCCGCTTCCAACGCCGCCCTGCTGGAACCCCTGGGCGATCTCTACGCCTGGCAGAAGAAGACCGCGCAAGCGCACCAGGCCTATTACGCCTGGCTGGCCGTCAAGCGCAAGGACCGGGACGTGTTCGACAAGGTCTATGCCTATGCGAGCGAGAACAAATCGCCCAATCTCACCTCCATCCTGAAACTGGGTTGCGACAACTTCCCGCAGGACCTCTCCTTGATGGCGGACTACGCCGCCTCCCTGGGAACCACCCGGTCCGCCCTGGAAGCCTATCAGGCCTTGCTGGCCAAGTCCGGCAACGACGGGGCGGCCATCGAAAAGGCCGCGGAGCTGGCCAGGGCCCTGGGCGACAAAGGCGCCCAGGCCAAATGGTCCAAGCGCTGGTCCGAGATCAAGCCCCTGGAGGAGAAACCCTGGCGTTACCTGATCGAATCCCTCGATCCGGCCTCCGCGGGAGCGGCGGGCGCCGACAAGGCCCGGCTCGCCGACGCCTTGGAAGGCCTGCTCCGCCTGCAATCCGGCAACCTGGAGCTCATCCTGCGCCTGGCCCGCCTCCAGGAAAGCCTGGGCCGCTACGACAAGGCCATCGGCCTGTACCGGAACGCCCTGTACCTGGCCCCCAAGGACAAATCCATCCGCGACCGGCTCATCGCCATCATGAAGGACAAGGGCAAGAAGGAAGACCTGGCGGACGTGCTGACGGAAATCCAGAACATCGATTCCAGCGCCCACGAAGCGCAGTACGAACTGGCCAAGCTGTTCCTGCAGAAACAGGACAAGACCAAGGCCTACGCCTACCTGAGCACCGCCCTGGAACTGAGCCCCCTCAACCAGAACTACCAGCGCCTGCTGCCCCACGCCATCCACGGCAAGGAACAGATCCTCAGGCACTTCAAGCTGCTGCAGGAGATCGCCGCCCGCCCCGAGACCTCGCGCTCGGACGCGAACAACGCGGATCTTTTCCTGCTCCTGGGGCAGGGATACGGTTTCAAGGGGCAATGGGAACCCGCCGCGGCCCACCTGGCCATGGCGTATCGCCTGGCGCCCAAGCGCCTCTGGGGCGATCGGGAGGCCGTGATGGCCTTTTACCGGGGCAAGAACCACGCGCTGACGGCCGAGCTGGCGGACAAGTTCTTCGAGCTGAACACCGACTTCGACAAGGAAATCCGCCAGGTGCAGATCCTGTCCTATGAGAAGACCATGAAGGATCCCGCCGTCATCCGCAAGGCCCTGCAACTGCTCCTGGCGGTGGACAAGGAGAACGCCGGCGGCCTGCTGCGCTTGGCCGAACTGGATCTGCGCGCCCGGGACACGTCCGCGGCCATCACCAACATCCGCGCCTGCCTCACCACCAGCCCCAACGAGCTGCGCGCCTTCAAGATGCTGCTGCCGCTGGTGAACCCCGTCAAGCAGGATCAGCGCGTGACCTACGTGGTGATCCTGGAGAAGCTGGCCCAGTTGGATTCGCTCAACAAGGCGGACCATCTGATCCGGCTGGCCGATTTCTATTTCGGCCGCAAGACCTACCGCCAGACCGCGCGCCTGCTGAGCGAGGCCACGGAACTGCGGCCCAAGGACGCCGAATCCTGGTTCCGCCTGGGCCAATGCCGCAACCACCTGCAGGTGGGCGATCTGGGCGTGGACTGCTTCCGCAAGGCCTACGAACTGAAACCGTCGAACCTGCCTTTCGCGCATACCTACGCCCAGGCTTTGCAGACCCCGGAAGAGTTCAAGGCCAACCTGAAGCTCTACCAGTTCGTCGAAGACCGCGACCCCAGCCTGCATGAGCGCTTCGGCCTGGCCATGGCGTATTTCTACAACGGCGACAACCAGGGCTCCGCCAAGGCCTGGGACAGGCTCGCGGCCGCCAAGGCCGGGGAAGAGCCCAAGTGGATCCCGGAAGCGGCCCTCGCCTACGCCCGCACCAACCAATACGGGAAAGCGCTGGCCTTCTACCGCCTGCGCCGGGAGCGCGAGGCCGGGAACCTCGGCTTGCTCGACACCTTGTGCAACCTGTTCGCCAAGACCGGGGACGAGAAAGGGCGCGTGGAGACCCTGGAATCCCTGGTGCGCGTGGACGCGGCCTACAAGGACTACCAATTGCAATTGGCGCGCGCCAAGGAGAAGTCCCGGGACACCGCCGCCGCCATCGAGAACTACGGCCAATGGACGGCCCGCAACAATGCGGACGCCGAGGCCCTCAAGGCCATGCATCGCCTGGCCCAGGGTAAGCGCGACACGGCGAGCCTGGAGAACGCCTTGCGTATGCTCGTGGCCATCAAGGGGCAGGATCCGGAATACTCCTTCCAGCTCGCGGAACTGCAGTTCAAGTTCACGGGCGATCCGGCCCAGCTGGAGAAGCTGGTCAAGGCCCATCCCCAGTACCATCGCGGCCGCGTGATCCTGGCCAGGGAATATTTCCGCCGCTACGACATCCCGCGCATGATCCCCTTCGAGAAAGCCTTGGCCGAAGAGACCTCCAAGGACCGCGAGCTGCTGGGGCCTTTGGCGGAACTGTACGCTTATCAGGACAAGAAGGCGCCCGCCCACAAGGCCTTCCGCGATTACCTCGTTTACCGCCGGGACCGGGCGCTGGCGGACAATGCGCCGGAAGGCAAGACCGATCTGCGGCAGGCCTTCGACAAGGCATGGCTGTACGGGGACGCCAACAAATCCCCCTTCCTGGCCGAGGTGCTCGACATCGGCAACCGGAACTTCCCGGGCGAACCGCCCATCCAGCACGCCCTGGCCACCGCCCTGGGCAAGGATCCCCGCGCCCTGGAGCTCTACCGGCAGATCCTCGCCGAGGATCCCAACGATCTGGCCGCCTTGCGTTCCGGATCGGAACTGGCCATGGGCCTGGGAAAGACCAAGGACGCCGTGGCCTGGCTGGAACGATGGACCGCCCTGGAAGCGACCTCGTCCCGCGCCTGGCAATTGCTCGCGGACGCGTACCTGCAGTTGAAGGACCTGCCCAAGGTGGCCGACGCCCTGGACCACCAGATGCTGCTGTCCCCCACGGACGCGGCCCTGGCCTTCCGCACCGGGCAGGCCTACCTGGACGCGAAGAACAGGGAAAAGGCCCTGGAGTTCCTGATCCGGGCCGACGAGCTCAAGCCCAAGGACCCCACCTATTCCGCGGAAGTGCTGGAACTGCTGCGCTCCGCCACGGAAGAACACCTGGCCAAGGGCGAGACCGCCAAGGCCATCGAACTGTACGGCATGATGCTGGAACGGGACCCCAAGCACAAGAAGGCCAACCTGTACATGGGCATGTGGATGGCCGAGAACCGCGACTACGGTTCCGCCGGGAACATGCTGAAGATAGGCCTGGACCAATCCCCCGAAGCCAGGCCCGTGCTGGCCAAGGCCTGGAGGCTGCTGGGCGATTGCCAGGCCGCCTCCGGACAGAACAAGCCCGCGCTGGAAGCCTACAAGCGGGCCCTCGGCTTCGACGACAAGGACAAAGCCGCGGCCGCGGCGCGCCTGGACATGACCCGGGCCCTCAACCTGCAGGCGGAAATCCCGGTCGCCCTGGCGGACGTGGTCCGCCTGGACTCCGGCAACGTGGACGCCTGCCTGGCCCTGGGCGAACTGCGCCTCAAGGCCAGCGACTTCCCGGCCGCCGCCGCCCTCTATCGCCGCGCCGCCCTGGCCCGGGACAACGATGCCGATGCCTGGGCCCGCTACGGCGACGCCCTGGAAGGCGCCAAACGGAACCCGGAGGCCATGCAGGCCTGGGACAAGGCCTATGCCTTGGGCGATCGCAATGCCTATACCTTGCAAGGCCTTTCCCGCCTGCACCGCGAGACCGGCAGCCTGGACAAGGCCGAGGCCGCCCTGGAAGACCTGGTCGCCATGCAGCCCGACAACGACGAAGCCTGCGCCTGGCTGGGCGAACTGGCCCTGAAGCAGGGCAATCTCGAGAAGGCGGAAGAGATGTACGCCCAGGCCTCCCAGGGCGCGCCGGACAAGATCGAATACACGCAGGGCCTGGGGGAGATCTACCTGCGGCGCGGGGACGCGGAATCCGCCCTGGAGATCCTGGAACCGGCCAAGGCGCGCCTCAGCCCCGCGGGACGCCTGACCTTGGCGGACGCCCTGCGCGCCACGGGCAAGACCGAGGCGGCCCTGCCGCTGTACCAGGAAGCGGGCCAGAAGGAGCCTTCCGCGCGCGCCGTGGCCGGCCTGGCCGACGCCCTGCTCGACCGCAGCAAACCGCTGGACGCGAAGAAACAGATCGAGGCGTCCGCCTTCGCCAGGGAACCGGAAGTGCGATTGCGCCTGGGCAGGGCCCTGCTGGCTTTGCGCGATCGGGACAAGGCCGAGGAGATCCTGCGCGCGCTGGTGAAGCAGGACAAGGAGAACCCCGCCTATCTGTACGACCTGGCCCGCGTCCACTATGAGCAGAAGAACCTGTCCCAGGCGCTGAAGGAGTTCAAGGACGTGCTCCGGAAACGCGCCGACATGGCCGGGGCCGCCTACCACTCCGGCATGATCCTGCTCTCCCAGGGCCAGGTCAGCGAAGCCCGCGCTTTCTTTTTCTCCCTGGCCCAGAGCGCGGCCAAGCCGGACCGGGCGCTGGGGCTGCGCGGCCTGGCCGCCGCCAGCCAGGCGGAAAAGAACCTCACCGAGGCTTCCGATTACCTGGTGCAGGCCTCCGAGGTATTCCCCACTCCGGAAGTGATGGCGGAACTCTCCGAAATCAGCCTGACCGTGGGCAACCCCAAGGACGCCGAAAGCTGGGCGCAAAAGAGCCTGGAAGCGGACGAGGACTACCCGCGCGGCATCGTGGCCCTGGCCGAAGCGATGCTGGCCCAGGGGCAGAAAGACGAGGCGCGGGATTTCCTCAAGGAATCCCTGACCCGCAATCCGCGCGCCTGCGAGGTCCATCTCGAATCCCAGAAAGTGAACCTGGCCCTGGAAAACATGCAGGGCATCGCCTCCAACAGCCGCCAGGTCCTGACCCTCTGCCCGGACGAGCCCCTGTCCTATTTCTACGCGGGGATGGCCGCCGACCGTTCCTACCAGAAAAAGCAGGCCGAGGAATATTTCAAATTCTATAAAAAGCTGGGGGGCGATAAGAGCGTGCTGCCGAAAGGGTATTAAAATCGTATACATTAGGGATGCACGGGACTGGCCCGTTCGAACCAGCGGAGGCAGGCATGGAAACGGAAAGCGCGCGCGGCATCGGCCGCAGGGAATTCATCGGAGCGGCCGCGGCGGCGCTCTTCGCCGGCGTGGTCATCCAGATCACGGGATGCGGCACGGACGATGACGGCGGCGACGATGCAAGCGCGGACGGGAGCGCGACCGGATCGATTTCGGACAACCATCCCGCGCCCCACAAGGCCGTGGTCACCAAAGCGCAAATAGACGCGGGCGGGGCGGTTTCCCTGGACATCCAAGGTTCAGCCAACCACTCCCACACCGTGCAACTCTCGGCGGCGGACATGGCGACCCTGAAGGCCAGGAACCACGTCATGGCCACCTCCACGTCCGGGGGGGCGGACCCGCATACCCATATGGTCATGTTCAACTGAACGACCGGCCCATCCGCCCCTGCCCGGACCGGAAACGGCGGGGTGCGGCGCGGCGGATTCCATGCTATCTTTCCTCCGGGAATCCCCCAGGCATCCGGATCGGCATTTGCAGACACACCCTCCATTCGACGTAGTCATCACGTGCAACTACTCGCCCTGGTCCCGGTACCGGGGCGGCGCGCAGAAATCCGTGCATATGCTGGCCTCGGCCATGGCGGAAGAAGGCAAAAGGGTTTGCGTGGTCTACAGCAAGGTGCCCTGGGAGAAAGTCCCGTTGCCGCCGGATCTTCCCTATCAGGTGCGCTGGGCCTTCTTCGTCGGCATCCGTCCCAGCGTCAGTTCCCCCTTGAGATTCCTCAACGGGCTGCCCTTCCTCTTCAAGGTGCGCCCCCTTTGCGGTCCGGACACCCTCCTCATCGGCAACGGGGACGAGGCCAGCCTGTTGGGGCGGATCCGGACCCGCCGCCTGCTGGTCTTCGGCAGCCGCAACACCTACGATGATTTCCTGGTGGGCTGCGATTGGAACCGCCCCTCCACCTGGCTGCGCATCCTGGCCAAGGAACCGCGCTACGTGGCCGTGGCCCTGGCCGCGCGCAGCGCGGACGTATCCACCTGCACCAGCGGCTTCTCCCTGGAGCAATTGCGCGTCTGCTTCGGCATCCCGCGGGCGCGCGCCGCGGTCATACCCAACGGCCTGGACCCGCTGTTCTTCGAGACCGCCTTCCGGGAGGCGGGACAGAAAGGCGTGCTCTTCTTCGGGCGGCTCGCCGCCAACAAAGGCGCGCACCACGCCCTGGAAGCCTTCCTGCGCCTGCCGCGGGAAGCGCGCCGCGCCCATCCCCTGACTTTCGCCGGGGACGGCCCGCTCAAGGAAAAGCTGGAGCGCATGGCCCGCGAGGCCGGCGCGCAGGAAGAAGTGAAGTTCTCCGGCTGGCTTTCCAGCCGGCAATTGGCCGACGCGATCACCGGATGCCGCCTGGTATTGCTGCCGAGCCTGGAGGAGTCCTTCGGCAACGCCATCCTTGAAACCCTGGCCACGGGCCAGAACCTGATCTCGACCACGGCCTGCGCCATTCCGGAAGTGGCCGGGGCCTACGGTTCCCTGGTCGGGGCCGGGGACGTGGCGGCCCTGGCCGAGGCCCTGGGGCGGGAACTGGCGCGCGTGCGCGGGGAGGCGGAGATCGCCGAGCAGCGGCGCCACTTCCTGGATCGGTTCTCCTGGCGCGCTTCCGGACGCCAATACCTGAACCTGACGGGACCGGCGGCCCTGACCCCGGCGCCCGCGCCCGCGGTCCGCTGATGAGAGCCTTCGCGGCCCCGGCCCTCGCCGCCGCGGCGATCCTGGCATCCGCCTCTCCGGCCCCGTGCGGGCCGAGGCCCGGCGCCACCGTAACCGTGGGGTTACGCTATGACGACTGCGCCGCCACCAGCCCCGGGGACCTGGAAACGCGCATCCTGGCCGCCTGCGCCCGCAACCGCATTCCGATCACCTTCGGCGTGGTCCCCGCCATCGGGACAGGCGACAACCATGATCCGGCCCCGGCGGGGAACCTTCCCCTGCCGCAATCCCGCAAAGACATGCTGGCCGCGGCCCGGGAACGGGGCGGACTGGAAATCGCCTTGCACGGCTATGCCCACCGGGCCGCCCGGAGCGGGGTCCGCAGCGAATTCTCCGGCGTTCCGGCGGAGAGGCAGCGGGAGATCCTGGCCCGGGGCAAGGCGGAACTGGAAGCTTTCGCCGGCCCGGTGCGCACCTTCATCCCTCCCTGGAATTCCTACGATGCCGGCACGCTGGCCGCCCTTTCCGCCACCGGCTTCACGGTGCTTTCCGCGGACGCGGGACGCATCGCGGATCCCGCGCTGGCCCTCCGTTACGTCCCCGCTACCTGCCTGATCCCGGAGCTGCGCCGGGCCGTCGCCGCCGCGCGCGCCGCCGGGGGCGGCATCGTGATCCCCTACTTCCACCCCTACGAGATCAAGGGAGCGGATTCCCCGCGCGCCCTGTTTTCCATGGACGAGTTCGAAGCCGCCCTGGAATGGCTGGCGGCCCAACCGGACGTGCAGACCCTGACCCTGGGGGAAATCGGCGCAAGCCCGGCCGCCGACGCGCAGACCTATGCGCGTTACGCCCGCTGGGCCCGCCTGGAGCCCCCTTTCCTGGAAAAGACGTTCCGGCCCGCGTTCCGGGCCTATCCCCGTCCCGCCTTCCCGATTCCCGGCGGCGCGGTCTGGTTGCGCCTGGCGGTGGCATCCGGATACCTTGTGGCGGCCGCGGCGGGATTAGGCGCCGCGCGTTTCGCGGGCAGGCTGCTTTTCCGCAAGGGGACGTCCGCGGCATGGGCCGGATCCGGCGCGGTGATGGCCGTTTCGGGACTGGTCCTGGGAACGGCCGGGGTCATTGGGGCCGCTTTTCCGGAGGCGGTTTCCGGAGCCTCCTTGTTCGGCCTGGGTTTGGGGACTTGGAGATCGGGCCGGGCCGTAAAACACCGCGTGTAAGTGGCCTCGGGTTAAACACACATCTATTGTCTTCGAGTATCACGCTGGTCACGACCGCCCCTGTGCCTTCTGTGATGCACCTTTGGCTTTTGCGCCAGTGCTTGCATGGTTTTCAAAAAATCCATGTCTCGCGTAATGTAATCCCTCTGAACATCGTTATTTGAATTGACCAAAGCTTTTTGCAAATCCTTTTCCGCCTCTTCCAAGTAGAATCGACATTGATTCCAAGCCTTTTGACGGATCTCCGGACTGCTTATTCTGTTTCTACCGGTATCCATGCATTTTTTTGCGAGGTCGATTCTGGCCTGGGCTCTTAATTCAAGAAGTCCCGAATTCGATGCCAACTGTTTGTTTTTTGCAAATATCTCATTAACAAATTCATTCGCCTTATCGTTGTTGCCGGCCTTTCTATAGTTCAACGCGATTTTTCGGATTTCCGCTTCTTCAAGCCTCCCGCTTTTGGCTTGGCTTAAAAGTTCTTGAGCCAATTCTTTGGCGGATTGGTTGTTTTGAATCAGCAGCAATGTTTCCGCAATGGAAATAAGCGTGCTGGGATTTATACTGGTAATATCTATTTCATGGCTTTTGAAAAAATTGAAAACGATGGCCGGTGTTCCCGAAAGATTATTCACTTCACAAAAAAGCTCAAGACTTCTGAAGTTGTAAGGATCCTTTTCGAGTAGAGCAAGCAGCCTGCCGTTGGCCTCCTTATAATTGCCCAGAATGACATTGTTTTCAATGTCTTGCAACTCCCTGATTAACTCATGCCTTGGATGAGCAGGTAAAATGCATATCACATTGCTTATTCCAAACTCAAACTCCGGGTTTGGGCAGCCCTCATCATGCATCGTACGAATAATCGTCGGGATGCCTTGACCCTCTGATTGGGCCAGTTGCATTTTGCTGAAAAAGTAAGCGAGCGCCTGATTTCTCCAAAATGGTGAAGCCAATCCTTTTACAAATTTATCTTTGTCGATTGTCCGGGGTAGTTCTCCAGGGGAATTGATTTCAATTCGGTTTATAAAAACGGTAACTCTTGTGGGTTGATCTGATTCATAGTCCCTGTGAACGATCGCATTCACTATTGCTTCCTGTAGCGCTCGCTTGGGATATTTGACTTGATTCGGACGAGGGTCATCTTTGTCGAAAGCCGTATAGGCTTCGGTATTCAGCAGCTCGATGAGTTTTTTGGCCTGCTCGACAATTGGTCCGGATTCTTCGTGTTTTTCGGCTACCGGTTCGCTGCGATCCTTTCCTTTGTAAATGGAAAGGACGGAAAAAGCACCGGGGAAAAATTTTGTCGGCCTTTTTGAAAACATGAGCAGGGTAAAATTTCTTGGCCGTAATGCCTCGGTCAGTTTTTCCTTCCCCGCCAAGGGTGGGACAAAACTTGACAACTGTTCACTGGCCGATAGATAATCCTCCAATGCCTTTTGCGGATCCCATAGACCCATTTGTTGCAAATAATCGCGGAAAGTCAGAAGGTCGATATCTTGAATTGACGCGTCGTTATTTACTCTCCGATCCCATGGCTCAAGCGCGCCTTTCTTAACCAATAATTCTCGAAGAAGGCCGTTCTTAGCTTCTCTGGTTTCTCTTCCTATTCGGATATAATAAGTGGAAGAATCCTTCCCGCTTGATCTGTAGCAATGTGCATAGCCCGTCGCGGGAACTATAAATACCAATACACGGTTTTCGCTTCCCTCCAGAGGAATTTCTTCAATCGTGGGAACGATTGGAGGATCCACTTTTTCCCTGCAATCGGCCAAAACGCGGCCTTCAATTTCCGAAAATCGCGAAGAAGACAGCCCTTTAAAAAAAACTTTTTGGAACCCGCTGTCGTCCTTTCCTTCCTTCGCGCCGCAAACGACATACCCTCCGCCTAAGTTCGAAAAATCGTTGGAGAAGGCGACGATTGTTTTTACGACGTCGGACACCTCGGCTACGTTTTCCTTCCATTCGACTCGCTCACTCTCCCTGGTCGCCAAGTCTTTGAGAACGATATTGGGCATTATGACGCCTTTTTATTTGGGAAATCGAATTCGTAATTACGAATCACCCCTTGAAGCTAGCTTTTCCAATTGGCCGATTAAAGACCCGTCGGATGCGCCCTCATCGACTTCGCGACATTCTTTGTCGGATCGGCCCCAAACTTTTCTTCCCGGCCATAAAGATATTGCCGCTCAATCGCTGTCCCTCGGATGCCACCAAGCGCTCCTTCACCCTGGACGTCGCGGGCGGTCCGGTCCCTCGCTTTCCGTCGCTCCTTTTCCCGGCGCCGCGCCGAACGTATTTTCTAAGAAGACGATCCCGCCTCGCAAACGCCTTGACCCACTCCGCCGGAATCCGGGCCGGGAGCCTTCCCGAACATCGGGGACGCGCAACCCAGGGCTTTCCGGTCCGATCCGGCGGACCAAAGGTCCGTGGCGGACCAAAGGTCCGTGGCGGACCAAAGGTCCGTGGCGGACCAAAGGTCCGTGGCGGACCAAGGGTCCGTGGCGGACCAAGGGTCCGTGGCGGACCAAGGGTCCGTGGCGGGTGATGCGTCCGTGAGGGACGCAAAGGAGTCCTTATGAAACATCAGGTGACGCGGCCGGAAGACGGCCGCACTCAGCCGTTCTCCCGCTCCCGGGACATTTTCGCGGGATTGCAGGAAAGCCTGACAGGCAAGCGTCAGGGCCGATCGGCGGCCGGCTTGCGGATTGCGGGCGATACCCTCCCGGAAACCTGGCCCACCCTGGAGGTTTCCGAAGACGACAAGGAAATCATGGTCAGGCTGGAAGTGCCCGGCCTGGCGGAAAAGGATCTGGAATTGAACTACGCGGACGGAACCCTGATCGTCAAGGGGGAGAAGAAAGAGGAACGCGAGGATCGCAAGCGGGACGTGTATTACCGGGAAAGCCGTTATGGATCGTTCGTCCGCAGCATCCCCATCGGCGCGGGAGTGGACTTCTCCAAGGCCAAAGCGGTGTACCGCAACGGCGTGCTCAAAGTGGAGCTCCCCAAGACCGCCGCCGCGCAACGCAAGCAGATCCCCATCACTTGAAACATGGAAAGGAGGCGGCTATGGCACTCTCGGATTGGACTTTCACGCCCGGCTCCGGCTTCGAACGCGAGTTCGAGCGGCTGCGCAGGCAAATGGACGACGTATTCGGACGGATCGGCTTGGGATCGGGGGCCGGTTTCCCCGCCGTGAACATCTACGATCAGGGCGAGGAAATGCTGGTGGCCGTGCACGCCCCCGGCGTGAAGAAGGAGGATTTGTCCGTGGAACTGCGCGAGAACACCCTGACGGTTTCCGGCACGCGCAAGGCCCCGGATCATGCCGACGCCCAGGTATTGCGCGAGGAATCCGCCTACGGCGGGTTCAAGCGCTCCGTGCGCATCCCGACCCGGGTGCAGCATGACAAGATCGAGGCCAGCCTGAAGAACGGCATCCTGCTGGTCAAGATGCCCAAGTCGGAAGACGCCAAACCCAAACACATCGCCATCAACGCATGAGCGGAGGAGGATCCGAAATGGCAAGCGAAGTGGAAAAACAACCGCGGCGCGGCGCCGGCAAAGAAGCGGCCGGCACGGCCGAGAACCTGATCGAGCTGGAATCCGCCTTCCTGCCCGACGCGGCCATCTACGAAACCGGGGACAACCTGTTCATCAGGCTGGACCTCCCGGGAGTGGAGAAGGGCGAGGTGCGGATAGACGTGGATGAGACCAATACCCTGCAAATGCGGGCCAGGAACGCCTTCCAGGAACCCTCCGGGATGGTATTGCGGGAGTTCGCGATGGGAAACTATTACCGCTCGTTCCGGCTGGGCGAGGAGTTCGACAAGGACGCCATCACCGCCAAGCTGGAGGACGGGGTCCTGGAACTGAGCGTGGCCAGGAAAGAGGAAGTGAAACCGAAGCGCATCTCCATCAACGCCTGACGGCCGCATCCGGCCGGGCCCCGCAGGTCCGAAAACCTCAAGGCGGCTTTCCGGCGGGCCGGGGGACGGGTTTGGGCGCGAAGGCGGGCTTCCCGGATTGGGCCCGGGCCACGATGGGAGCCTTGGCCCAGGAACGGCTTCTCCCGCGCACCTCGATGAATACGTCCGCGGAAAAGCCTTTCAAGCGCACGCCTTCCGGATCCGCTTCGCCGTTCAGGGTGCGCAGCTTGACCAGCACCTTCAGGGCATTGTCCTCGCCCGCCAGGGTCATTTCCCCTTCCGGCAGGTTCAGGTTGTACGCGTCCGGATACCTGTCGCGCAGGGATTGGAAATGGGCGCCCACGTCCACGACCGGCCCCAAGGTATCCCGGGCATAGAACCGGATCTCCCCCGAGGCCGTGTCGAAGGCGAACCGGAAACCCTCTTCCATGGGCGGGGAACCTTCCGGGTCCGGGCGCGCCTGGAAATCCGCGTACAGGAAATCGAACCCGGAAACCTTGCGCAGGGAGGAAGACAAGGTGAGGCAGGAGAAGGCCACCGTTTCCGCGCGGCCGGGCCCGGTGGCTTCCGGAGGCATGTAGGGAAGCTCCAGGGCTTCCAGCAAGGCGAACTTTCCGTCCAGGGCCTTGTGCCACGCCACCGAATGCGTCTGCCCGGAATCGTCCATGTCCGGGATCCAAGGCTTGAGATCGGAAAGCCGCTCGCGCTCTTCCAGATAGTCCGCGATGCCGCCGATCTCCCGCGCCACCCGCCGGGGGATGCGTCCCGGGGCCTTGGCCAGCTTTCCGCCCACCAGCATGCCTTGGGATTCCAGCATGGATTTCAAGCGCTGCACCTGGCTCTTGCGGGACACTTCGAAGGCGCCCCAGGGTCCGAAGGAGGCGAGCAAGGCCACCAGGCACAGGGATGCGGGCAGGATGCGCAGGTCGCGGGGCGCGTCCAGGGCCGAGTGCAGCACGATGCCCGTGAGCCAGACGCCCAAGGCCAGCACGAAATACCGGTTCTCCGTGATGCCGTACTCCTGCACGCGCTTGCCGATGGCGGCGAAGAGCAGGATGAGCACCGGGAACAGGGCCAGGTGGAAATGGCGGCTGTAGGCCTTGGCCCAGCGGTTGTTGCCCCGCTCGGCCAGGGGTTGCACCAGGAACAGGCACAACAGGCCGAGGGCGCAGAAGCTGAGCAACAGATAGGTCACCCATCCCGTGGGCCAGCGCCAGATCATCAGGGTGCGCACCGCATAGGCATAGACGATGAAGAGGTACACGCATACCAGCGGCATCAGGATCAGCAAGGTCAGGACCCGCAGTTGGCGGGGATAGACGAACTCCTTGACGGTATCCGCGAAGGCGTCCCCGGCCGCGCCCGGGGACGCGGAAGCCGGGGGCGCGAACGCCGCGCGGCCGCCCGGCACCCCGGCCAGGAAGAACCAGGTGTTGAAGATGCCCAGGGCGAAGATACCCGAGTCCAGGAACCAGCCGTCGGGGATCTCCAATTCGAAAAGGCCCTTGATGGACGCCAGGGCCACGGACAGGCCGATGTAGATGAGGGACAGGTAGCCCAGGGACAGCCCCAGGCGCGCGGCGAGCTTCTGGTTGAAACGCCAGAAGGAGTCCACCGTGGCGCCCCGCGCCATCGCCGAGGCGAGCGCGGCGCACAGATGCGCGGCCAACATGCACAACCAGAACCGGGACAGGCGTACCGGGTAAGCGGTGGAAGCCAGCCCCTGGTGATAGCCGTACAAGGCGGCGACGCCCAGGGCCTGGACCACGGCGGCGCCCCATAAGGCCCAACGGCGGCTTTCCGACAGGATGGCCAGGGAGAAGAACAGGCCCACCCCCAGCCAGGAGGTCATCAACAGGTTGCCCGCCACGGTCCGGGCTTCCGCCTCTGACGGCGGCAAATGATTGAGCCATAGAGCGGCGACCGTGCCGATCACGGCCGAGGCGTAAACCAGCGGGAAGCGTCCCAGGGCCCGGAGCGCTTGGCGCAGGGCCATGTTCATGGCGATCGGTTTCATCCCGGGGGGAATATCTAAGAATTGGCCCGGGATGGGCAAGCCTTTTTGGACAGGCGCCTGGCGGGTGGGCATCCGGAAATCCGCGAATCCGGGTCCCGGAAGCTCATTTTGTAATCAACTTGAAAATTTTAATCGAGTCTTATTTCGGCCATAAACCCTTTTTAAATCGCATTCAAGGCATTTAAAGCCTGTTTTTTGTAATCAATTGATTGTTTTTACTTTCCAGTTCCTCCGGGATTGGGGTATATTGGAGACATGCCAAACGGAGTTTTCCCAACCACTCTTTCGAAAGGACTCGTTATGCTTCCCTCCCTCCCTCTCAAAACCACCTGGGCCGCCCTGATGGGCGCGACCCTCTTCCTGGGCGCTTGCGTCACCTCCAACGACGAACCGGCGGCCATCGATCCCGAGTTCGCGAACGCCAAGATCGACGCCCGCGTCGCGGGGCGGTCCCTGATGTCCGGCTTCGAAATGGGCAAGGACTGGAACAGCACGGTCACGGCCCCCGCCGGCCTGCAGCTCTTGGGCGGGGTATCCGCCACCGTCGGCGTCCTCAAGAAGAGCTCCGCCCTGCCCAAGCCGTCCGCGGACGTGGATCTGGGCGGCTCCCTGCACGCCAACCTGGACGACACCGCCAAAGGCTACGCCACCATTTACGCCGAATACAAACTGCTCCTGAGCAACGTCAAGGATACGGCCGTCGTCAAGTGGGACGACAAGGCCAGGGATACCGTCAAGGACAACGAGAACGTCATCTCCTTCAAGCGCGTATCCGCATCCGCCTCCCTGGGGGGCAAGGTGGAAACCGCCGAATTCACGGACGGCGACGGCGACGGGATAGTCACCGCGGTTCCGGGCAAGGCCAACAAGGTGCGGCTCGCGATCACCGTGGAGGAAAACGGCTCGGTGGAAAAGACCACCCTGCTGGTGGGCGCGGGACCCGACGCGAATTTCGATCTGGAAGGGGACAATACCGTCCTGGAAGCATCCTGGGTCAGGACCGGCAAGAACGGCGCGGTCACGGCCACGGGCGCCTATCTGGACGCGGACGGAGACGGGGTGATCACGGACAATTCCAAGACCTGCGTCGTGCTCGCGAAGTACTCCGAGATCGAACCCAAAGACCGCCCGCTCATCGAGAAGGCGGACTTCGAAGCCAAGGTGCGCGTCTTCGCCGCCAAGGCCGGGGACGAGCCGGTGAGCTTCTCCTACCGGGAAACCACCAAGCTGGGCCGGGTCAATGCCGTCAGCTTCAAGAACCGCGCCGGCGGGGCGGAAATCGTCAAGGGCGACACCATGACCGTGCACCTGGAAACCACCGTGTCCGCTTCCGAAGACACCCTCAAGCACGCCGCCATCGATTTCGTGATGAACCCCGGGCAGGACCTGAAGAGCGATTCCGACGACGTGTGCTACGCCATCCATATCGCCGCCCGGAAGAAGTTAGGCCTGGAGCGCGAAGCCGAGTTCCACTTCATCTCCGCGACCGGGATCCCGCACGGCCAGGAACCGGTTTCCGGATCCTTCCACGGCTTCGCCAAATACGCCAACGGCCAGAGCGCCGGCCTCAAGGGCACCTTCTCGCCCTCGGGCTTCTCGGCCGAGTTCACCGGCCCGGAAGGCAACACCATCACGGTGGAATACGCCAAGAACGGGGACGTGGTCGCGACGCCTTGAGCCCCTGGAAATTCCGGGGAAGGAACGGGCGGACTGCGCAAGCAGCCCGCCTTTTTTCACAGCAGGGCGGGACGGTCCGGCAATTCGTTCACGTCCGGGCCGGTGCGCGGGAAATGCGCCTCCAGATGGCGGCTCACCTCCCGGATGCCCAAGGCGACCCCGGACTCGAAGCGGCCCTGGCGGAACTCCGTCTCCATCATGCCGCAAATGGCCTCCCAGCCCGCCGCGCCCACCTTGGCATGCACGCCGCGGTCCGCCAGGATTTCCACGTCCCGGTCCGCCACCAGCAGGTAGATGAGGACGCCGCTGTTGGCCTCCGTGTCCCAGACGCGCAGCTCCGAGAACACCTGCACCGCCCGTTCCTTGGCCGTTACCCCCTGGAAGAGCGGGCGCCATTCCAGGGAAGCCTCCACGGCGAAACGGATCTCCCCGTGATGGGCCTTTTCCGAGGCCGCGATGGCCCGGGTGATGCGCTCCAGGGACGCTTCCGGAAACAGCCGGCGCACCTCGGGCCGGCCGATCCAGAGGTGGCGGAGGAGGCGGGTCAGGTCCATGGGGAACACCGGAGAAAACTCAAAATGCAAAAGTCAAAGTTCAAAGTGCAAAATGGAAGAGGAAACCCGTCGCCCCTTGGAAGCGGCAGCGGAATGCCACGCCGTTGGCCCGAGCCGCCCATTTTCTTATTCTTAAACTTTGACTTTTGCATTTTGCACTTTGCACTTTGACTTTTTCCCATACCTCACCACCTCCCCGAAGCGCCGCCGCCGCCGAAACCGCCGCCGCCTCCGGAAAAGCCCCCGCCGCTCCCCCCGAAACCGCCGCCGAAGCCGCCGAACCCTCCGAAGCCGCCTCCCCGGCCGCCCCGGTAATTGCCGCCCCCGCCGCCGCTGATCAGGGTGAAGATCAGGGCCAGGATGCCCGCTCCTATCCCCAACAGGACGGAACCGAGCAGGAAGGAGGCGAGCACGCCCACTATCCCGCCCGAGAAGATGCCGCCGCGCACGCGGCCGAAGGCGCTCCGCAACGCGCCCGAGACCAGGAACGCCAGGACCAGGAGCCCCATGCCCAGGCCGCCGCCCTTGTGCTTGCCGCTCTCCGCGGGCTTGCGCGCCGAGGGCGGCAGGGGTTCCCCGTCTATCAGCTTGAGCATGGCTTCCACGCCGGCGCGGATGCCCGCGGCGAACTCGCCGCGCTGGAAGTAAGGCGTGATGATGTCGCCGATGATGCGCCGGCTCATGGCGTCCGTGAGAACGCCTTCCAGGCCGTAGCCGACCTCGATGCGCATGACCCGATCGTCCTTGGCCACCACCAGGATCGCGCCGTCGTCGACCTTTTTCCGGCCCAGCTTCCACTTGTCCGCGACCCGGATGGAATATTGCGCGATGTCCTCCGGCCGGGTGGTGGGCACGATGAGCACCGCCACCTGGCTGCCCTTGTGGGCCTCGAAGGCGGCGAGCGCCGCTTCCAGGTCCCGGAGATCCGAGGGGGAAAGGGTTCCGGTGGCGTCCACGACGCGGCCGGTCAACTCCGGGACCGGGACCAGGTCCGCGGCGAAGGCCCCGGGAACCAAGGCGCATGCGAGAAGGAGGAGGAAGACGAAAGCCCGGGCCCGCATCAGTCGACCCCGCACGGCGGCCCTCAATGGGACGCGCTGTCCCCGGCCTTGGGAGAGGGGGCTCCCTGGACATTGCCGGCGGGAGGAGCGGATTGCGGGGCCGGGGCGTTGAAATCGACCTTGGGCGCGGTGGAAATGGCGCTCTCGTTTTCCACGGAGAAATTGGCCTTGGGCTTCATGCCCGTGACCTTGGCCGTGAGGTTGGACGGGAAGGAGCGGACGATCACGTTGTAATCGCGCACGGAACCGATGTAGCGGTTGCGGGCCACGGTGATGCGGTTTTCCGTGCCTTCCAATTGGGACTGGAGGTCCCGGAAGGACGCGTCCGCCTTGAGGTTGGGATAATTCTCGGAGACCACCATGAGCCGGCTGAGGGCCCCGGTCATGCCGCGCTGGGCCGCGATGAATTTGTCCATGGCCTCCTGGTCGTCGACCAGGTCCGGGGTGGCCTGGATGGACCCCACCCGGGCGCGGGCCTCGGTCACCTGGGTCAGCACGTCGTTCTCGTGGGTGGCATAGCCTTTGACGGTATTGACCAGATTGGGCACCAAATCGGCCCGGCGCTGGTATTGATTGACAACTTCCGACCAGGCGGCCTTGACGTCCTCATCCTTGGATTGGAGGGTGTTATAGCCGCACCCCCCCAGGGTCAGGGCCAGGGTGAGGAGGAGCAGGGCTCGGGGGGATCGGGATTTGGCGGGATTCATTTTCGGACTCCGGTTGATTGCTTTTAAGATAATAAATCCTATCTTTTGGCCCGCTCACCAGAAGGAAAGCATCCGGTTACGTGCCTGTAACTTCGCGCATACTTTCATCCCAACCCAAGCAAAGGCCGCATATGTCCTTTTCAAACAGGAAGACGCTCCGCAGCACGGCACTCCTCGCCGCGGCGGTCGGTTTGGCCGCCGGGCTCTCCGCATGCAATAAAAAAGCTGCGGGCTCCGGCGACAACGAAATTCTCATCGGGCATTACGGTTCCCTGACGGGCTCCACGGCCACCTTCGGCCAAAGCGCGCAAAAGGGCATCGATATGGCCGTAGAGGCCATCAACGCCAGCGGCGGAGTGCTGGGCAAGAAGATCAAAGTCCTGACCGAGGACGATCAGGGCAAGCCCGAAGAGGCCCAGACGGTGGTGACCAAGCTCATCAACAAGGATCGCGTGGTGGCCCTGCTGGGGGAAATCGTCTCCTCCAACAGCCTGGCGGCCGCCCCCGTGGCCCAGGCCAACCGGATCCCCATGATCAGCCCCGGGTCCACCAATCCCAAGGTCACCCTGGTGGGCGACTACATCTTCCGCGTCTGCTTCATCGATCCCTTCCAGGGCCAGGTGATGGCCAAGTTCTCGACCAATACGCTGAAGCTGAAGAAAGTCGCCGTCCTCCGCGACGTCAAGAGCGACTATTCGATGGGACTGGCGGATTTCTTCGTCGAGCACTTCCGGAAACTGGGCGGGACCGTCGTCACGGACGTGAGCTATAGCGCCGGGGACAAGGATTTCACCGCCCAGCTCACCGCCATCAAGGCCAAGGGTCCGGACGGCATCTTCATACCCGGATATTACACGGAAGTGGGACTCATCGCCTTGCAGGCCCGCAAGCTCGGGATCACGGTCCCTCTCATGGGGGGCGACGGCTGGGATTCCCCCGTGCTGTGGCAGATCGGCGGGCAGGCCCTCAACGGCTGCTACTACAGCAACCACTACTCGGTGGAAGACACCGGCAATGCCATCCTGCAGAAGTTCGTCAAGGACTACAAAGCGCGCAACGCCGGCAAGGAAGACAGCATCCCGGACGCCATGGCGGCCCTGGGGTACGATGCGGCCCTGATCCTCGCGGATGCCATGAAGCGGGCCAACAGCGCGAACCCGGACAGCGTCCGCATGGCCTTGGCGCAGACCAAAGGGTTCATGGGCGTTACCGGCAACATCTCGATGGACGAGAACCGCAACGGCGTGAAACCCGCCGCGGTGCTGGAAGTCGTGGTGGACGCCAAGGGAAACGGGAAGAACGTGTTCAAGGAAACCGTCTCGCCTTGAACGGCCGGGCATCGCTGGCCTGGGCCAGGGCGTAGCATCCGCGCATGGAGAGCTTCCTTCAGCAATTGATCAACGGGATCTCCCTGGGCAGCATCTACGCCCTGGTGGCCCTGGGCTATACCATGGTCTACGGCGTGCTCCGCCTCATCAACTTCGCCCATGGCGACGTGTACATGCTCGGGGCCTATTTCGGATACTACTTCTCCCGCCTGTTGCAAGGCCGGACGCCCGGGCACCTGTTGGACGCGGCGGCGGTGATGCTGCTGTCGATGGCCGCCTGCGCCCTCTGCGGGCTCCTGATGGAGCGCTTCGCGTACCGGCCCGTAAGGCGGGCCTCGCGCCTGACCATGCTCATCATCGCCATCGGCCTCTCGCTCCTGATCGAGAATGCGGGACAGCTCATTTTCGGGGCCACTCCCAGGTTCTTCCCGCAACTCGTCCCCGAATCGCATTTCCGCCTGGGCGGCCTCATGGTGACCAACCAGCAAGCCATCGTCCTGGCCACCGCCCTGGCCCTGATGCTCCTCCTCAACCTGTTCATCTACCGGAGCCGCACCGGCAAGGCCATGCGCGCCGTGTCCTTCAACCTGGACGCGGCCAAGCTGATGGGCATCGACACCGATCGCATCATCGCCCTCACCTTCGCCTTGGGTTCTTCCCTGGCCGCGGCGGCGGGAATCCTCGTCTCCATCAACATCCCCGGCATCGATCCGCTCATGGGCGTGATGACCGGGCTCAAGGCCTTCGTGGCCGCGGTATTGGGCGGGATCGGCAACATCTTCGGGGCCGTGCTGGGCGGCTTCATCCTCGGCCTGGCCGAGGTGATGGTGGCCGGCTACGGCAGTTCCACCTACCGGGACGCCATCGCATTCCTGATCCTCATCGCCATCCTGCTGTTCAAGCCGGCGGGAATCCTGGGCAAGGGACAGGTGGAGAAGGTGTGATGAGAGTTCAAAAGTCAAAGTGCAAAATGCAAAAGTCAAAGTTTAAGAACAAGAAAATGGGCGGCTCGGGCCAACGGCGCGGCATTCCGCTGCCGCTTCCAAGGGGCAACGGGCTTTCTCTTCCATTTTGCACTTTGCACTTTGACTTTTGCACTTTGCACTCTTCCCGATCGAACCCATGAAACGCCTCCTCTGGATCGCCGGCACCCTCGCCGCGCTCGCGCTCCTGCAATGGGCCGCCACCGCCGTCCTGCTCGACGGACCCGTGCGCCAAGGGCCTTATTATTACCAGATCCTCATCCTGGCTGGGATCAACATCGTGCTGGCGGTGAGCCTCAATCTCACCAACGGCATCGCCGGACAGTTCTCCATCGGCCATGCCGGGTTCTTCGCCGTCGGGGCCTACGTGTCCGCCTCGGTAAGCCATTACGGCGGCCCCGCCCTGCGGAGCCTTTCGGCCTTCCTGCCCCCCGTGGGCCAGGACGCCGTCGTCCTCCTTTCCGCATTGGCCGCGGCCGCGGTCGCCACGGCCCTGGCGGGCCTGCTGGTGGGCATCCCTTCCCTGCGCCTGCGCGGGGACTACCTGGCCATCGTGACCCTGGGCTTCGGGGAAATCATCCGCGTGCTCATCCTCAACGTAGACGCCGTGGGCGGCGCGCGCGGCTTTTCCGGCATTCCCAAGCTGAGCAATTTCTTCTGGGTGTACCTGCTGGTCGCCGCTTCCATCGCCACGACCTGGAACCTGGTCCGCTCCAGTTACGGGCGGGCCTTCCTGGCCATCCGCGAGAACGAGATCGCCGCCCAGGCCATGGGCGTGGACGTGACCCGCCACAAGGTGCTCGCCTTCGTCATCAGTTCCATGTTCGCGGGGCTCGCGGGCTGCCTGTTCGGGCATTACACCATGTACCTGCACACCAATTCCTTCACCTTCGTGAAATCCTTCGAGATCATCATCATGATCGCCATCGGCGGCCTGGGGAGCATCGAAGGGGCTGTGCTGGGGGCCGTGCTCCTGACCGTGCTGCCGGAGGCCTTCCGGGGCTTCGAAAGCTACCGCATGATCCTCTATTCCCTGGCGCTCATCCTTATCATGATCTACCGGCCCCAGGGCATCCTGGGCCAGGCGTCCGTCATCAAGCGCCTGGGGGCCCGCCTGGCGGCCCGCGCGGGCGCCAAGGCGGCCGGCGACTGATGGCCCTGCTGGAGCTGAAAGCGGCCACCATCCGGTTCGGCGGCCTGGTGGCGGTGAAGGAACTCGGCTTCGCCATCGAGGAAGGCGAGCTCTTCGGGCTCATCGGCCCCAACGGCGCGGGCAAGACCACCGTGTTCAACCTCATCACCGGCGTCTACGCCCCCGCCTCCGGAAGCATCGTTTTCGACGGCAAGCCCATCCAGGGCAGACCGCCCCACCGGATCGCCGCCCGCGGCATCGCCCGCACCTTCCAGAACATCCGCCTGTTCGGCTCCATGTCCGTGGCCGAAAACGTGCAGGTCTCCACCCACATGCGCATCGCCCACGGCCTCTTGGGCGCGGTGTTCCGGGGCCGGACCTTCGCGAGGGAGGAGGAGGCGAACCGCGCCAAGGCCATGCGGCTCCTGGAGCTGTTCCAGCTCGACAAGCTCGCCCGGGAACCGGCCTCCAGCCTGCCGTACGGATCCCAGCGCCGCCTGGAAATCGCCCGGGCCCTGGCCACGGAGCCGCGGCTGCTGCTGCTGGACGAACCCGCGGCGGGCATGAACCCGCAGGAGTCCGCGGAGCTGATGCGCCTCATCCGCCGCATCCGCGACGAGTTCAAGGTCTCCATCCTGCTGGTGGAGCACAACATGAAAGTGGTCATGGGCGTATGCGAGCGCATCCAGGTCATGGTCCACGGCGAAGGCATAGCCATGGGCGCGCCCGGGGAGATCCGGAAGGATCCCAAAGTGATCGAAGCTTATCTGGGAAAAGAGTGAGAATTTTGAAAAGCGCAAATTGCAAATTGAAAAATGCAAATTGGAAGATCGGGATGGCATCCCGTGGCTTTTCCAAACCGGCCGAAGCCCAAAAGGCGATCAAAAAGCCGGTTTCCAATTTGCATTTTTCAATTTGCAATTTTCATAAAAAAAACAAAAAGTCCGCAGCGAATCTCCACCCATGCTGCAACTGAAAAACATCTCGACCCGCTACGGCGCCATCAAGGCCCTCACGGACGTGAGCCTGGAAGTGGAGCAGGGGTCCGTGGCCACCTTGATCGGCGCCAACGGGGCGGGCAAGTCCACCGCCTTGCGCAGCATCATGGGCCTGTGCCAGCCGTACGAAGGCGAAGTGCTTTTCGAAGGCAGGAAGATCAACAAGGTCCCCACCCATCGCATCGCCGCCATGGGGATAGCCTTGGTGCCCGAGGGCCGCGCCGTGTTCGCCAACCTGACCGTGCTGGAGAACCTGGAGCTGGGGGGATACCTGCAGCGGGACGGCAGAAAAATGAAGCGTGATATTGATCACGTATACGAAGTGTTCCCGCGCCTCAAGGAACGCCTGGCCCAGATGGCCGGAACCTTGAGCGGCGGGGAGCAGCAGATGCTCGCCATCGGCCGGGCCCTGATGGCGCATCCCCGCCTGTTGCTGCTGGACGAACCCTCCCTGGGGCTGGCTCCCTTGATGGTCCAGGCCATCTTCGACGCCATCGATCGCATCAACCGGGAGGGGACCACCGTGCTCCTGGTGGAGCAGAACGCCAACCTGGCATTGCGCCGCTCCCGCAAGGCCTACGTGCTGGAGACGGGCCGCATCATCATGCAAGGCTCCTCGGCCGGGTTGGCGGACGATCCCCGGGTGAAGGAAGCCTACCTGGGCGATTGACCCCGGACGGATCCGCCCTGTTACCCGCCTCCGCGAGCTTGGACTTGCCCGCCGCGGTCAGGTGCAGCTTCCACTCCCCGAAGCGGATGGGCTTGCCTTTGGCCGGGGCGCTGCCGGGTCCCGTGATGGCGATCCACGGTTCGCTCCGGATCGCCAGATCGAGCGCGTAGCGGGCCATTTGCAAATCGCCCAGGCCCAGGGGCCGCACCAGGGGTTCCGACCAGACCTTGCGCACGAAATGGTGGAAGGGCAGGGTTCCCGGGCCGAGGGCGTGGAGCATGGCCGTTTCCATGGCGTTCAGCTTCCCGTTCGCGGCGGGCAGGCGCCCCAGATGGGATCGCAACCCGCCCCGGAGCAGGGGCCAGGGTTCGAAGCCTTTGCCGGACTGCGCCCATTGCAACAGGGACTCCCATCCCTTGGCGGAGGAAAGCGCGTACGCCTTCCAGACCTTGGCGGCCAGGGTGATCAGCTTGGGCTCCACGGGGAGCCGGCCCGCCAGGAGTTTCGGGAAGGCGCCGGGCAAACGCACGCCCAGGGGCTTTTCCGGACAGATGACATGGGCCCGGCCCTTGCGCCTGAGCGGGGCGGGCAGATGGGCCAGCAGATAGGCGAGATGGATCTGGCAGAAGAAATCCTCCTCGAACCAGAATACGACTTCTTCTTTCCCCTTGGCCGCTTTGGCGTAAGCGGAGAAAAAGGCTTTCATGCCGGAGAGGTATGCGGCGGGGCCGATGCCGTATTGATCCCGCAGGAAGGCGGCGCGCGCCTCCAGATCGAGCCCGATGCCGGCGGGCGCCGTTTTCTTCCGGGCCGGGGCTTTAGGGGGCGACACGGGACCTTCCATGAGCATGTCCTTCCACACCAGGAACTCGCCCTTCACGGAAGATTGCTTCAGGAGGGCCAGGGTGGCGTCGCCGTTCAGGACGTGCAGCATGATTGGATCATTATAATGTTTCCGCCGCCCATGCGCCAGGGACTTTGGAAACCGCCCGGGAGACTCCGGGAACCGGAGCTTCAGGACGTTCCGGCGCCGGCCAGCAACTCCCCGCGCAACTTCAGGTAGCGGAGGGAATAGGCGGGGCGGCCCAGCGCCTCCCGGTGGTCGAACCCGAAGGCGCGGGAACTGACCGCCAGGATGGGAGGAGCCTGGACGCGTTTGGCCACGGCGATCCCGTTGTAGAGGTTCCACCACCGTTCCAGGTCCCGGATGAAGGCCGGGGCCGCCGGGAACAGGTCGTAGACGTCCACCTCCTCCAGGCCCAGCTCCGCGTTCAGGGTCCCGGCCGCGTACCATTCCAGGATTTCCTCCGGAGCGGCGCGGTTCCAGCGCTGCACCCAGGCGAAGAACAGGCGATCATGATAAGGATAGATGAGCGGATCGCCCTTGCCCTCGTCCACGGCCTGGCTTTCGCTGAGTTCGGCGCTGGGAACGATGGCGAACGAACCTTCCGGGATGACCTCCCGCCCGAAGACGTCCTCGTTGAGATGGCGGCCCAGGGCGTAGACTTCGTTTTTCCAGAGATCGCCCAGAAGGGCCAGGTACCCGCCGAGGTCCCCGTACAGGGTGCTGTATCCCACCGTCAGCTCCGCCTTGTTGGCGTTGCAGGTGAAGACCCCCGCGAAGGAGGCGGCCAGGGCGGCCAGGATGCGGCTGGACCGGTCCCGCGCCTGCACGTTCTCCATCACGAAGCCGGCCAGGGAGATGGCCGCGAACCGGGAACCGTCCGGCGAGGTGATCTCCAGGCCGTCCAACTGGGCCTTGGTGACCGCCAGGCTGTCCTCGATGCCGATCTCCGCGTACAGGCATCCCAGGTTGGAGGCCAGCTCCCTGGCCAGGTTGCGGG
This sequence comes from Fibrobacteria bacterium, assembly GCA_035275285.1. Classification (GTDB taxonomy): domain Bacteria; phylum Fibrobacterota; class Fibrobacteria; order UBA11236; family UBA11236; genus Chersky-265. The sequence goes on along the minus strand of DATENA010000050.1, from coordinate 10,599 downwards.
TGGTATTGCTGTTGAAGCGGCTGGGCATGTTGACCAGCAGCAGGTTCTGCGGCGGCAGGATCTCGCGGTACAGGGCCGCCGTCACGGCGCTGTCGATGCCGCCCGAGACGCCGATGACCACGCGATCCTGGCCGCAAGCGGACAGGAAGGATTGCGCGCCGTACTTGAGGGCCTGGTGGATTTCCCCCATGCGCCGCTTGGCGGGGGGTTCCGGCGGGGCCGGGGAGGATCCCGTTCCGGCCGCGAGATCGGCCTTGCCCCCGCGCCACTCCATCTCGAGGGGCAGCAGGGCCTGGGCATAGGCCGCCATCTCCGCCCTTACGGAACCGTCGGCCGCGTAGGCCGTGCTGCGGCCGTCGAAGGTGAACAGGGTCTTGCCGTTGTTCTGCAGGCTCACGCAATTGACGTAGAGCAGCGGGACTCCCAGCTTCGCCACCTTGCGGGCGAACACCCGGTTGCGCTTCTCGTTCTTGCCCTGCGTGAAGGGAGAGCAGCTCAGGTTGAGGAAGAAATCGCAATGCTTGCCGCCCAGGATCTCCAGGGGCTTCTGCGCGTAATCGTCCTCCCATGCGTCCTCGCACAGCAGGATCCCCACCCGGCGCTCGCGGCCGCCCAGTTCCAGGACGAAAGGCTCCAGCAGGGAGTCCAGGGAACGCCCCGTCTCCAGGGCCAGCTTGCGCGCATCGTGGAAATGGCGCGGTTCCTCGAACTCGCGGTAATTGGGAAGCAGGGTCTTGATGCCGAAAGGCCGGTCCAGCCCGGGATGGCGCAGGGCCGCGCCGCCCCGGGCCGCCACGTAGCCGTTGTACTTGCGCACGCGGCCGTCCTCGCCCAGGGCCCGCCAATCCGCGATCACGGTGCCGAACACCACGGTGACGGGGGGCCCGGGATGCCCCGTAGCCTCGATGATACGTTCCGTCCAGGTTTCGCACTCCCGCAGGAAGGACCGCCGCTCCCACATGTCCCCCAGCAGGTACCCGGGCAGGCTCATTTCCGGGAAGGCCAGCAGGGAAACGCCCCGGCCGCGGGCCTCGGCGATCAGTTCCAGCATGCGCGCGCCGTTGCGGGCGGGCTCGCCGGGCGAGACCTCCAATTGCGCCATGGCCACGGTGGCGGAGGCTTCCGGCGCATGATTCGCGGGCTTGTGGGTCATGGGGAGGGCCGGAAGCAAGTCAAAGCGCAAAAGTCGAAGTGCAAAGTGCAAAATGGAAGAGAAACCCCTTTTACCCTTGGAAGCGGCGATGGAATGCTCCGCCGTTGGCCCGAGCCGCCCATTTTCCTATTCTTGAACTTTGACTTTTGCATTTTGCACTTTGACTTTTGAATTCTCTTCACGCCTTCCCGTTGCCTTTGCCCAGCAGGCCGGCCAGGGTCAGGCGATGGTTGCGGCGGATCAACGCCTCCTCGAAGCGGCGCTTCTCGTCCGCGGTCTCCGGGACCACGGGCGGAATGTCCGTGGGCCTGCCGGCGGCGTCCAGGGCCACGAAGGTGAGATAAGCGGTGCACACGTGCACGGCCTCCTCCGAGCCCGGAGGCAGGGTCTTGGCCACCACGCCCACTTCCATGGAATGCTTGAAGGCCCGGTTCACGGAGGCGCGGATGGTCAGCACGGAACCGTTGGTGACCGGTTTCTTGAAGATCAGGTTGTCGATGGACACGGTGACCACGGTGCCGCGCACGTGCTTGATGGCGCTGATGGCGCCCACTTTGTCTATCCAGGAGACCAGCTTGCCCCCGAAGAGGTAGCCGAGGCTGTTCAAGTCCCCGGGAAGGATGAATTCCGAGGATTCCGTAATGGTAGAGGCCACGGTATGTTCCATATTTCCCAATTTACATATAGTTGCGCGGCCCGCTCGCGGGGACGGACGGTGCCCCCATTCCGGAAAAGTAATGCATTTTTCCGGAATGCCCGAAGCGGAATCCGAAACCCTGGAAAACGGCGATCGCGTCGACCGGGCGCGCAAGGCGACACTCCTCGCCTTCTGCGCCGCGCTCCTGGCCGGCTACCCTTCCGCGAAAGAGGTTCCGCCCAAGCCCCCGGCCAAGGAGGGGGCCTCCCTTTCTTCCGCTTTCCCCCGCGAAGCCATGGTGGGCTGGGCCCTGCTCGATCCCGCCGCGCCGGACGTCCTGGTGGACGCGCGCCAGGCCGAGGTGAACTTCACCCCCGGCTCCACCCAGAAGCTCTTCACCACCTGGATCGCCCTGGAAAAACTGGGAGGGGACAAGACCTACGTCACGGAGCTCTTCCGCACGGGTACCCTGGAAGGCGAGCGCCTCAAGGGGGACCTGCTCATCCGCGGCGGCGGAGATCCCTCCTTCGCGGGCTCGCAGTTCGGGCCGGACCACGGGATGGAAGCCGTTTTCGCCCAATGGCTCCTGGCCCTGCGGAAACAGGGCATCCGCAAGGTGGACGGATGCGTGATCGGGGACGGGACCTTTCTGGAGGAAGACGGGCCCCATCCGGCCGGGTCGTGGGAGGACGCGGGAAACTATTACGCGGGAACGGTTTCCGGACTCTCCTTCAACGACAACCTGTATGCCGCCTTCTTCAACGGCGCCGCCTCGCCCGGCAAACCGGTGGTCCTGAAAACGACCTTGCCCGTCCATACCGGGATCGCCCGCTTCGACAACCGCCTGGTCACCGGCCCCGCCGACGGCCACGATTCCGCCTTCATCCTGGGCGGGTTCCCCAGCCCGGTGCGGATCCTGCGGGGCACGTATCCGGCGGGCCGCATGCCCTTCTCCATCAAAGGCAGCCTCCCGAATCCCCCCTGGACCTGCGCGCGCGAGTTCCGGGCCTATCTCGCCGCCAAGGGCATCGCCTTCTCGACTCCGGACGGGGCGGAATGCGGGGACTCGCTGGCCTTCCCCAACCATGCCCCCATGACCGGCGCGATCGCCGTGCCGGGCGCGCGCCACGTGTCCCCTCCCCTGCGGGAACTGCTCCGCATCGTCAACCAGAAAAGCGACAACAATTACGCGGCCCAGACCCTGGCCTTGTTGGGCAAAGGCACCGGACGCAGCGGGGATTGGCGCGGCGGCCTGGCCGCCGTCCATGAATACCTGGACGGCCACGGTTTCGATCGCAAACTCGTCCATCTCAAGGACGGGAACGGCCTTTCCCGCTACAACTGGATAGCGCCCGCGCAAACCGTGAAACTGTTGGGCTACGCCTTCCGCCAGAAGAACTTCCCCGAGTTCCAGGCCACCCTGCCGGGCGCGCCCGGCGCGCAGGGAAGGCTGGAGCGCTACGGCGCGGGCTGGGAGGGACGCCTTTACGCCAAGACCGGGACCCTGGAAGGCGTCAGCGCCCTGGCCGGCTACCTGAAAACCGCCTCGGGAAAATGGCTGGCCTTTTCCATCGCCGTCAACAATTTCGAGTCCGGGAACGGGGACGCGCAGAAGTTTTTCGCCCCTTTGCTGCGCAAGTGGGCGGCGAAGTACTGAGGCGGTCGGACGGGTAGAGTGCAAAAGGCAAAGTGCAAAGTTCAAAATGGAAGAGAAACCCCGTTGCTCCTTGGAAGCGAGGGGAGAATGCCCGAGAACATCCCAAAAAGGGATGTGAGCCGGATATGTACCCAGCAGAGCCATCGGCCAGGTCGCCGATTCTTAATTTTGCACTTTGCACTTTGAAATTTGTGCTTTGAGTTCTCCTCCCGTTTTGGATATCCTTTAACCCATGCTCCCCATCCTCGTCTCCACCCCGCATTCCTCCGGCCACGTGCCCTATTGGATGCTGGCGCGCATGCTGCAAACCGGTGAAAGCGAATCCGGCCTGCGCCGCCGCCTGTTCAAGGAAGGCGATCCCTTCACGGACGCGCTCTTCAACATTCCCGAAGCGGAGATCACGATCAACGCCCCCGCATCGCGCTTCGTCGCCGATCTGAACCGGGACAGGAACGAATCCGGCGAGAACGGCGTCATCAAGCTCACGGATTTCGAACGCCGGGCCTTCTATCCGACGGGTTACGTCCTGTCCCCGAAGGAACGGGAAATGCGCCTTTCCCTCTACTACGATCCCTACCATGCGGCCCTCGAAAAAGCCTTCCTGGACGGCCGGGACCAAGGCGGCGGCCGCATCCGGTTCTTCCTGGACGGGCATTCCATGACGGCCCAGGGACCGGCCATCGGTCCGGACCAGGGCAAGCCCAGGCCCGCCCTGTGCATCGGCAACTTCGGCGATCGGGACGGGGATCCGGTTTCCGGGCCCGTCTCCTGCGCCCCGCCCCTGGCCCGGGGCATCCGCGACCGGTTGGCGCAACTCCTCAAGGACCCGATCGCCGCGTCCGGCCTTCCCCAGGGGTCCGCCCTCAACCAGCCGTTCGACGGCGGGCATATCCTGCGCAAATACTCCCTCCCCCCCTATTCCGTTCCCGGCGTCATGATCGAAGTCAACCGCGCCTTGTACCTGGACGAGGCGACCCTGGAGCCCATTCCCGGCCGGGTGGAGGCGATTTCCAAGGCCATGGCGAAACTGGCCGCCTGGATCGCGGAAAACCTTCCCTGACCGGCCCCGGTCGCCGGCCTTGTCCGCTGCGGAAGGGGGTTCTATACTTGTCCTGGACGACGAGGGGAAATCCATGCCAGACCGCTCTTTTGCTTCCACCTTCAAGCCGGCCCTGGCTGCGGCGGCCCTGGCCGCCGCTTCCGCCTTCGTCCTCCTGTTTTCCGGATGCGTCGGGTCCGGACCGGTCCCGGCGCCCACCGCCAAGAACGTGGAATACGCCGGACGTAACGGACAGGTTACTACGCTCGCCACCCTCAAGGTGGGCCGCAACCTCTACGTGGGCCGTTGCTCGGCCTGCCACGCGCTCAAGGATCCGAAGGACCTCGCCCCCGCCGATTGGCCGGAAATGGTGCAGCGCATGGCTTCCAACGCGAAACTGACGGCGGACCAGGAACGCGCGGTCACGCAATACCTGGTGAGCGTCTCCGCCATCGCCCACGACACCGCTTCGGCCGCCGCCGCCGGGCCCGGGACGGAAACGCCCCATCCCCAGGGAACGGCCCCGAAGCGGACGGCCGGGCTTTCAGGCCCTTCCATAGGGTATATTAGGGAAAGAGAGCCGGAAGGCCCGCCGAGTCCGCGGCGGCGCAGGCACGGAAAGCGCAATGGAATCCTCCCACGCCCATTCCCATGAGCACGGCCATGAACACGGCCATGGCCATTCCCGCGGGCATCAAGGGCATCACGGCCATTCCCATCATGCGGAGTCCGGCCTTCCCCACGTGCATCACGCTTCGTACGGAAAGCTGCTGACCAGTTTCTGGATCATCGCCGTGTTCATGGGGGTGGAGATCGCATGCGGCTGGTGGTTCCATTCCCTCACCCTGATGTCCGACGGATTCCACATGCTTTCCGACGCCGTGGCCCTGGGGCTTTCGGCCTTCGCCGTCTCCCTGGGGTCCCGCAAGGCCACGGAAGCGAAGACCTTCGGGTTCAAGCGCCTGGAAATCCTGGCCGCGTTCGGGAACGGGCTCACCTTGATCCTCCTTTCCCTCTTCATCATCGGACAGGCCCTGATCAGGCTGGCCCATCCCGTGCCCGTGGACGCGGAACCCATGCTTTGGGTGGCGTCCCTGGGGCTGGCGGTGAACGTCTTCGTGGCCTGGTGGCTGCACCGGGGCGGGCAGGAGAAGACAATCAACGAGGCAGGCGCCTTCTGGCACGTGATGGGAGACCTGGGCGCCTCCCTGGCCGCCGTGGCCGCGGCCGCGCTCATCCTGGCCAAGGGCTGGACCTGGGCCGATCCCCTCCTGAGCCTGGCCATCGCCGCCGCCCTCGTGATCCCCGGGGTGCGGGTGATGCGGCGCAGCGGGCATATCCTGGTGGAAGGCACGCCCGAAGGCGTGGAACTCGAAGCCGTCCGCAACGCCATGCTCGCCAACCGCCAGGTGCGCAACGTGCACGACCTCCACCTGTGGACCATGAACGGGCGCGATCTGTACCTGAGCGCCCACGTGGAAACCGTCCCCGGAGCGGTCCCGGAGAAAGAGGTCGCGGCCGCGCTCACCCGGTCCCTGAGCCGCGATTTCCGCGTGGATCACATCACTTTGCAGGTCGGCCAATGCGTCGATGACGATTGCCCCAACAATTGCGAAGATCCCGCTCGTCCCGTTTCCTGAAAAAGCGGCCTCCGGGCCGGCCGATCGCCTTTACCGGCACCCGCACCTTTGCGGGGCGATGCCTATTTTTTACAATATGATCCCTGGGGATCGCTTCGTCGCCGACGGCTCACGCGCCGCGGCCGCGACGGGTCCTCCTTTTCACCCCGGGAGCACTCATGGGATTCATGGATTTCTTCAAACCGCAATGGAAGCACAGCGAGCCCGGGGTGCGCGCCGCCGCCATCCGCTCCCTGGAAGAGGACCAGCAGCCGTTGCTCGCGACCCTGGCCCTGGAAGATCAGGATGCGGGCAACCGCTTGATCGCGGCGCGCAAGGTGAAGGATCCCGAGTTGCTCAAGAAGCTGCGGGATCGCACCACCGATCGCGCCATCAAGGAGATCGCCCAGAAAGCCTGGGTGGAAAACCAGCTCTCCACCGCCAAGTCCGCCGCGTCCGATCCCCAGGCCCTGGAGATCGGCCGGGACGCGCTCGAGGGCGTCGGCGGCGATCAGCGCGCCTTGGAGGACATCGCCAAGAGCGCCGTCTCCCTGGAGATCCGCAAGCTGGCCTTCTCCAAACTGGTGCATGCCGGCGCCTTCCACGCCGTGGCCCTGGCCGAGACGGACAACGACCTGGCCCTAAAGGCCCTGGGCAAGGTGTCGCGGGAGAGCCAATTGGAAAGCCTGGCCAAGGGCGCCAAGAGCAAGGCCGTGCGCATCGCCGCGAAGGAACGGCTCAAGGCCCTGGCCGCCGCGAAGGGGCCCGATGCGGCCACCGTGAACCGCGCCAAGCTGGGCCTGGTCCTGGCCGCGGTGGAAAAACTGGCCGCCGCGGCCGAGGAGACCCCGCCCAAGTACGATTGGGAAAGCGGCAAGGCCCATCTGGACGAGGCCGAGGCCGCGCTGGAGGAACTGATGGCCGCGGGCACGGCCCCGGACGCCGCCCGGCTCGCCCGCTTCCGCGAGGGTTCGTCCAAGTACCGCGCGCGTTACGCCCGCTGGCGCCATGAACGCGCCGGGCGCGAGGAAAGGGAGAAGCAGGCGGCCGGGAACCTCCGCCTGAAGGAAGCGCTTTGCGCCGAGGCCGAGGCCCTGTGGGACTCCGGCGCGGCGGAATCCGCTCCGGCCGACGAAGCGTCGGGCGACGAAGCGTCGGGCGACGAAGCGCAGGCCGCCGAAACGCCGGGCGACGAAGCACAAGTCGAGCCGGCGAACACCCTGGCCTTGCAGCTCCGCTCCCTGCGCGATCGCTTCCAGGGCATCGGCCAGGCGCCGGAAGGCGCCGAAGGGGAACTGCAAAGGCGTTTCCGCACCGCGCTGGACAAGATCGAACGCCGCGCCCGCGATCGGGAAAACCTGATCCGCCGCAGCGCGGAAGAGAAAGAGCATGGCGGACGCCTGGCGGCCCTGTGCGAACAGGCCGAAGCCCTGGCGCAAATCCCCGCCGCCCAGGCCGCGGACCGCTTCCGCGACCTCCGCCGGGAATGGAACAAGGCCCTGGCCGTCGCGGGGACCTTTTCGGGCAGGGACGAGTACCGCACCCGTTTCGAATCCGCCGTCGCCTCCACCCAGGCTTCCCTGGACCGGATGCGCGCGGCCAATCTCCAACGCATGAAGGAACTGCTGCCCCAGTTGGAAGCCTTGCTGGAAAGCCCGGACATGGGCGCCGCCGAGAAGCGCTTCAAGGAGCTCAACGGCGAATGGCGCCTTTTGCATCCCGCTCCCATCGGCCCCGAGGCCGAACACGTCCTGGGAGGATACCAGGCCTTCCTGGATCGCTTCCGCGAAGCCTCCGACTGGTTGCGCTGGTCCAACCTGCGCGCCAAGACCGCCATCTGCGATCGCCTGGAGGCCTTGGCCGGCCAGGAGCCCAAGGAAGGCCAGGAAGACCGCAAGGCCATGGTGGCCCGCTTCAAAGAGCTCCAGGGGGAATGGAAATCCCTGGGTCCGGTGCCCTGGGACAGCTCGGAAGCTTTGTGGGACCGGTACCATCAGGTCTCGGACAGGCTGTACGAGAGGTGCCGCGAGTATTTCGCCGAACTGGACGAAGAGCGCGAAAGCAACCTCAAGGCCAAGGAAGAATTGTGCGCCCGCATCGAGGCCCTGACCGCGGCCGGGGAAATCGACTGGCGCGAGGCCATGGAAACCGTCAAGGAGGCGCAAAGCGCCTGGAAGACCCTGGGCGCGGTGCCCAAGGCCCAGTCCGACGCCATCTGGGCCCGTTTCCGCGCCGCCTTCGGCGCCTTCTTCGAGCGCAAGGACAGGCAGAACCTGGACAACCTGGGCCGCAAGCTGGAGCTGGTCGCCCTCGCGGAATCCCTGCAGGACTCCACCGAATGGAAAACCGCGGGCGTCCGCATCAAGGAGGCCCAGGAAAAGTGGAAGACCATCGGGCCGGTGCCGCGCGATCAGGCCGACGCCGTCTGGGAACGCTTCCACGGAGCCTGCGAGAAATTCTACCAGGCGCGCCGTTCCTTCATCGAAAAGCTGGAGCAGGAAAAGCCCGCCAACCTGGCGAGGAAAGAAGAACTCATCCTGGCCGTGGAAAGCCTGGACGCCCTGGCCACCGACCAGGAGCGGTTCGACCGGATCAAGGAAGCCCAGGCCGCCTGGAAGGAAGTCGGCCCCGCCGGCACCCGGGACGCGGACGACGCCCTGTGGGAGCGCTTCCGCAAACCCATCGACGCCTACTTCGAGGGCCGCAAGTCCCGCATGGGCGAAGAGCGCCTGGCGCGCGAAGAGAACGCCAAGGCCAAGGAAGACATCTGCGTCGAGGCCGAATCCCTGATCGGCTCCACCGAGTGGAAGGCCACCATCGACAAGATCAAGACCCTGCAGGAACGCTGGAAGGCCACCGGCCCGGCGCCCCGCGAGTCCGATCGCGAGTTGTGGAAGCGCTTCCGCGCCGCCTGCGACGCGTTCTTCGACCGGCTCAAGGAGAACTCCGCCAAGCGCGACCAGGAGCGCGGCGGCAACCTCAAGCGCAAGACCGATCTGTGCTTCCTGGTGGAATGCATGCTCTCCCGCCCCCTCACGGAAGAGGAGACCAAGGCCCGCCGGGACTGGGAACGGGAAAGCCTGCCCATGGACATGGCCCGTTTCAAGGTGAAGGACGGCCCCGTGGATTGGAACGAGACCACCGAAAAGGTCAAGGCCATCCAGAAGGAATGGAAGAAGATCGGACCGGTGCCCCGCGAGATCAGCGACGCCCTCTGGGAACGCTTCCACGCCGCCTGCGACGGCTTTTTCGAAGAGCGCCGCGTGGCCCTGGGATTGCGTCCGGAGGATCCGCAGGCCAACCTGGAGAAGAAGCTCGATCTCATCGCCGACGCGGAATCCCTGGCCCGCAACCCGGGCCCGGAATCCGCCCGGCATGCGGCCGCGCTCCAGCGCGAATGGCGCCGCATCGGCGCGGTGCCCCGCGCCCAGAGCGACTATGTCTGGCGCCGCTTCATGGACGCCTGCAACCAGGCCATGGGCCTGGCCTCCGGCGAGGGCGGCCACGGAGGCGAGGACCGCACGGAACCCGAACCCGAGGCCGAAGCCGCGGCGAATCCTTGACCCTGCCCCGGTATGACCGGGGTCCCCAAGTCCGGTTGAAATCCGGAATCCCGCCAACCGTGAAGCCGCTCACTGCCCAGTGAGCGGCTTTTTTCGACTTTAGGCCTGAAAAGGCCTTTACTATGCAACTTTCAAGCTGTATATTCAGATGAACGGCAAGGATCTGCTGAAAGTATTCGTTGAGAACGGGTGGCACTTGGACAGGACAACGGAAGCCACCATATCATGGTGAAAGAGGGAATGAGGGCGGTGCCTATACCCATCCACGGCACGAAGGATTTGCCCAAAGGCCTGGAAGCGGCGATTCTGAAACAGGCCGGGATCGGAAAGGAGCGCTGATGGAATACTTCGCCCGCATCGAGCGAACCGAAGGAACCTTCCTGGTTTCCTTTCCGGATTTTCCCAATATCAATACCTATGGCCCTTCCCTGGAAGCCGCGTTGGAAAACGCGGCTGAAGCCCTGAACGGAACCCTGGAAACGGAATTCGAGCGCGGCTATTCGCTGCCCGTCGCAAGCGATCGCGGAGGCAGACGCTCCTATCATCCCATCCGCGTCCTTCCCCACATCGAAATCGCCTATGCATTGAAGAAGCTGCGCAACGGCCATTCCCAGACGGACATCGCGCGGAAGCTGGGCATTTCCTACCAGTCCTACCAGAAGCTGGAAAACCCGCGGAAGTGCAACCCCACCGTCAAGACCTTGGAGAGGATCGCGCAGGTGCTCGGGAAGGAGTTGCGGATCACCTGGGGTTGAGGCGGCTCGACTTCACGGGCCGGCACCTAAGCAGCGCTAAGGGTCCGTTAAGAAATAACTGAAGCAGTTCGCCGCCCATCTGAGGGCCATCTTGGCCCGATCGTCAATCGCAAAACCTTCGACATAGCGCTGCTATGCCTCAGGTTTTGCTCAATCCGATCGGGCCAATCTGACCC
>DATENA010000049.1:0-4274 GCA_035275285.1 Fibrobacteria bacterium | reverse complement strand
GTCAGCGTTTCGGTCTTGACCGGAGCGGGCACCGCTTCCCCTGCCACGGTGAAGAAGCGCGTGGCCGAGGGCGCGTCCTTGACGGCGGGAAGGGCGAACTTGATGTGGAAGGTGGTGCCGGAACGCGTCTTGCGGCCGCGTTTGGCCTTGTCCATCTCGGAGGCGGGCAGGCCGGGCGCGGGCAGCACCTGGGTGACCTCCTGGCCCTTCGCGTCGCGGTAGTGGATCACCAGCACGCCGTCCCGCTCCCAGGTGCCCCAGAACACGTTCTGCCCCAGGGCCGGGCTGCGCCCGGCCTCGCCCACCACGATGATTTCCGAGCCGTCCGCTTCCGCCGGAGCCAGGGTCCCGCCCGCGTCCGACGCGGTCGCCGCGGGGTCCGCCAGCTTCAGCTCCCGGATGTCGCTTTCGCGATCCCGGGCCTTGAGGGTCGCGAAGGCGCCGCGCGCGACCGAAGGCGGCAGGGGAATGGGGCTGCCGCGGTAAGCCTTGACGGCCTGGTACATGGAAATGGCCGCATCGTCTTTCTGGCCTTGCGCCTGGTAGGCGATGGCGGTCAGGTAGCGGAACATGCCGTCGTCGCTGTACTTCCCGGCGTCCTTGCCGGCCTTGCGCTTCAGCTCGTCCAGGTAAAGCTGGGTCTGCCGGGATTCCACCAGGGCGTCGTCGTATTTCCCCAAGGCCAGATAGTCGAATGCCAGGAACTGGTGGAGCAGGACTATCTCATGGGGTTTGCCGCGGTACGGCCGGACATTGTCGTTGGCGAGGAAGGACAGCGCCTCGTTGCTGACGGATTTGGAGAACAGCTCATCGTGGACGGCCACGGCCTTGGACAGCTCCGCGATGCTGGAATCGTATTCGCCGGCGTAATGGTGGAGGATGCCCAGGTCCATATGGTAGAGGAGGCGGCTGGTGCCGCCGTAGAGGTCCTTGTGCTTGCGCACGTCGTTGATGGCCTTGCGGTACTCGTCCTTCTGCGCGCTGACGGCTATTTTCTCGAACCGCAGCAGGCTCTTGTCGGCGCAACCGGAAAGCAGCAGGGCCGCTCCCAGGACGGGGAGGAAGGCTTTCCGGAACGCGATGCGGGCGGGCATTTTCGGGGCGACCTCTTGCTGCGGGCGGCGGTGGGGGCGATTCTCAGGCCGGACCGTGGTATCGGACCGGACGGGCTCCGCGCGGCGGGCCCGCTTCCGGGTCAGAACCTGGTCTCGCTGCGTTCGACGTATTTCTTGATCTTTTTGTCCCCGATCCAGAGCTTCTTGTGGGATTCGATCTCCACCAGCTCCAGGTTGACCTGGTAGAAGACCACGGCCTTGCCGCCTTCCTGGTCGACGATGGAATTGAGCTCGCCGATCATCATCAGCTTGGCGCCGCTTTCCTCGCCCGCGGACTGGCGGGTCTCCACGGAGGCGTTATCGGCCTGGTCGGTCTTCTCGTCGCGGATCTGCCCGCGCTCGGCCTTGTTGGCCACGAACTCGACCTTGCCGGAATTGATCAGGGCCCGCTGGATGTCGTTGATGAAGGTCCCGGTGCTGATATGCTCGTGGCTCTTGTTGCGGATTTCGCCCACCACCACCGTGGGGGTGGTCTTGGAAGCCGCGTACTTGGCGTACCATGCGCCGTTGGTGGCGTCTTTCACCATTTCCTCGGCCACCAGGCGGGAATCCGTATCGTTCCACTTGCCCGTGAGATCGATGGTGGAGTCGTGGGTCACGCGGGTAACCTTGGTGGAACACCCGGTGAGCAGCACGGCGGCCAGGGCGGATTTGAGCAAGCGGGACGTGAAACGGGACATACGGACCTCCTATCGGCGCATATAGTTTACTTAATTGGGCAGCCCCGGCAAAGGCTTCCCCCGGCGACTCCCGGTTCCGGGGCGTGAGGGGGTGAAAATTATACATTCTCCTGGCAGCCCGCCGGTCGGCCTGCCGTACCGGCCTCCATAGCGGTTCAACGCACGGGATGCGTCAATCCGCTATGCACGGTAAAGCGCCGCTCCCGGGGAGGGAGCGGACCGGAGTATCCAAGGAGGAAGCATGAAGTACCATTTCGCAATCATCCCGGGTCTGGCCATCGCCTGCGGCATCGCCATGGGGGCGGATGCCAAGGACAAGGCCGAACGGAAGAACATCACCGTCATCACCGCCCACGGCAACGCCGACGGCAGTTCGGAAATCAGCCGGGAGGCGGTCAAGGAATGCATCGTGACCCTTCCCGCCGCCGAGGCCCTGGAACCGGAGGTGGTTTCCGAATCCCGCTTCCTCAAGGAAATCAACGGCGATCCCAACAAGAACGAATGGGCCAAGGTCTACACCGCCACCATCACCATCAACTACCAGGTCTTCAAGAAGGATCTGCTCATCGTCACCACCAAGTCCGTGGAAGGCAAGGAGCCCACCATGCGGGAAGTGGATAAGCGCCTGCCCCAGTCCAAGGAGTTCGTATCCAATCCCGCCGATGGGGATACCTACGCCGGGCGGTCCAACCGGCAGTATTACTTCACCAAGCTGGACGATGCGGTGATCGACGTGAAAAACCGGGCGAAGGTCTGGTTGAAGCAGCAGGGTCCCCTGCTTTGCGCGGATACCAAGTAACCGGGCCCGCCTCCGGGGGCCCCTTCCGCGGAAGGTTCCTCTGCCCGCCGGGCGAGGACGTCAGATCTTCTTGCGGGCCAGGGTGAAGGTGTGGGCGTCCTTCTTGGCGCCTTTATCGAAGAGGATCCAATCCGCGACCAGATGATCCTTGTCGGCGGTGGTCAGGGTCAGGGCATGCATGTGCATGGAGGCCGCGGGGGCGGAGCCCTCCACCAGGGAGAATTCGAGTTTGGCGGGCTCGGACTTCGTCAGCTTCATGGAGGGATGGTTGCCCAGGGAACAATAATGGGTCAACTGCACCTTTCCCTCCTGATCGTAATACATCGTCGTCATTTCCATGGGGGTGCCGGGCATGATGGTCTCCTCCACGGCGCTGCCGCCGCCGGTGACCTTGTATTGGACCGTGGTGGGCTTGTCCTTGCCCATGGGGCCGGGGCCTTCCCAGGTTCCCGCCAGGGTTTTGAGGCGTTCCAGTTCCGCCGATCCTTTGGGGGCTTGCATGGCATGATCGTGGGTATCGCCCGCGCGCAAAGCGAGGGACGGGGCCAGAAACGCCGCGGCGAGGCAAACGGATTTCAAAATACGCATGGGGTGCTCCTTTTCCGGTCGAGAGGATTCCGGAGGATGCGGCCGCCGGCTATGGCGGCCCGTCCATTCCATCGGAGCGCAAAATATAGACACCTTCCGATGGATCGGAAGGTGTCGCGCTTGGGGCGGGCTCAATAAATCAGCTTCTTGACCTTGGTTTTGCGATGCGGGGAGGAGAAGAGGAAACCCACGTCCAGGCCCACGCTCCGGTCCTCGGCGTCATTGGCCACCACGTGGTAGGGAACGCGGATCCGCATTTGCAACTCCTCGAGCACGTCCAGGATCACGCCCGCATGGACGGTGGCCGAAGCGCCGACGTCGTGCCCGAAGTCCGATCCGTGCTTGTCGAAATACCGGAAACCGCCGCCCGCGCCCACGAAGGGCTTGATGCCGCCGGTGGCCAGCGGCAGAAAGTCCAGGCTCAGGTCCCCGCCCCAGTTCTGGCCCGGGAGCATCCAATCCATGTCCAGGCCGATGTTCCAATGATCCGCGAAGATGAAGGATTGGAGGACGGACAATTTGAGGAAGGCGGGGCTTTCATCCCTGAGTTCATGGTTGATCGACGAGACCACGCCTGCGCCCAGGCCGAAGCTGTAAATGGAAAGGGGGGCTTGGACGGTATCGGGTTTTTCGTTGAGATTGAGATCCTCCGCCTTTACCGGCCGGCCGGCCAGGGCCATCATGGCCGCGAGGGTGAGCAAACGCATCTTCATGGATTCTCCTTGTCCTTGGGTAAAGGGCTTTCAACCCCAAAAATACAATCCGGCCCTGCCCAAAACCCGGTAATCCGGCGGAGCCGGTTGCATCGGGCGGCGGTCCATGGTTTGATAGACGCATTATTAGCTAAATTGCGCTACGGGGAGACCGCATGGCGCTCACGTTCGCGAGCCTGCTTTTTCTGCTTCTCTGCGCCATCACCTTTCTTCCGGGGATGCGTCTCCTTTACGCCAAGAATCCGGCTTTCATGGGCATGGTCCTGACCTTGTCCGCCTGCTTCCTGGGCGTATACGGGGCCTTGGAGTTCTCGCGATCGGAAGAGCGGCACGATCGCATGGCCCGCGCCGCCACCCTCATGGAAATGACCAAGGAAAG
>DATENA010000048.1:0-10506 GCA_035275285.1 Fibrobacteria bacterium | reverse complement strand
GTTCTGGAAGGTGGGCAGGCTGGAGGGAATCACCGAGAACTGATCCCATCCTGTGTGATCGGAGACGTGGGAAGAGGCCGCCAGCCCCAGGGACACCGTGTTGGGGAAGTCCTGGGCGCCGCCTTGGGCCACCTTGCCGTCGCCGGAGAAAAGGCAACCGGAACAGAGCAGGCAACCGGAAAGCAGCAAGCAACCGGTAAGCGACAAGCGGGCGGAAAGGCCCGCGCCGCCGCAAAGGAAGAGTTTGATCCGGGATCGGATGCCGGGGAGGCGCATAGGCTATTTCCGCTTTTTGGTTTTGGGAAAATATTGCAGGCTCAATTGCATCAGGCCCGAGGGAGTGCCCTTGTCCTGGGCCACCAGGTCCAGCACTTGGCGGCGGAACCGTTCCACCTGGTCCCGCAACAGTTTGCGGGTCTCTTCGCTGACGGAAAGCAGCAAGGTGGAAACGTGCCGCTCTTCCGGGCCGTGCCGGAACAGGGATTCGGCGGCCTGCAGGATCCATTCGCGGTTGAGGCGGCGCACCAGGGCGCCCATGGTCCCGGGGGGTTCCACGAAGGCTTCCGTCACGGTATAACGGCCGTCCGGTCCCTGCTTCACCAGTTCCCATTCGCAGAGATCGCGGATGTATTTCTTGAGGGACCCGGGAGCGATGGCGGGATCGAATACGCCGCCGAAGCCTTCGTAATCGCCCCGGAAGTCGAAGGCATGCAGGGCGCTGTACACCAGGGGGTAATGGAAGTCCTGGTAGTATTTCACCAGGGAGGGGCTGAGGCGCGCGAAGCGGCTGCGGTTGCGGCGGTAGAGGATCTCCCGGTAGATCTCCTGGCGCTCGCCGTCCTTCTTGGATTGGCCGAAGTCCGCCAGCAGGCGGAAGAACTCGGCTTCGGCTTCGTTGAGCCCGAAAGCCGCGGCGGTTTTCTTCGCCGCGTTCCCGCTCAGGGTCCGCTTGCCCACGATCACGTCGAGCAGGAAACCGGGGTTGGCGATGCCTGCATCCTTGGCGAACTTGCGGTAGGAGTAGGCCTTGTCCCGGTCCTTGCGGAACCGGAACATCTCCTTCAGGAAGACCCGGAAGTCGTCGTAGCGGTAGATGTTGGGCGCGGCGGGTTCGGGTGCCGGCGTGGGCTGGGCGTCCATGGGCTTCCTTTCCCCTAAAGATGTCCCAAAAGCGGCCTTTAGTCAACCAAATGGTTGCCGGGAGATAACGTGTTGATTCGGAAGGTTTGGAATTTGTGAGAAAAACCCAGATTGGAGATACTTTTTAAAGAGGTATTTGAGAAATTCACAAAGAACCAATTTTGGATAGGGGATCATAATGCGATAAATTGATAACGGTTTTGGGGGCGAAACGAGGGCGCAAAGGGCTGCTCATTCCCCTCGGAGGATGTACGCGCCGGTTCAGAAATACTTGGTGAGGACTTTCTTGTTGGACACGAAGTAGTCCACGCCGGAAAGCAGGGTGAACAAGGTCACGAAGGTCATCAGGGAATAGGGGATATAGGCCCAGATGTCCGACCAGTAGGGGAGATGGGGAGCGAAACGGCGCAGCAGCGTGTCCACGATTTCCAGCACCAGGATGGTGATGATGGCGGTGCCCTGCAGGGCGGTTTTCCATTTGCCGCTGCGGCGCGCGTCGATGGTGACGCCGGAGGCGGCGGCCAGGGTGCGCAGGGTCTCCACCGTCGATTCCCGGAAGAAGATCACGGCCACCATCCACACCGCCGCGTAGCCGGAGGCCAGGAAGCACAGGAAGATGGCCATGTTGGAGATCTTGTCGGAATACGGGTCCAGGAATTTGCCCAGGGTGCTGACCTCCCCGCGCTTGCGGGCCAGGTACCCGTCCAGGCCGTCGCTGGCCACGAAGAAGATGGCCAAAAGGGCCGCCAGGATCTTGAAGGTCAGGTGGTTGTCCTGGTAGACCAGGTTGTTGTCGTAGAAGAAGACCCAGATGAAGACGGGGGCGAGCAGGATGCGGCTGAAGGTGACCTGGGTGGCCAGGGACACGGGCTGCCGCGATTCCACGTCCCGGTAATAGAAGTACAGGTAGCCGATGCTGGTGGCGATGATCATCAGGATGGTCGACACCATCATGATGCGGGACCAGTGCTCCGAGTTCCACACGTACAGCACCATGGTGACGTTCATGGCCAGGGTGGTGAGCTTGCCCCAGATGGTCTTGAGGGGCAGTTCGCGATGGTCCTTGAGCAGGGCGATGGAGAAGATGAGATAGAAGATGTTGCGCAGGGTGATGGTCACCAGGCCGGCGCACAGCATGGTGGGAAAGCTCTCGTTGGGGTCCCAGAGCAGGCGCAGGAAGAGCACCAGGAAGATCAGGTTCCCCAGCAGCTTTTCCCCCAGCTCCAGCCAGAACAGGGCGGTGGGGCGCTCGATGTCCTCGTGCTGGAGCTTGAAGGAGGCCCAGAAGCCCATGATGAGGGAGGCGGAAAGGAAGATCGTCGCCCATAGGGGCCGGTCCAGGAACAGGCAGACCAGGGTCGCGGCGAAGGTCCCCATTTTGATGAGGACCCAGACGCGGCCGGCCATGCGCTTGGGCTCGAGGCTTTCCGACACGCCTATTGCCGATGCGGCCAGGCCGGTGGAACGGTCATCCATGCCTTAAGTATAGGAAAATCCGGACCTTGAGCCATCCGGCCGCCGCCGGGGCGCGCTCGGCGGCCGCGGCCGCGGGCCTAGCGGGCGAAAGAATACCGGCTCTTGCGGCCCAGCTTGGCTCCGGACGCCATCCGGCGCAGGAACCGGTGCAAGGCCCGCAGGGCCTGTTTGCGCCCGTCGAATGCGCGGCGGTTCCGGAAGTATCCTTCCATGCCGGCGCGGAAGCGGCCCAGTCCGGATTCGAAGGCGTCCCAGCGGTCGGGCGTGAACTCTCTCAGGTGGAAGGTCTCTCCGAAGCCGCTGCGCTTGAGGGCGAGGGCGTTGAGCTCCTGTTCCAGGACGTCCGGTTCCGGAAAGGCCAGCACCGGTTTGTGCAGATAGACGGCTTCGCCGATGACCTGGTTGCCCGCCGTGGTGATCAGCGCCTCGCCCCTGGCCAATTGCGCCAGGAAGCCGTCCCGGCTGATGGGCGCGGCCTGGACGTTGGGCGGCAATCCGGCGGGCGGGCCCTCCGGCCAATCGGAGAAGACCACGAAGCGGCGATGGGGGCGCCCGGCCATGGTGGCCAGCAGGGAGGACAGGTATCCGGGCTGTTTCAGGTATACGGTGACGGATTGATCGGAGGTCCCGCGCAGGTCCTTGAGGCGCCGCGGGATGAAGGGCCCGACGAACACGGCGCGGCTGTCCCGTTTCTTGGGGAAGTGGTAGAAAGAGCTGGTGATGATCCCGTCCGGACGCCCGGACATGAGGAGGGTGCCCAGCTGGTACAGCTTGAGGGTGAGGGCGTTCTGCCATCCGGCCAAGGGGGGCAATACGCTTTCGGTCAGGAAATGCTGGTGGTCGATGGCCACCAGGGGGACGTTCATGCGCGCGGCCAGGCGCGACAGGTAGGGCTCGAAATCCGAGATGATGAGCCCGGGTTTGAACGCCGCCGCCGCCGCGGAGACGCGGGTGTGCTGGCGCCCCATGCCGAACATGAGCCCCAGGGCACGGGCGGCGTTGCGGTAGGCCGTGCGCCAGGGGCTGAAGACGCCGTCGCGGCCGAAATGGTAGCGGAACATGGGGATCTCCTCCACGTCCAATCCCAATCCCCCCAGTACCTTCATGGCGTCCCCACCGGTGAGGACCTTGACGCGGTAGCCCTTGGCGACCAGCCATTGGATGATCTGCAGGCTGCGGGAAGCGTGTCCCCGGCCTTCGCCCTGCACGCCGTAGAGGATGCGCTCGACCATCGGTCCCATAATACCAGGGGGATATTCCGGTTCTGTTCCTCTTCGATGTCTCCCGCGTTGCAGCGGCGGAGCGGGTTGATGGAAGGCCCGTGACGGGATATACTGGACCATCCAGCCATGAAGAGACCTCCCGCCCCCGAGCCCCGGACGCCGCTTGCGTTGCGCCGGCGCTTCCCTTTCCTCCGGCGCCTCGCCCGCTGGGCGCCGGGGGGCGCTGGCCTGGCGCTGGCGCTGGCCTGCGCGGGCGGCCTGCTGCTGTCCCGGGATCCGCATCCCGGCCTGGAAGCCTCCCTTCCCGCCTCCTGCGGGGCGAAGGGGGACGATTTCGAAATCCGCTGCCTTGACGGGATGCCGTACCTGTTCGAGAACGGATTGCCTTACCCCACCGGTTTCGATTCCACCGACCTGCCCCGGCAATCCCTCAACGGCCCCTGGCGCCTGCGCTTCGACGCGCCCGGCTCCGATCGGGATCCCGCCTGGCCGCGGGGGGAGTGGCACGATGCGGGAATCCCCATCGACGTCCCCTCGACCTACAATGCCCCCGGCGGGCCCTACCGGGGCCATCAGGGTCCGGTATGGTTCGCCCGCCGTTTCCGGGCCCGGCCGGCGCCGGCGGACGCGTGGATCCGCCTCTGCTTCCAGGGCGTGCTGCTGCGTTGCCGGGTGTGGCTGAACGGGGTGCCGCTGGGCGATAGGGAAGGCGGGTACACCCCGTTCTATTTCGACGTGGACAGGCTCCTGAAACCGGACGGCGACAACGTGCTGGTGGTGCGGGCGGACAACCGCCTCACCTACGCGTCCTTGCCTCCCCGGGTGAGGCCCAAGCATAATCCCGTCTGGGGCGTGTACGGGGGGATATACCGGGACGTCTACCTGGAAACGCTTCCCGCCGTCTATCTGGGCCAGGCGCGCGTCTCCGCGTACCGGGATTCCTCCGGGGCGGGATTCGCCGTGCAGGCCACGATCCACGGGGCCGGGCCCTCCGGCGCGGGGCCGGCCGGCACGCTCACGGCCTCGGTGCGCGGGCCCGGATCCGAAGGGACGCCGCCCTCGGTGCTGGCCTTGGGGGCCGGGGACACCCAGGTGTTACGGTTCCGCCTTCCCGTCGCGCATCCCCGGGCTTGGGGCCCCGGCCGCCCGGAATCGTATTCCGTGGACCTCGCGCTGCGCGGCCCCCGCGGGAGCCAATCGGCGTCCATCGTCACCGGGTTCCGCGATCTGACCGTGGCGGACGCTTCGCTGCGCATGGACGGCAAGGCGCTTTTCCTGAAGGGCATTTCCAAGATGGAGGACGATCCCGCTTCGGGGCAGACCCAGACGCCCGGCATGATGCGGCGCGATCTGGGGCTGATCCGGGACATGGGAGCCAATTACGTCCGGCTGGCCCATTATCCCCATCACGAGGCCGAGGCGCGCCTGGCGCGGGACATGGGGCTGATGGTGGGGGAGGAGATCGCCTATTTCCACGTGGGGGAGGGCTGGTCCCAATGGATGGTGGATTTCCAGGGCTGGGCCGGCTTCCCGTTCTCCAGTTTCGGCCTGAAGCAGATGCACCGGAAGGATCTGCTTTTGCACGCGCAGAAAAGCCTGATCGAATTGATCGAAAGGGACGGCGGCAATCCGGCGGTGATCCTCTGGTCCCTGGGCAACGAAAGCTACAGCCTGAACGATCGCGCGGGCAGGGTCTATGCCTGGCTCAGGGAATCGGCCAGGGCCTTCGATCCCTCCCGGCCGGTGTCCATGGCGGAGATGACCTATTACCTGCCCATGCTGGACGCGCGCCGTTCCTCGCCGCGCTTCCTGGACGTCGCCTCCGTCAACATGTATTACGGCTGGTATTTCGGGGAGGCCGAGGGCGCGGGCGATCACCTGGACAGGTTCCATGCGCGTTACCCCGGGAAGGCGGTGCTGCTTTCCGAATTCGGCGCCGAGGCCGCGCTGGGGCGCACCGACGCTTCCGGCTTCCGCACGGGCGACCGGGTCTTCTTCCCCCGCACCTATTCCGAGGAATACCAGGCGTCCCTGCTGGAGGCCCACGTCCGGACGGCCCTGGCGCGGCCCTACGTGCTCGGGGTCTCGCCCTGGGTGTTCGCGGATTTCTATTGCCCCTGGTTCCCCCGCAACCCGGTGCCGGACTACAACACCAAGGGCGTGGTGACGCGCGAACGCGCGCCCAAGCTGGGCTATTTCGCGCTGCAGAAGCTGTACCGGGAACTGCCCGATTTCCGCGCGCCTTGAAGGTCAGAACGGGAGCGGCAAATCGAACCGGAAGGCGGTGGAGCCGGTGCGCACGCGCCGCATGGTGGCGAACTGGGCCGTGAACAGGATGGCGTCCCACCAGGAATGCACGAAGACGGACTCCGACAGGCTCCAGCCGTTCTTGTGCGCCAGGTACCCGAAATAATATCCCAGCAGGGCCTGGGGCCACGGGTAGGGGTTGTCGGAACTGTAATGGGCGGCTCCGAACAGCAAGGCCTGGGCGCCGTTGGCCAGCCACCACCTTTCCCCCGTGTACTGGTAGGCCACCGGCAGCAGCCACCCGCGGAAAGCGGCTTCCTCGGTCAGGCCCGCGTTGTAGGCCAGCGGCCAGGAGAAGAGCAGATCGTCCGGGGAGAAGGTCCAATCGGATCCGCGATGGGAGCCGCGGTAGTCCACCGCCAGGTACGCGGCCGCGCCCCCCAACAGTCCCAGGGGGATGAAGCTGGACGGTTTCAGGAGATGATCGAAGCGCGCCGGCGAGGCCATCAGGTCCCCGATGGATTCATGGGCGGTCAGGAAGGCGTATTTGCCGTCCTCCGCCTGGAAGCGCGGCACCGAACTGCGGAACGCCGAGTAGGCGCTCATGAAACCGCTTCCCTGCACCGCCAGGGCGCCCAGGATGACGCGGCGCGTGGCCCAGGATTCCGTGGCCCGGGAGGGATTGGCATCGGATCGGGAATCGGACCCTTCGTCCCGCAGTTCCGCTTCGCCGGAGGCGTATAGGAGGAATCCGCCCACGGCCACGCCGGTATAGACCGCCCCGGTCCAATCGCCCTGGAAATATTGGCCGAACCCGGGCAGCAGCACGGAGGGAAGGGGAAGCCAGATGTCGGATTTGAAATGCGGGTGGCGCCGTTCCCGTTTCGGGGCGGCCGGCACCGGGGCGGCCGGCGGCGCCTGGATCCATACGGTATCGTGCACGACCGCCGGGACCGCGGCGGTTCCGGAGTCGGCCGGAGCGGACGTGGTTCCGGAGTCCGCGGGGAGGGCCGGTTGAACCGCGATGAGCGACAAGACCAGGGCGCAGGCCAAGGCGGTCCGCGCGCGGATCAAGCCTGGGCCAGCAGTTCGCGGGCGTGCTTGAGCGTGGCCTGGGAGTTCTCGTCGCCCATCATGCGCGCCAGTTCCTGCACCCGTTCCTTGGCCGACAGGGGTATCACCCGGGTTACCGTGCGCCCGCCGTCCGGCTCCTTGACCACCTTCTGCTGGCGCGCGGCCTGGGCCGCCACCTGGTGCAGGTGGGTGATGACGATGAGCTGGTGGTGCCCGGCGAGCTCCTTCAGGGATTCGCCCACGCGGTTGGCGGTCACGCCGCCGATGCCGGTGTCCAGTTCGTCGAAGACCAGCAGCGGGCGCGGATCGCTCTGGGCCAGGGCGGACTTGATGGCCAGCATGATGCGGGAGATTTCGCCGCCGGAGGCGATCTGCTTGAGCGGCTTGGCGGGCTCCCCGGGATTGGAGGCCAGGAAGAACTCCAGTTGGTCGTAGCCCGTGGACGACAGGGCGGAGGGATTCCCCGGGGCCGGGACCTGGGAGCGGATGCGCGTTTCGAAGACGGCGCCTTCCATGCCCAGGCCCTGCAGGTTCCGGTTCACTTCCTGGTCGAAGGCGCGGCTGGCCTCGTGGCGCTTCCTGCTCAGGCCCTCCGCCAGGGCGACGGCCGCGGCCAAGGCGTCCGCCAGCCCGGCCTTGAGATCGCGGATGTCCGCCTCGGAGTTTTCGAAGCCCTCCAGCTCCTGTTTGCGGCGGTCGCGCAATTCCACCAGGCCGGCCATGTCCGCGTGGTACTTGGCTTTCAGCTTCTGGATCAAGGCCAGCTTGGCATTGAGATCGTCCAGGCGGGCCGAATCGGCGCTTTGCGGCAGGCGGAAGGCCCGCAGGGCGCCCCGCAGGTCCGCCAGGCCGTCGCGGGCCGCATCCAGGGCCTGCAAATGGGCCTCGAAGGGATTGGGGGAGAGGAGTTTGCCCAGGGACCGGATGTCCTTCTCCAGGCGGGCCAGGCCGCCCAGCACGTCCCCTTCCTCGCCTTCCAGGACGGAAAGGGAGGATTGCAGGCAGGCGCCGATCTTCTCCAGGGAGCTCTGCATCTTGAGCTCGGACTCGATGCGTTCCTCCTCGCCGGGGGCCAGGGGAGCCTTGTCCAGCTCCTTCCACTGGAACTTCAGGAAATCGTATTGCTCCCGCACCCGGCGGGCCTTCTCCTCCGCGTCGCGCAGCCGGTCCCCGACATCCTTCCACGCACGGTAACTGCGGTGGTACGTCTCGCCCTGGCCCTCCAGCTTGGCGAAGCCGTCCAGGAAGCCCAGGTGGGTGGCGGGATCGATGAGGGACTGCTGGTGGTGCTGTCCGTGCAGGTCCACCAGGTGGGAGCCGATCTCCTCGAGGGCGGCCGCGGTCACCACCGATCCGTTCACCCGGCAGCGGTTCTTGCCCGCCGCCGTCAGCTCGCGCTCCAGGACGATGTCCCCGCCTTCCGGGTCGATCTCCAGCCGCTCCAGCGCGGCCCGCAGGCCCTTGGCGGGCGGCACGTCGAAGACGGCCTCCACCCGGAGCTTGTCGGCGCCCCGGCGGATGAGGTCGGACTTGACCTTGGCCCCCAGGATGAACTTGAGGGCGTTGAGCAGGATGGATTTCCCCGCGCCGGTCTCGCCCGTCACGGCGGTGAAGCCCGCCCCCCATTCCAGGTCGGCGGATTCGATGATGGCCAGGTTGCGGATCTTCAGTTCACGCAGCATGAGTGCCTCCGATGGATGCGTCGCGCGACCGGCGCGAGCCGGTCCATCCCAATTTGGATCGCAGGGATTCGAAGTACGAAGCGCTTTTGGGCCGCACCAGCCGCACGCCCTCCTTGTGCTTGCGGATGAGCGCGGTATGCTCGGGCTTGAGCTTGAACTGGTTGCGCCCGTCCACGAACATGTTCACTTCCATGCCCCTGCCCAGATTGCTGCGCACGCTCACCTGCATGTAGTCCGGCAGGACCAGGGGGCGTACGGAGAGGGAGGTGGGGTTCATGGGGGTCAGCAGCAGGGAGTCCGCGGACGGATGGATGATGGGCCCGCCGGCGGAAAGCGCGTAGGCCGTGGAGCCGGTGGGGGTGGAGACCAGCAGCCCGTCCACCCAGTAATCCGTGAGGAACCGTCCCTGCGCCGTTACCCTGAGATCCACCATCTGGTGGCCCATCTGCCCGGTGAAGGCCACGTCGTTCAGGGAGATGTCCTCCAGCAGGCGCTTGGCGGCCTTGTACACCTCCACCTGCAGGAGCATGCGCTTGCGGTAGCTGTACTCGCGCCGCAGGATCTCGTCCAGGATGCGGGGCAGGTCGTCCAGGGTCACGTCCGCCAGGAAACCCACCCGGCCCAGGTTGACCCCCAGGATGGGGGTGCCGGCGCCGCGCACCAGGCGGGCCGCGGACAGGAAGGTGCCGTCGCCTCCCAGGGAGAGCAGCAGGTCCACCTTGGAGGCCAGGAAGGAGTCCGGCTTGGCGGTAATGCCGCCGCGCGCGAACGGTTTCAGGTATTCGTTGATGAAGATGCGGATGGAGGGATTGTCTTCCGCCCAGCGGCCCAGGATGTCCAGGGCCGGGGCCATGTTCCCGGCGAAGGCCACCACGCCGATGCTGCGGACGTCCCGGTCCGGATAGGTGATGTGCGGATCATGGGCGGCGATGGGATCCTTGGGCTCCGCCGGAACGGCCTTCGCCGCAGGCGCCCCGGCGCGCTTGGGGATCATGGCTTGTCCCCGGCCCCCAGCGCGGCCATCTGATCGAACAGCCCGGGGTAGCGGCCGTCCAGGCAGGAGGCGCCCCGCAAGGCGGAGGCGCCGTGGGACTTGAGGCCCATGACCAGGCAGGCCAGGGCCAGGCCCGGATGCCCCATGCAATCGTAGGCGCTGCCGTCGTAATCGGGGCGGCCGCGGATCACCACGCCGTCCTCGATCTCGCCGATCTCGACGCCGGCGGCCTTGAGCGCGGCGGTGAAGCCCTTGAGCAGATCGCGATCGTGCCGGCGCAGGTAGGTCACGTCCCGCAGCACGGTCTCGCCTTCCGCGTACGCGGCGGCCACCATCAGCAGGAAGATCTCGTCGCGCATGCCGGAGTGGTTGTCCGCGGCGAAGCGCTTGCCGAACAGGTCCGCGGAGCGCACGCGCAGGAGCCCCAGGCCTTCGCCGTTCTTCTCCCGGCGGCTCACCACTTCGATGTCCGCGCCCATGCGGCGCAGGGCGGAAATGAAGCCGGCCCGAGAGGGGTTGAGCGGCACGTTCTCCAAGGTCAGATCGGATCCCTTGATGAGCGTGGCCGCCAGGCAATAGGCCGAGGCCAGGGTGATGTCCGCGGGGATGGCATAGGTCTGCGTCCTGAGCCTGGCGCCGGCCGCCAGGCGGATGCGCGTCTGCGCTTCCG
>DATENA010000047.1:0-18880 GCA_035275285.1 Fibrobacteria bacterium | reverse complement strand
TCTTCAACTCCCGACTCCCGACTCCCGACTCCGAGGGGCGCAGCCGCGGAAGCAGGGCATATGCCCGTACCCCCGACCCAAGACGAGCGACTACGGAGAATCCTTAGCCTCAGGGGGTCTTCCCCGTCTCGACCTCCGCCTTCTCCTGTGGGGTTCGCCTTTGGCCTCTCCTTCCGCGGACCGCACGGGCTGGCGCGCGGATTGCGGGAGGCGTTGCGATTGCGGTGATCCGGGCGGTTGCGGGGTCCGGACCGGGGGCTGCGCGCGGCGCGGCTCGACGGCCTTGACGCGGGGCGGTTTGATCGATTGCGCGGGCGGCGCCGGGAGCTTGCCGCCGCGGGCATTGCCGTCCGGCTGGCGGTTCCTCCTGGTCCGGCCCCGGCGCCCGCGGCCTCCCGGGAGCGGTCCCGGACCTTCCGGGGAAGCCTCGCCGGCCTCCCTCGCGGCGCGTTCTTCCGTCCCGTCCACGGCGGGACCATGGGCCCCGGGCGGAAAGGAAGAGGGCTCCGAACCCTCTCGGGCCCGCGCTTCTTCCGCATGCGTTCCCGCTTCCGCATAAGCTTCGCGATCCCCCGTTCCCGCGAACGCGGCCGCGGGAACGGGAGGGGCTTCGGTTCCCGTCCGGGGGTCGCCGGTTCCCGGCGCGCCTTCGCTCCGCGGCGCGGAACGCTTGGCCCGTCCCCGGGCGCCCTTTCCCTCGGGATTCCGCCCTTCCCGGCCGCGCCCTTCCGCCTGCCGGCCGTCCGGCCGCGCGCGGGCCGCGGGGAGAGGCGTTTCCCGGGCCTTGCCCTCTTCCGCGGCGGAATGGGAGGCGATCGCGGCCTCCCCCGAGGGGGCGGGCAGGGCCGTAACCCGCAAGATACATCCGAAGCGCCGTTCCATGGACAGGACGTGTTCGCGGAATTCGTTGAGCAGCTTGTTGGCGACGGGATACGGGGCCGATACGGTGAGGCCCTGCCCCGCTTTCTTGCCGTGCAGGCGCTCTTCCATCTTGCGCAGCACGGTCAGGGCCCCGGCCGAAGGCGAAGGATGCCAGCCCCGGCCCGCGCAGGCTTCGCATCCCTGGCGCGAGAAGTTCGGGCCGGCCTTGCGCAGGCGCTGGCGGCTGATTTGCATGATGCCCAGGGGGCTGATGTCGTAGACCTTGACCTTGGCCTTGTCGGCCGCCAGCGCCTTGCGCATGGTTTCCTCGATCTGGCGGCGGTGCCTCTCCTCCTCCATGTCGATGAAGTCCACGATGATGATGCCGCCCAGGTCCCGCAAGCGCAGTTGCCGGGCGATCTCCCCGGCGGCCTCCTTGTTCACGGCGAATACGGTCTCCTCCAGGTCCGATCCGGATCCGCCCCGGGAGGATTCGGTCCGGCCTTTTTCCTCCGAGCGGCCGCGCTCGCCCGATCGGTTCCGCCCGTCCTCGCCGCGTCCGCCCGCCTTGGCGGAGTTCACGTCGATGGCCACCAGGGCCTCGGCCTGATCGATGACGATATTGGCGCCGGAAGGCAAGGCGACCTTGCGCGAATTGAGCTTCTCCACGTCCGCTTCCAGCCCCAGCTTCTGGAACATGAGCGGTCCGTCCTGGGACAGGACCACCTTGGCGGCGGATTTCGGCTCGTACAGGTAGAAGAACTGCCGGCACTGGTTGAGGACCTCTTCCTGGTTCACCCAGATGCGCTCCACGTCCGGGGTGTAGTATTCGCGGAGGTACCGCAACGCGGGCGGTACCTCCCGGAACATCAGGCCGGGCTCCTTGCCCTGCGCGAACCTGTCGGCGATTTCGCGGTGGGCTTCCGTGAGCCGGTCCAGGTCCGCTTGCAGCTCCGCCGCGCCTTTGTTCATGGCCGCCGTGCGCAGGATGACGGATCCGCCCTCCGGGACCTGCAGCTCGCCGAGGGCCTGCTTCAGGGCCGCGCGCTCCTCGTCGGTGATGCGGCTGGAAATGCCGCCTTCGCTTTCCCGCTCCGGGATGTACACCAGATACCTTCCGGACAGGGAGAGCTTGGTGGTCAGGGCCGCGCCCTTCTCCCCCACCTCGTCCTTGACCACCTGCACCAGCACGGAATCCCCCACCTTGGGGGCCTTGTTCCCGGAGCCCGCGTCCCGTAGGGGCAGGAAGCCGTCCCGGCCCGCGCCGAACCGGACGAAGGCGGCCTGGATGGGCGCGTCCACCTTCTTCACCACGCCCCGGTAGATGTTGCCCTTGGACCGGCCCTGGTCGGGCGATTCCTCGTAATAGTCCATCAGGACCTGGCCTTCGGCTATGGCCGTCCGGACCAAACCGAAATAGGAATCAATCAGGATTTGCTTCGACATTTGGGGGGTCGCCTTTCAGCGTGGAAGAATCTCAGGCGGGCTTCATATCCCGTATTTTGCCCTTTTAAGTTATATTTCTCTGGCCCTGGACTGGGCAACCGTGGAGCAAATGCCGGACATTTGCTCCAGGCACGGATCCATCGCCGAGGTGGTGAAATTGGTAGACGCGCCGGACTCAAAATCCGGTAGGGGCAACTCTGTGGGGGTTCGATTCCCCCCCTCGGCACCATCGGTCTTCGATTGCGCGGAATCCGGAAAAGCGGCAGGTTCAGCGGTTCCAATGCAGATTGCCATCGGCCTTTTATTCCGTTCGTCGCCTTTTCCGGGGCATTTTCCGGGAAACGGCCGTATTTTAATGCAGCACCTTAAAAACGGGAACCCTTGCATATGCCCTTGATTAAAAAGCTCCTGGTCCTGCTGTTGCTCAACATCACCGCCCTGAAAGCGTACGCGAACGAGTGGGAAAACACCACCGCTGAAGACATGGGCATCAGCCAGGAAGAGTTCCAGAAGGTGAAGGAAAGCGGCATGTCCAGGTCCAAGTTCCTGAAACTCCTGGAAGTGGGCATTTCTCCCAATGAATACTTCTCCGAACCGTGGAAAAAGCTGGGCGTCACCGAAGACCATTGGCTCAACGAGAAGAAGGCCGGCATGGCGGACGATGACATCGACCGCAGCTATCGCAAGCAGGACGCGAACAACCTGACCCCCTTCATCTCCTTCGTGCTGCCCGGGTACTATGAATACAGGACCAACAAGACCTATCTGGGGTTGGGACTGTCCACCGTGGCCGTGGCCGGAATCGCCCTGACCTTCCTGCACAAGAACTCGGAAACCAAGAGCATTTACCCCTATTACCCCCTGGCCACCCTGGTCGCCATGCTCGTCAGCGCCGGGGACGCCTACCTGGGAACCCGGTACGTGGACAACCAGGAAGCCGGCCGTTTCAGCTGGAATCTGGGTTTAAGCCAGGATGGAGCTCCCGCGGCCCTGCTTTCCCTCGGGTTTTAGTAATTTAAAGGTAATGCTCAGGGAAGTTCTCAAATCCAAGATCCACCGCGCCACCATCACGGACGCGAACCTCAACTATAACGGGTCGATCACCATCGACCCGGTCCTGTTGAAACTCGCCGATATCCACGAGTTCGAAAAGGTCCACATTGTCAATATCAACAATGGGCATCGCTTCGAAACCTACGCCATCATGGGGAAGCCCGAGTCCGGCGAAGTCTGCGTGAACGGCGCCGCGGCGCGCCTCGTCCACGTGGGAGACGTCATCATCGTCATGACTTACGCTTTTTTGGACGCCAAAGAGCTGACTGGGCATCAACCCAAAATCGTCAAGGTCGACGGCAAAAACATCCCCGCGAATTGACCGCCATTTTATATTATAATGGAATCAAGGCAGGGCAGGTTTCCGATGCCGGACATAGCGAAATCCTCTAAAATAAGCGGTTTTTATCTGCCTTTGCTGGCCATTCTCATTGCCGCCCCGGCCCTCCGTTCGGAAGAACCCGCGGCTCCCGGTTTCGCGCCCACCCAGCCCCGGACTTTGCTCCGGGAACCCAGGGAGTTCGATCGCGGCACCTTGATGGCCCCCGAATACCCACCGCAAAGCGTGTCCGGATTCTCCCTTTTGAATCCCAACCGCTTCTCCATGCACCAGAGCTATTCGGTGAACTTCGCGTCCGGCTCCTACGGCAGCTCTTCCGCGGGCCTGTACCTCAATACCCTGAACTACAAGCTCGCCGATCCGCTGACGCTTTCCGCCGACGTCGGCTTCCACACTCCCCTGTACGGCACCGGATACTACGCCCGCGGCGGCTCCCAAGGCCCGGGCTTCCAGGATCCCCGCCTCGGCTCGTCCCTGATCCTTCCGCACGTTGGCCTGGAATACCGGCCGACCGAGAGCACGACCTTCTCCCTCCATCTTTTCAACGGCCAGGACGCCTACAAAGCGTACGGGTCCTCCATGGATCCGTTCGATCGTTCCTGGTTCCGTTAAGCGCATATTGAGCCGTCTCGATTCAGTCGCCGCCCGTCCTCCCAGCCATGATCGCCTCGCTGCCGAAATCCCTGCGTTGCCGCGCATTGTCCCTGCCCGGCCTCCTGTCGTTGCTCGGCTTCTTGTCCCTGTCCGGCCTCTTCACGGGCTGCAAGGGAGAGAAGCAAGCGGTTTTCGTGCCCAACACCGGGCAGATCCAGATCCTGAACGGATGCGGCAAGCCGGGAGCCGCCGAGCAATTCCGCAATTACCTGACCGACCAGGGCTTCGACATCATCGAATTCGGGAATGCGGGGAGCTGGAATTACGCCCATACGCTGGTGGTGGCGCGCACGGCGAACGAACCGGTCGCGAGGGATCTCGCGAAGGTATTGAACACGGATAACCTGATCCACCTTTTCGATCCCCTGGCCATGGTGGATGCCACGGTCTTCATCGGAAAGGACTACGAGGAGTTGATTAAGAAATGGCAAAGACCAAAACAGTAGTCGAAGCGCAGGCCCTGGCCGAGAAGGCCGCCGGCATCCTCTTCTCCAAGAAGGTCGAGGACGCGGTGCTGCTCGATCTGCGCGGGCTCAGCTCCCTGACGGACTTCTACCTGATCTGCACCTGCCAGAACGAGACCCAGATGCGCGGCGTGCTGCACCATACCTACCGCGTGCTCAGCCGCGAAGGCATCAAGGCGCTGCGCTCCGAGTACCACACCGGCGTGCGCTGGGCGGTGCTCGATTACGGGGACCTGATCATCCATCTTTTCGAAAAGGACACCAGGAGCTATTATTCCCTGGAACGCCTTTGGGCGGACGCCAAGTCCACGCGCCTGAAGCCGGAAGATTACGCCACGCACGAAGAAGAAACGGCTGAAGACGAGGATGAGGACCTATAAGGAAGAAATAGCGGAACTGCTGGCTCCGCTCACCGGGCTTTCCGGGCAGGAAATCGTCCAGGCCATCACCCTCCCCCAGCATCCCGGGCACGGGGACTTCGCCTTCCCCTGTTTCACCCTCGCCAAGAAGCTCCGCAAGGCCCCGCCCGCCATCGCGGCCGAACTCGCCGGCCAGGTCGGGACCAACGCTTCCATCGTCAAGGTGGAACCGCTGAGCGGTTACCTGAACTTTTTCATCGACCCCGCCGATTTCGCGCGCCGGACCCTGGGCGCGGTGGCCGGACAGGGCGCGGCCTATGGATCGTCCTCCCGCGGCCAAGGCAAGACCGTGGTCCTCGACTATTCCTCCCCCAACATGGGCAAGGAGCTGGCCTTCCACCACCTCCGCGGCACCATGATCGGGAATTCCCTGGGCAAGCTGTACAAGCGCGCCGGGTACAAGGTGGTCCGCGTCAACCATCTCGGGGATTGGGGCACCTCCTACGGCAAGCTCATCGTCATGTTCCTGCGGGAAGGGCTCCGGGAGTCCGATCTGGCGGGGATGACCATCGAGCGGCTCAACGCCCTGTACACGGCCTTCTCGAACGCGGCCAAGGACGATCCCGGCCTGGAAGACCAGGCGCGCGAAGCGTTCCAGCGCCTCGAGGCCGGGGACGCGCGTTACCGCGGCCTGTGGCAATCCTTCAAGGACATCACCCTCAAGGAACTCCGGCGCATCTACGGGTTCCTGGACGTGGAGTTCGACAGCTATACCGGCGAGGCCTTCTTCCTGGACCACATGCCCGCCACCCTGGAGCTTTTGTCCTCCAAGGGCCTGGTCAAGGCCAGCCAAGGCGCCGAAATCGTCGACCTCGCCGAACACAACCTGCCGCCCGTGCTGCTGCGCAAGTCGGACGGCGCGACCTTGTACATCACCCGCGATATCGCCGCGGCCATCCACCGCAAGGCAACCTACGGCTTCGACAAATGCCTCTACGTGGTGGACAACGGCCAGAGCCTGCACTTCCAGCAATTGAACAAGGTCCTGGAGCTGGCCGGGTTCGCCTGGCACAAGCAGGTGGAGCATGTCCCCTTCGGCCTGGTGCTGATCAAGAGCGAGGAAGGCGGCTGGGAGAAGGGCAAGACCCGCAGCGGCCAGGCCAGCCTCCTCAAGGACGTGATCGAAGGCGCCCGGGAAAAGATCCTGGGCATCATCAAGGAGAAGAACCCGGATGCCGTCGATAAGGAGGGCCTGGCCCTGCAAATCGGCGTGGGCGCCCTGGTCTTCAGCGAATTGAAGAACCGCCGCCTGAACGATATCCGCTTCGAATGGGACAAAGCCTTGAGCTTCGAAGGGGACTCGGGCCCCTATGTGCAGAACGCGCATGTGCGGCTATGCAGCATCCTGCGCAAGAGCGCCGGGAAGGCCGGCCGCAGCGGCGCCGATCGCCCGGCCGCCTCCGGGACCGCCGGCATCGACTTCGCGAAACTGCCGGAACCCCAGGCGCAGGCCCTGATCCGGACCTTGAGCCTGTTCCCGGACAAGGTCGGCACCGCCTTGGAAGCCAATGATCCCTGCCCGATGGCCCAGTACGCCTTGGAGATCGCCGAAGGCGCCCATAGCTTCATCCACAGCTGCCGCGTGCTCGGCAGCCCCGAGGAAAAGGAACGCCTCTTCCTCATCGATTGCGCGCGCATCGCCCTGGGCCAGACCCTGGACCTGATCGGCGTGCCCCCCATCGAAGAAATGTAAAGTGGCTCAAAGGCTTTGGAGTTGCTTCGCAACTCCACGCCTTTTCGCTTTATGGCCTGCTGAGTGGCTCAAAGGCTTTGGGGCTGATTCGCAACTCTCCCTTGGGCCAGGTAGGAAAATTCTGCCGCCCCGGAAGGTCCATGCCTCCGGGGCTCCCGGATCCTAGGGGCTCATCCATCGCATCCGGTGGACGCCTATATATGGGCACCTATATATATAAGCCGTATATAGGCCACCGTATCCGGGCCGGCTCTCCATCCTCGCGACGCCTTCCTCCCCGACCCATCCCAATCTTTCCGGTCGCACCTCCCTGCCGTCTTCCGCTTCCGGACCCGGGTAGCCCGCAGAAGACCGTCATCCGCATGTCTCAAGGAGGCTTCCGGAAAGGCCCGGATGTTTTCACTTCTCATGATAATTCAATGACTTATGGAACGATTCGAAGATCGGAATGCGGGGTGGAGAAAAATCGGAACCGAAGGTGTCGGTGAGAGATGGGATGGGATGGGATGGGATGGGATGGGCGGCAGGCAGAGGGAGCGGAGAGGATATGAAAAAGGAGGTCAAGGAAACCCTGACCTCCCTTAATCTTTTGATACGCACCCTTGCGGGATGCCTATCTAAGATGACCTACTTCTTCTTCTTGGAAGCTTTCTTAGCTACCTTCTTCGTCGCTTTCTTAGCGGCTTTCTTCGTTGCTTTCTTCTTGGCGGCCATTCGATCACCTCCCTTCGAGTTAAAATTTTTTTTGACTAGTGAAGAATGTCACGGATTTTGGTAGGACGGCATTTTGGGCCCATGGTTATTGGGCGGGAAGCGATCCGGGAACCGGAGAGGGACCCGTTTGCGCTCCTGCACTGGAGTGCTTGCTCTTGTTCTTGATTGGTGTGCTTGCGAATCAATTTATCCTACATCTGCTCGACTGATAACTAAATGATAAAGTTGTTGACTTGATTAGTCAAGCAATTCTTTTCCGAATTGAAAAAAAATTTTATGGAGATGCGCGCCGACGTCGTCGACGCGTGACGTCACTCAGGTGTCGCTGAGCTCTTTGATCAACGTAGTCACAATGAGATCAATGAGTTGAGCATCTTCGATCTTCTTGTTCTCTCCGTCGGTGACATAGAACGCGTCCATCGCTTTGTCGGCTTCCGTGGTGAGGACGGCGCCGTGAACGTCCAGGTTCAGATCGCGGAAGACCTTGGTCACTTGGAAAAGCAGGCCTATCCGGTCGCTGCAAGTGAGGTCCACGGTGCTGAAGCTGTCCGAGATCGCGTTCGAGAAGCTCACGGCGGGCTTCATGGGGATGTCCCGCACCCTGCCGAAGGCGGTCTTGGGCTTGATGCGCGTCTGCAGCTCGCGCAATTCCTCGGTCGAGAGCTGGAAATTCTTTCCCAACTCCTTGATCAGGCGCTGTTCGAAAGCCGCATTGCCCTGCTTGCCGCCTTCGGGGATGGAGACCCAGAACTTGTCGATGGCCTTCCCGTCCACGCGCGTGAAGATGCGCGCGCTGAGGATGGAAAGCTCCAGGTGGGCCATGGTGCCGGCGATGGCGCAGAGCAGCGCTTCATCGTCGTTGGCGACCACGGTGACCTCCCAATGGGTCTGCCTTTCGAGTATGCGGGCGTTGAATTTCTGGGTTTCCAGGGAGGCAAGAAGGTTGATATGGGTGACGATGTCCTCGGCGGTGGTGGAGGAGGCGTATTGGCGCGGGAGCATCTCCAGATGGCGGCGGACTTCGGCCTCGGAGACCCGCTTGGACACGTTTTCGATGAGCTGGTCCTCCAGGCTGCGGGATTCCAGGACGGCCTGGAAAGGGCTTTGCATTTCCGTCAGGGCGAGCTCATAGAGGCGCCTCAGCAGGGAGGCTTTCCAACTGGACCAGGCGTCCGGATGCACCGAAGAGACGTCGCAATAGGTCATCACGTAGAGCTTATGGAGCGTGGCCGGGGTCTCCACCTTGGTGATGAAGTCGCGGATGGTCTTGGGATCGTCCAGATCGCGCCTTTGGATGATTTCGTTCATGAGCAGGTGGTAGAGCACCAGGTTGGAGGCTTCCTTGCAGCGGGAGGCGGACATCCCCATCTTCTGCATGTATTCGAAGACCATTTTGGCGCCGCTGACGCTGTGCTGGGGCCCCACCCCCTTGCCGATATCGTGGTAGAAACAGGAGAGGATCAGGAGCTCCATGTCGCTGACCTGGGACAGGGCCTTCTGCAGGGATTCCAGGTCCTTGTCCGTCTGCTTGGCCAGGTAGGCGAGCTGGCGGACGACGGTGATGGTGTGCTCGTCCGTGGTATAGATATGGTAGATGTCGTGCTGGCTGTGGCAATAGATGTAGTTGAAGTCCGGGATGAGCAGGCCTATCAGGCGCACGTCGTTCATGGTGCGCAGCATGCGGCCCACCCGTTCGCGGCTCTGGCAAAGCCTCAGGAAGTCCGGCAGGTGGGACTTCAGGTCCAGGTCCGGGTTGCTGGACAGGATGCTGACGGCCTGCTTGATGCGCAGGATGGCATGGTGGGAATGCCCCAGCTCGCGGCGGTTGGAAATCTCAAAATACTCCAGCATCAGACCCACATTGTCGAGGAAGGGGTTCCCCACCCGGGCCTTGAGGTCCAAGGCCCCGTCCACGGTCTGGAAATGGGGATGGTCCTTGAGCACCGCCGGCTTGGAGGTCTTCTCCTTGTTCTTCACCCAGCGGGAGATGACGCCTTCGGTGACGCGCAGGATGGTCTTGGTATGGTGGTAGAACACCTTGAGGAAGACTTCCACCGCCTTCTGGTTGTCGTCGTCGCTGAAACCCAGTTCCGCGGCCACCTCGGGCTGGATGGCGAAGCCCAGGTGGTCGTCCTTCTTGTTGGTCATGAAATGGAGGCAGCAGCGCACCTGGAGCAGGAAATCGTAGCCGACGCGGATATCCTCCAGTTCCTGGGGGGTGATGAGGCCTTCCCGCACCAGATCGCCGAAACTGTTGCAGTCATGCTTGACCTTGGCGATCCACATCATGGAATGGACGTCCCGGAGGCAGCCCAGGCCTTCCTTCAGGTTGGGCTCCAGCATCTGCACCAGCACGCCCACCTGGCTCTTGCGCTGCTCGCGCTCCTTGATCTTGGCCTCGATGAGGGCGGTGGTGCGCCAGGGGAACAGGCGCTTGGACATCATGCGCACGAACTTGCGGTACAGTTCGTGATCGCCCGCCACGAAGCGCTCGTTCAGGAAGGAGGTCCAGGTTTCCGGGTCCTTGGTGGAGGCTTCCTCGCATTGGGACAGGCTGCGCACGGAATGGCCCAGGATGAAACCGTAGTCCCACAGGTTGCGCACGATGGTCTCGGCCTGCTCCTTCTCATGCCGGGTGGGCTTTTCCGAGGTCAGGATGAGCAGATCGATGTCGGACTGGGGGCACAGCTCCAGGCGGCCGTAGCCGCCCACGGCGACCACGGCGACCAGGTTGGCCTCGTTGGGCACGGACATCTCCACGTGGTCCCACATGACCCGCAGGAGGGTATCCACCATCTCGCTGATGAACCGGACCGTATCGGTGCCGGAAGCGCCGCTGCGGTTGATGGTCCGGATGCGGTCGCGATGGCGCGCCAGGACCGCCTTGATGGCGGAAATGCGGTCGCCGGCCTCCCGGCGGTTGTAGCATTCCCGCAAGGAGTCGACGAAATCGCCTTGCATGCCGAGGTTGGTGAGATAGCGCTGGATCATGGGGAGCCCCTGTGGTCTTCTGGGTAGAAGTCAAAAGTCAAAGTGCAAAATGCAAAGTTCAAATTTAAGAATAAGAGAGGGCGGCTGGGCCGCAGGGGGCATTCTCCGGGCTTCTGAACGCATCCTCGCGCCTCCGTTGAGGATTTACCGGCGGAGAATGGGCTTCCTTTCCCCATTTTGCACTTTGCACTTTGACTTTTGCACTATGAACTCTCCAACGGCCCTTGATAGGCTTACCGCAGCAGAAAGTTGGAGATGAGAAACCCCGAAATCAGCACCGACACGTTGCTGGCCACCACCGAGGCCATGGTAGCCCGCCCCACCCCTTCCGCCCCGTGGGTGCTGGTATATCCGTAATAGCAGCCGAAGAGGGAGATGATGATGCCGAAAACGAAAGATTTGAGGATGCCGACGAACATGTCCCAGTTGGTGTAGAAGAGGCGGACGCCGTAGAAGAAGGATTCCGGGGAGAGGTCCTTGAAGAGAGTGACCACGGCCAGGGCGCCCAGGATGGCGATGAAAGAGGAGAAGATGGTGAGCATGGGCAGCATGATCATCCCCGCCAGGAGGCGCGGGGCCATCAGGAAGCGGAAAGGGTTGAGATCGAGCACCTTCATGGCGTCCAATTGCTCGGTGACGGCCATGGTGCCCAGCTCCGCGGTCATGGCGGCCCCGACGCGGCCCG
Organism: Fibrobacteria bacterium; assembly: GCA_035275285.1. GTDB lineage: Bacteria > Fibrobacterota > Fibrobacteria > UBA11236 > UBA11236 > Chersky-265. The sequence continues at coordinate 7,560 of DATENA010000047.1, read as the reverse complement.
CCACCACCAGGGCGGTCAGGACCGGCCCCACCTCCAGCATGACGGATTTGCCCACCGCCGTGCCCACATAGCGCAGGGGAACGTAGTCCGCGAAATTGTAGGCCGCCTGCCAGGCGGCCACGGCGCCCGTGAAAATGGAGGTAAGCCCCACCAAGGGGATGGAGGTGATGCCGATCAGGTACATCTGGTCGATGGTGAAGTGGAAGTTCCTGAACACGGACGGAATGGCCAGGAACATTTCCAGGCAGAAGCGGAGGAAAACCAGGACGTTGGAGCACATCCTGAGAAACGCTTCCCCGAACCGCACCACCCTCGCATCCACCCACATCCAAAGTCTCAATTCAGGCTCCTCATCGGGTCAGCAGGCTCTCGTAATATTCGTCGAGGTACTTCCTCTGCCCTTCGGACAACCGCAGCCCCTTGGCGTTCCTGCGGGCCTCGCGGAGCAACCGCAGCATGCGCGCCTCATCGGCGGCCTTGGGAGCGGGGCCTTCCGCCGGCCGTCCCCGGTTGGTTTCCGCCTGGCGCGATTCGCTTTGCCCGCGTTCTTGCATGGCATTGGAAGCCTCCAGGAGCCTGGACTGGAACCGTTCCTGGCGCCGCCGCACTTCTTCGGGAGACAGGCGGCCCTGCCGCAAGTCTTCCTCCAGGCGGCGGGCTTCGTCCGCCAGGCTGCGGATCTTCTGGGCGGACCCGCCTTCTTCTCCCAGGCCTTCCGCCAGGGATTCCAGCTTCTCGCCCAGCTCGCCCTGTTTATTGGCCATGCCGCCCAGGGACCCTTCGCCCTCGCCGCCTTCCTGTCCGCCTTGCGTCCCCTGCTTGCCTTCGCCGCCCGGTCCGGATTCTCCGCCCGGCAGCCCGCCATCCGATCCCTGGCCTTTTCCCTCCCCGGGTTGCCGGCCGGACTGGCCGCCCTTCCGGCCGGGCCCCGGTTGGCGGCCCTCCATCATCGCCTTGAGCAACTGATAGGTGGCGGAGTTGATGGCCATCTGCTTGCCGCTCATGCCTTGCAATTGCCCGGAAAGATCCCCTCCCTGGCCTCCGCCCTGGCCGGACGCGCCGGGATTCCCGGATCCCGATCCGGATCCGCTCCCTTGCGAAGGATCCTGGGCCATCTTGAGCAGCTTGAGCAGCTCGCGGGAGAGGTTCTGGTTGTGGCGGAGGGATTTTTCCGCCACGTCCCAAGCGTATTGCCGGGACGCCTCCCGCGAGGAGGCCGCCAGGCCGCGCGCTTCGCCGGTGAGGGCCTGGCCCATGAAAGGGACCTTGGCCGCCAGGACCTTGACGCGCTCGTTGAGCCATTGGGCGGTCTGCGCCACGCTGGCATAGAGCGCCGCTTCGTCGGATTCCCAGCCCTCGGCCTGGCGCCGGGCCGAGCCGCTGCGGATGAGGAGCTGCAGGCGCGACAAAGCCAGGGATTCCTGCAGCAGTTCACGGGCCTCGGAGATGTCCACGCCGTCTTCCATGCCCGACATCGCTTCCCCGAGCATCTCCTGCATCTCCCCGAGCTTGTCCGCCGCGGATGAGGCGGACTTGGCGGCCGAGGCGGACGCGGAGGAAGCGGCGGAGGGATCCTTTTTCGACTTGGCCTTGGACGCCGCGGCCAGGGACTGGCGCACATCCTGCATGTCCTTCTGCACCGGGCCCGGTTTCAACTGCTTGTCCAGTTCCTTGAGGCCCTTTTTGCCGGCCGCCTGGGCGGAGAAATCGGAAAGCGCCTTCTGGGTCTCCTGCTGGACGGCTTTCTGCTCGGCATCCTCTTCCGCCCCCGCCTGGCCCGCTTCCAGGCGCTTGTGAAGGGCCTCCTCGCGCGCCTGCAGTTCGCCCAGCATCTGCTTCAATTCGCCCATGCGCTTGCGGTCCTTCAACGCCTCCAGCATCGCCAGGGCGCGGTTCAGGTTCTCCGCCAGCTCGGCCTGCTTCTCCAGCATTTCCTTCAACTTCTCCCGCAGCTCCTCTTCGTTCACTTCCTGCCCCTGCAGCTTGCTTTCCATCAGCTTCTGCAAGCTGTCCGGCAGCACCTCTTTGAGGAGCTCCTGGACCTTCTTCATCTTCTCCATAAGTTCAGGGGAAAGCAACCCGTTCTTGGCGCCCTGTTCCATGGATTTCTTCAGATCGTCATGGGCGCCTTTCATGTCCTCCGCCATGCGCATCTGCTCCTGGATGGCCTGGTCCATCATATCGCTCTTGGCTTTGGCCTGGGCGGCCTGTTCCTGCAGCATTTTCCGCAAATCGGTCTGGTTCTGCAGGTTCCGGTCCAGATCTTTGGCCAGGTTGTCCAACTGCATCCTGGCCATGTCCACCTGGGGTTTGCCGGGCGGGGCCTTTTCGAGCTTGTCCTTGAGGGCGGCGAGCTTCGCCGCCTGTTCCTTCTGGGCTTTGATCAGGTTGTCCAGGTTCTTCTGCCGCTCTTCCATCGGCAACATGCCCTGGTTCCCACGGGGCAGGGAAGGCTCGCTCTTCTTGAGGAAGTCCTGCATTTCCTTGGCCGCGCTCTGCGCCCGCGACAGATCCTTGCCCGCCTGGGAGGATTTGTCGCCGCCTGCCTGGTCCTGCTTGGACTGCCTTTCCATGGCCTGCTGCAATTGGGCCAGGGTGGCTTCCGCGCGCCGCTGGTGTTCGCGGGGATCCTCCACCATGATGCGGTTGACCTCGTAATCGGCGAGCATGGGCGGGCCCTCTTCCCGGGGCGACTGCTTCTCGCGCTCCAGCTTCCGCTCCAACTGCTTTTCGCGTTGGATGGCGCTTTTCAGGTTGGCCACGGCGCTCTGCTCCTTCTGCCGGGTGGCGGCCAGCACCTCCTGTACCGTGGGCATGCGCAAGGTGCGCGTGGCCGAGCGCCCGGTCTTGGGCCCGTTCACGGTATCGTTGTCCACCGCCGCCAGGTGGAACTCCACCACGTTGTCCGGCCGCAGCCCCAGGGAACGGATGTCCCACTCGGTTTCCACCAGGCCGGCGCGCGCCTGCTTCAGCCAATCCTTGCCGTCCCGCTGGCCTTCGCCGCGCACCTTGCCGTCGGCGAGCACGCGGTACACGAGCTTGAGGGAGGAGACACCGTAATCGTCCTTGACGCGGAAGGCGAGCGGCAGGGCCGCGTCCCGATCGAGCACGGTATCGCCGCCCGGCGAGACCAGGTCCACCTCCGGGGCCAGATCGGGGATGAGGTCCACGCGGTAGGGAAGCATGGGGGCGGAACGGATGCCGTCTTCGTCCTCGAGCCGGAAGTCATAATCCTGGGCGGCGCGGATTTCCCTGGAGATGCGGTAGGCCTTGCCGGGACCGAGGGTGTCTTCCAGGGTCCGCGCCGCCGGATCGGGCCTTGCGGCGGAATCGCCGGCCGCGGGGCGGAAGCTCCAGGCCAGGCTGCGCAGGTTGCGATCGGATTCCAGCAGCCAGGTCACGCGCGTGCCGGCGAGCACGGGAAAGCGGGCCACGCCCTGGGGCAACGTGTCCGGCCGCAGGCGCGCATACCCGGGCGGTTCCAGGATGGCCTGGATGCGTTCCAGGAAAGGGGCCGGCTGCACGCGGTACCGCAAGGCCGCGCTGCGGCCGTTGTCGCCCGCGAAGTGGAGGGAGAAGTCCGATTCCGCGGGTCCGAAGGAGAAGGCGAAGCTCCGGTCCGGCGCGATGTCCAGGGGAAAGCGGGTTTCGCCGGCCCGGGAGCGGACATAAGCATAGACCGCCTGTCCCGGCATCAGGTTGTCCGCGCGGCCGCGCACCCTGGCGGTGTCCCCCACCCCCAGGACCAGCGGCGATTGCTCCAATTCGAATCGCAGGATGGGGATGCGATCGAGGGCCGCCCAGGGAAAGGAGGCGCGGCGGAGGAATTCCCCGGGCCGGCCGGTGGAGGCGGCCGCGGCGAGCAGGGCCAGGATCCCGGCGGCGAGCGCGAAACGGTGGGCGAAGGGAAAGTACCGCGGCCGCGGCAGGGACAGGCGCGGCAGATGGGCGGCGAACAAGCGTTCCAGATGCGCCAGGGTTTCCCCGCCGTGGTTCTCCAGGGACAGGACGGTCCGGAACGGATCCGGGGCGGCGGGATTGGCACGGTCCAGTTCGCGGGCCACCGCTTCCGGAGCGTTGGACCGGGCGCGCCAACGGATCCAATACGCGATGGGAAGCGCGAGGTAGAGGCCGTACGACCAGGCCATCAGGGCCAGGCAGGTGGGCGACAAGGGGAAGCGGAGGGAAAGCCAGCCCAGCGCGGCCAGGACCGCCAGATGGATGGCGATCAGGATCCACAGGACGCGCAAGGCTCCCGCCGCGGCCCGCAGCCGGCGCTGGCGCGCCAGGAGGGAGGGGATGGAGTTAAGGGCCGTCATAGGGGGGTCAGCGGGAGAGAAAGGTCAAAGTGCAAAAGTCAAAGTGCAAAGGGCAAAATTCCGGAGAAAGCCCATGTTTGGCGTCCGGAGATTTTCTTCCGCGACCCGGGTTCATGACCCACTCTTCAATTTTGCACTTTGACTTTTGCACTTTGACTTTTGCACTCTTCCCTGGGCCTCAGGGAACCGCCGCGCTCGCCTGTGCGCCCTGGAGAAACCAGGCCACCACGTTCACGCCCATGCGCAGAGCGGCCTCGCGCAGCTCGGGGGGATCTTTGTGGACTTCCGGATCCTCCCATCCGTTCCCCAGATCGCTTTCATGGCTGTAGAATACCACGGTCCTTCCTTCCACCGCAATTCCGTACGCCGTGGCGCGCTTGCCGTCGTGCTGGTGGATCTTGGGAAGCCCCTCGGGGAAGCGGTAATGGGACGCGAAGACGGGATGGCGCGGGTCCATGGCGGCCAGGGCATGGTTGGGGAAGAGCAGCTTCATCTCCCGCCGGAAGGACGTATCCATGCCGTAATTGTCGTCCGCGAAGAGGAGTCCGCCGCGCAGCAGGTACTCGCGCAGGACCTTGCGCTCTTCTTCCGGGAAGGCCACGTTTCCGTGGCCGGTCATGAAGAGGATGGGGTATTCGTAGAGATTGCCGTCCATAACCGCGACCTGGCCTTCTTCGGGGCAGACGTTGAGGCCCAGGTCGGAACGCAGGCGCTTGGAAAGGTTCACCAGCATGGAAGGACCGGCATACCAATCCCCCCCGCCCCCGTATTTCAGGCGGGCCATGGACCAGCATTTCCCCGGGGCGGCATGGACCGCCGCCGGCCCGGAACCGAACGAAAGGAACAAGGCGATCCAGAAGCCGTAAACCCGCCGACGCATAGGGGATAAACTAGAAAATACCCTACCCGCGGGATCGGGACGGAGCCTCGGCCGTAAGCGGTTTGGCGGGCGGCGCGGCGGCGCGGGAGCGGTTGTTCCAGAGGATCCGGTAGGTCCAATAGTTGCCCATCACCTTTTTGACGTAGTCGCGGGTTTCCCAGTAGCTGATGTCCTCGATGGTGGCTTCCAGGGGCCTTTCCCGGCCGGCGGCCCCCACCGCTTGGTTCTGCCAGCGTTTGGTGGGCTCGGGCCCGGCATTGTAATTGGCCAGCACCCAATAATGGTTGCCTTGGTAATCCTTGTGCAGGTCCCGCAAATAGGCGGTCCCCAGGCTGATGTTCACCTCCGCTTCGGTCAGGCTGTAGGGATCGAACCGCGGCCATTTCTCCTTCTTGGCCACGGTCTTGCCGGTGGCGGGCATCAACTGCATCAATCCCACCGCCCCGGCCCCGGATTTGATGTCCCGGTCGAATCCGGACTCCTGGCGCATGAGCGCATAGACGAAGGCGGGATCCAGGCCGCGCTTGGCCGCGTATTTCTGCACCAACCCCTCGTAGGGCCGGGGGAAGATCAGGCGCAGGACCTCTTTGGGCGCCTCGCCCCATTTGTCCGGGGCGATCCTGTAGCTGAGCTGCAGGCCCAGCTTGTAGGATTCGCGCCAAAGCTGGCGGTTCTTGAACATGCGCGCGGTGGTGTACAGGAACCAGGGATTGTTCTTCACCTTGGCGGGGACCGTGCGCAACGTGAGGGTGGCCAGGGTATCCAGGCGGAACTGCAGGAGTTTGCCGATGGAGAGGTAGTCGCTTTCGTATTCCGTATCCAGCTTTTCCCGGAATCCGGACATCTCGCTCTTCATCCAGGCCTTGATGCCCTCGGGCGTGGAGGGGGCGAACCGGCGCCACGGGTCCAGGCTGTCCGGCCAGGCCTTGCGCGCCTGCAGCGTCTGCCGGGCCATGTGCCCGTAGAAGTTCAGGGGATATTTGGCGGACAGCAGGGTGAGCGTGGCCCGGGCGCCCGACGAATCCCCCAGGGAATCCTGGGCGCGCGCCTCCCAGAACAGGCCGGCCGGGTAAGCGTTGGAATTCACCTGGTCGCGGATGGCCTTGAAGGCCTGGTAGGCGGCCCCGGCGTTGCCGGCCTTGTACTGGCACAGGCCGATGCGGAAGTTGGCCCAGTCCCCGCGCTTGTTGGCGCTGAAGTCCGCCAATTGCCGGAAATAGAATTCGATGGCCTCCTCGTAATTGCCCTGCTGTTCCAGGTCCCAGGCCCGCAGCCAGTAGATCTCCGAGGTCTTGTCGGCCTTGGGGAATTTCTCCAGCAGCCTGTCGTACCAGACGATCGCCTTCTTGGGTTCCTCCATCCGATCGTAACAGCGGGCGATCTGCAGGATGGCTTCCGGGGTCTCCCCGTACTTCTCCATGTATTTTTCCAGCGATTGGATGGCCTTGGGATACTCCCTGTTCTTGTAGATGAGGGTGGCGTAGTTCCAGTGCATTTTCTGCTTCTCGGGCTTGCCCGGCACCAGCTTCAGGGCCGCCTCGCTGCGGGCGATGGCCTTATCGTTCAGGCCCAACTTGGTCTCCAAGTCCAGCATCAGCTCCTGCGATTCCCACGTGCCCCAGCCGGGAGGCACGTTCGGGGCCAGCATCTGGTACAAGGTGTCCAGGCGCCGGTCCGCGGGGGCGGAGGCGACCAGTCGCTTCAGGAGCATGTCGAATCCCGCCGGAGAACCCGTGAACCCTTGCAGCCGGAGCAGTCCGTAGAGGAAATTGATCTTCACCTGGCCGGACACGGGCGCCTGGATGACCTTGGTGTAGAACGAGAGGCGCGCGGAATCCCCCGGCTGGGTGAGCGGGAAGATCTGGATGCGCCGATTGAGCAGATAGCTTTGCCAGACGGTCCCCCCCACCCAATCCAGGCAGGCCTGCAGCACGCTGTCCGCGCGCGGATAATCCTCCAGGCCCATGTAGATATTCGCCATCAGGATGGCTTTGTACACCTGGGCCAGGCGCTCGGTGGGCTCCGTCCTGGACAGGGTGCGCAAGGACTTGGCGTAGGCCTTCTTTTCCATGGAAGTGACCGCGCCCAACACCGCGGCCTGGAACGCGGCGACCTCTTTGCGGGTGGGTTTCTTCATCGCGAACGGCAACCCGGGCTTCGCTCCCGCCTGCGCGCCGGAATCCGCTTCCGCCTGGGCCAGGCTGTCCTCGTCCCGGTTCGCCATGCTCCCGCTCTTGAGCAGGGAGTCCACCGTGGCCCGCATGGCGGGGGATCCGGCCGCCGGGGCCGGAACCGGGACGGCGGGCGGCGCCACCGTCGGCGCGCCGGCCGGAGCCGAGGAGATGGGGGCGGCGGCTCCGA
>DATENA010000046.1:0-7123 GCA_035275285.1 Fibrobacteria bacterium | reverse complement strand
CTCCCTTGAACTCCAGATGGTGTTCCGTGATGCGGAACCCCGAGGCGTCTTCCACCTTGCCCATCAATCCCGCCGGGACGCAGATGTCCAGGTGCGAGACCTGGCCGCAGTCCTGGCAGACGATGTGATGATGATGGGCGTGGGTCCGCGCCTTGGGGCCGGATCCGCGCCCGCCCGGGGCCCGGGGCGTTTCGCGATGCTTGATGAGGGAAAAGAAGGTTTCCCTTTCGCCGGGCAAGCGGAACTCTTCCAGCAAACCGGCCGCATGCAGGTCCGTCAAGGCCCGGTACACGGAACTTTGATCGCATTCGCCGCCCAGGCTGCGGTGCAGGCTTTGCAGGGTCCAGGGTTTGTCGCCTTGCAGGAAACGCCCCAGCACGCGCCGGCGGTTGGGGGTCACCTTGACCTTGCCCTGGCGCAGCCGGTCCAGGTAGGGAAGGGCCGGATCCGCGGCGTCCGGGCGTTTCATGGCCTCACGGCCGGGGCGCCGGAACCGGCCTCGGCTTCCGCGGCCTCCATCCGGTGGTGCAGGGACGTGTGCCAGAATCCCAGGGACACGGAAACCAGGAACGCGCATACGAATCCGTAGGCGGTGCGGGGACGGCGGCGGATGATGCCGCGCGCGTGGGGCACCAGGCTCGCGAGGGTGACGTAGGCCAGCAAGCCGGCGCTGAAGGCGAGCACGAGTTCGCTATCGGGAAGGCTCCGGACCCAGGAACCGTTGGCCACCAGGTATGCGGTCGGACTGATCAGGGTGTAGGCTATCCCGAAGGCGGCCAGACCCTTGCCCCGGAAGCGCGTCTGCTTGAGCACCTGGGCGATGGCGAAGGAAGAACTGATCTTGTGGACGAGCATGCCCAGGTTGAGCCCGGAGAACCAGGGCGGGTCGAGCAGGCCTATCAGCAGGCCGTCGTTCAGGGAGCAGACCGCCATGGCAGCCAGGGACATGGCCCCGAAGCCACGATGGTCGTGGCCGGTTTCGCAGCAGGGATCGCGCTTGAACACCAGCTTGGAGAGGAGGGCCATGACCGCCGCACCGCCCGCGAAGGCGGCGAAGGAGCCCTTGGAATGGGACAGGGCGTCGGGCACCAGGGTGGAAAAGACGAAGCCGGCGAAGAAGGCCACCGCCAGCGGATAGAGATAGTCTATGACGTCCTGGGCGTCGTGATCGCCCGCATGGGGCCTGCCCCCGTGGAAGGCGCGCACCAGCAGCATCGGTTTGGCCCCCAGGATGAATCCGGCGGCACCGCTGATCAAGAGCCCCAAGGGAAGCGCGAGCGAGAGCATCGGACAAAGATAGCTTTCCCGGAGCCTAAATGCAACCAGCTTGCATTTACGACGGGTGCGGCCCCGGCCCGTTTGCTATTTTAGACGCGTGGCCACGCTTTTCCCCTGGTACTGGCGCTTTTTGGGGCTCCCGATTTCCCGGGCCAAAGGGGCATTCGTCGATCGGGTACCATTTTCCCTGGTGGAAATCATGATCTGGTCGGGCGCCGCCTGCTGCCTGGTCCTGCTGGCCGTCGCGGCCTCGGGAGGCTGGGACCGGCTCAGGCGATCGCGCGTCCTCTTCACGGCGCTGGTTTGCGGGCCCGTTCTGCTCGTCCTGATGGGCATGGGCCAGGGCGCATTCCCGCTGAGCCTCGCCCCCACCGCCTGGCGCCAGCCCCTGGCCGAGGCTTTTCCGGGCCGGCCCCTGCCCTATCCCCTGTTCCGCCGCGAACTGGACTTGCGCGAAGGCCGCCTGCTGGCCTCGTTTTCTCCCGCCTATTACGAATCCTTGAGCGAAGCGGAAATCCTCCATGGGTGCGACCTTTCCCTGGATACCGTGCTCTCCGGCCTGGGCCTGCAGCCCGGCCGCCCGGTGGAAAGGATGAAACCCATGGGCCCCCTGACCACCCTGCTGGGCCTGAGCTACGGCGGCCCGGCCTTCCACGATCCCTTCTTCGGCGAGATGGCCATGGTCCGGCCGGAGGATCATCCGGCCCCGCGCTATTGGCGGCTGCTGGGCGTTTGCCACGAGGCGGCGCATGCCAAGGGGTTCACGCGGGAAATGGACGCGGAGATCCTGACGCAGTTGGCCTTGAGCCGTTCCCCGGACCCCCGGTACCGCATGCTGGGGGACATCATGTACCTGCGGAAATCGGGGGAGCGCGTCCATTACCCGGAATTCCTGCGCCGGGAAATCCTCGCCAGTCGGGACAGCCTGGAACGGGTGGAAGCCCGCCAGCCCGTGGTGCGGTTCCTGAGGAAAGCCGCCCTCAAGCTGGGGTTCCAGAACTCGGGAGGCAAATACGGCACCCGCACGGGCTCGGAGCATTGGAACCCCAACCATCCTTTTTATTCCACCATCGCGGGATTGCTGCCCGTCACCCCGGGGAAACGGAACGACGATGGGCCGTAAAAAGCCGGTCCGGAAGGCGATGGAGGGCAAGGCGCCGCAGGCTGCGCCGCGTTCCGCAGGAATCCCGCCGATGGTGGAAGAAGAAATCGATTTGCATGGCCTGGCCATCGATGAGGCGATGGTCCAGGTGGAGCTCGCCTTGGCCCGCTGGCGCCATCGTCCGGGGGCATGCCTCCGCGTCATCCACGGCCAGAGTTCCGGCAGCAAGGATTCCATCAAAGGGGCCCTGCGACGCAACCTGGAAACCCGATGGAAGGGCCGGATCCGGTTATTCCGGCAGGAGCCCGGAAATCCCGGCGCGACCCTGGTTTTCACCCCGCTTTGAAGCCCCATTGTCTTGAATTCCCGCGGATTTAATGGTATTTCTAAAGCCCGCGGTCCCGGAGCCGGTTCGCTCCCCAGGCCCTCCCTTCAATGGAGCATCGATGAGATTCGAAAAAAACATCCTCTGCATCGGAGCCGGATACGTCGGCGGCCCCACCATGAGCATGATCGCCCACAAATGCCCGCAATACAAGGTCACGGTGGTGGACATCAACAAGGATCGCATCGACGCGTGGAACAGCGGCGTCTGCCCCATCTATGAACCGGGCCTGGACGAGGTGGTGGCCAAGTCGCGCGGCAGGAATCTCTTTTTTTCCACGGAAACGGACAAAGGCATCCGGGAAGCCGACATCATCTTCGTTTCCGTGAACACCCCCACCAAGACTTTCGGCCAGGGCGCCGGCATGGCCGCCGATCTGCAATATTGGGAAAAGACCGCCCGCCAGATCCTCGCCAACTCGGACGGCAACAAGATCATCATCGAGAAATCCACCCTGCCGGTGCGCACGGCGGAGGCCATGGAGCGCATCCTCAACGCCAATTCCAAGGGCATCCACTTCGACGTCCTGTCCAACCCGGAATTCCTGGCCGAAGGCAGCGCCATCCAGGACCTGGAGAAGCCGGACCGGGTGCTGATCGGATCGCGCGAGACTCCCGAGGGCACCAAGGCCCGCCAGGAAGTCGTCGACATCTACGCGAATTGGGTGCCCAAGGCCAACATCATCGAGTCCAACGTCTGGAGCGCGGAGCTGTCCAAGCTCACCGCCAACGCCTTCCTGGCCCAACGCATCTCCTCCATCAATTCCATCTCCGCGTTGTGCGAGAAGACCGAAGCGGACGTGGACGAAGTCGCCTACGCCATCGGCACGGATTCCCGCATCGGGCCGCGCTTCCTCAAGGCCAGCGTCGGATTCGGAGGCTCCTGCTTCCAGAAGGACATCCTGAACCTGGTCTACATCTGCCACAGCTACGGCCTGCACGAGGTGGCGGAATACTGGGAATCGGTGGTCAAGCTCAACCAGTGGCAGCAGAAGCGCTTCATCCGGACCATGCTCGGCAGCATGTTCAACACCGTGGCGGGCAAGCGCATCGCCCTGTTCGGGTTCGCCTTCAAGGCCAATACGGGCGACACCCGCGAGTCCCCGGCCCTGGCCATCACCCGCGGCCTCTTGGAAGAGCATGCGGACGTCATCATCACCGATCCCAAGGCGCTGGCCCATGCCAAGGACGATTTGAAGGACGTCAAGAGCGGCGTCACCTTCGAGCCGGACCCGTACAAGGCCGCCCACGGCGCCCATGCCATCGCGGTGATGACCGAGTGGAAGATTTACGCAGAACTGGATTACGAGAAGATCTTCGCGTCCATGTCCCAGCCGGCCTTCATCTTCGACGGACGGAACATCCTGGACCACCGGCGCCTGTACAAGATGGGCTTCAACGTCTTCGCCATCGGCAAGGCACCGCTAAAACACTTTTGAAGGACCGGGAATTCCCGGTTCCCGCTACATCACTATCAATTCCGCGTTGAGGGCGCCGGCGCGCTTGATGGCCTGGAAAATGGCGATGATGTCGCGCGGGGTCACGCCCAGGGAGTTCAGGGACTTGGCCAGGTCGGCCACGTTCGAACTGGTGGGCAGCACCTTCATCTCCGCCTTGGGTTCGTCCACCTTGATGTCCTCCGAAGAGGTGGTATTGGAAAGCTGCGTGGTCCCGGAATTGGCCGCGTTGGTGTTGGAAACCTGGGCCTGCTGGTTCTGCGTGATCTGGATGGTGATGCTGCCCTGGGATACCGCCACTTCCGAGATGCTGACGTTGCCGCCCGCGATCACGGTGCCGGTCTTCTCGTTGAGCACCACCTTGGCGACGGTGGAGACCAGGAAGTCCAGGTTCTCCACTTCGGCGATGAACTCCATGCGCTTGGACTTGAATTCCTCGGGGACCGCGATGGCGACGGTGACCGGGTCCTTGGCCTCGGCCACGGGCTTCTTGAAATTGGCGTTGATGGCCTTGGCCATGGCCACGGCGGAGCTGAAATCCGGATTGGCGAGGGAGATGCGCAATTCGTCCGTCATCGCCAGGCCGCCGGGGGCCTCCTTCTGGATGATGGCGCCGTTGGGGATTTCCCCCACCAGGGTGTGGTTCTTGGAGTACGAGGTTTTGCCTTGGGACCCTTCCTTGTTGAGGCCGCCGATGCTGAGCGCGCCCTGGGCCAGGGCGTAGATCTCGCCGTCGGTCGCCTGCAAGGGGGACATGAGCAAGGTCCCGCCTTCCAGGCTCTTGGCATCGCCGATGCTGGAGACCGTCACGTCGATGTTGGAACCGCGCTTCATGAAAGGGCTGAGCTTGGAGGTGACCATGACGGCGGCCACGTTGCGGACCTGGATACGCTCGCGCGGGACCTCGATGCCGGTGTTGCGCAGCATGTTGACCACGCTCTGGGTGGTGAACTGGGTGCGCGGGCCGTCCCCGGTGCTTTTGAGGCCCACCACCAGGCCGTAGCCGATGAGCTGGGTCTCCGCCAGGCCGTCCAGCTTGGCCACGTCCTTGATGCGCGACGCCTGCGCGGCCGCCGCCAGGGCGAGCGCCAGGGCGGATGCGCGGAAAAGCCCGGGTAGGATGGTCAAGGTTCTCATGTGCCGCCTCGCTCAGAAAATCCAGTTGATGAAACGCGCCAGCAGCCCGGGACGGGCGGCCTGGTGGTTGTCGCCCTGGCCCGTGTACTGGATGCGGGCGTCGGCGATCTTCTCGGAAAGCACGGTGTTGTCCGGGGAGATGTCCTCGGGGCGCACGATGCCGGAAACCCTCAGGATTTCCTTCTCGCTGTTGACTTCCACTTCCTTGTTGCCTTCGATCAGCAGGTTGCCGTTGTCGTACACGGCCACGATGCGGGCCGACAGGGTGGCCTTGACCTCTCCCGCGCGGGAGGTCTCGCCCTTGCCCTGGTACTTCTGCTGCACGCCTCCGCCGAATCCCACCGCAGGGGTGTAGCTGGAGGGGGTCCCGCCGGCCCAGGCCACGTTGAAGGGCTTGATGTCGATGGACGCGTCCTGGGTCTTGTCGGTATTGGTCTTGGTGTCGTTGCTGGCCTTGGCGTTCTCCATGATCAGGACCGTGATCACGTCCTCGGCGCGCTTGGCCTTCTTGTCCGTGTACAGGGAATAGTTGTGGGGCATGGACTGGGCTCCGGCCGAAAGGGCCAGGGCTCCCAGCATTCCGGCCGCGATGACGATGTCGTTCCGCATATTGTCTCCTTGGGCCCGGGGGGTATCAGCCGCCCGGGACCGGTTCCAGCCATCCGTCTTCGGTCACGCGCACCCGCACCAGGCGCTGGCTCGCCAGGCTCTTGGCGGTGATGATCTGCCCCGGCAAGCCGTCCTGCCGGCAGATCGCGTCCGCGGTCACGCTCACGCCGCCCGTGCGGTAGATGATCTTGGCTTCCTGGCCGCGCTTCACGGCCGGCGGCATCGCCACCACGCGGGGCGTGATGATGCGCCCGGGATTGAGGGTCACCTTGGCCAGGAACCCCATCAGCTTGCGGGGGTTGCCGACGGCGATCTCGTTCATCTGGGTGGTCTCGCGCATTTCCACGGCCACGTTGCCGGAGTCCAGGGGCGTATCCCGGTCGATTTGCTTCTTCGCCACCAGCACGGGTTCTTCCACGCGCAGGTTGAGGGTGATGGGGATGTTGCGCAGGATGCGCGATTCGTCGCGGATGGACAGGTTCAGGTCCACCTTGCCCTTGCGTTTGCCTCCGGAAAAGGAAAGCTCCAGGGCGTGCGGCCCGGCCGGGACCAGGATTTCCGCCGGCGCGCGCGCGAGCTCCCACCGGCGGATTTCGCCGGAACGCCTGGGCATCTCCGCCACGAAGGCGTCCACCAGGCGGGCCAGGGAATCCGTGGAAAGCTTTTCCGCGCGCGTGGTGATGCGGATGGTCTTGCGGTCGTAATCGAAGGCATACCGGTCCGCGAACGGCTGCAGGAAGCGCGCGAAAAGGACCTCCGTATCCAAAAGGCGGGTCAGCCCGAACGCGGCGCTCTTGGCCACTTCCAGGGTCTCCAGTTCGGCCACGGCATGCTCCCCGCCCGCCAGGACGCGGGCGATGTCCCCCAAGCGGATCTTCCCGCCGTCCACCATGGCCTGATCGCGGAAGCGGATCGACACCTGGGACGGCGCTCCGGCGGCGGCCCCGGCCGTTCCCGTGGATGCATCGGGAACGGACCAGGCGCCGGCCAGGCCGAGCAGGAGGCGGAAGACTACGAGGGAGCGGAGCGCGTTCATCATCCCCTCAACTGGTTCGCCAACTGGAGCATGCTGTCGGAAGTCTGGATGGCCTTGGCGGAGATTTCGTACGCGCGCTGGGCCACGATCATGTTCACCATTTCCTCGACGAGCTCCACG
>DATENA010000045.1:0-7546 GCA_035275285.1 Fibrobacteria bacterium | reverse complement strand
GTCAATGAGGGAATCCGGATGGGGAAAAAGCTGGGAGTATTCTCACCATTCCCTAGCTGGCCGAGATCATTATTTCCCCACGTCCAAAGAGAGCCGTCCATTTTCAATGCCATTGAAAAATCCCGGCCAGCCGCGACCGTCATAACCGATTGGAGGGCCTTGACGCGGGTAGGAGCAGATCGAGCCGTATCGGTGCTGTCCCCTAGTTGCCCGTAGGAGTTATCCCCCCAAGCCCACAGTGTGCTGTCGCGCTTAACGGCCAATCCGTGGAAATACCCGGCGGCGACATATTTGATACTGCCCAAACCGGTAATTTGATCAGGAGTCGCACGATCGACATTGGGTGAGTATCCGTTTTGATAAAAGCTGTTATTTCCCCAGGACCATACGGTGCTGTCGCTTTTCAGAACGAGACTGCTTCCATTCGACCGAACAGCGAGCATGGAAACATTTGCAGGATTGCTGAGCGTTACCGGGTAGGATAGGCTATTTCCCGATTGCCCGAGTCCCAATTCGCCGTGGGAATTGGATCCGAATGCGCTCAAATTACCCAATGTGTCCAAGGCAAGACTGTGGCTGGCCTGCGCGGCCACCTTCGGTCCGATTTGGTAAATGGCGGTTTTGATGGCACCATCTGTCCAACCGCTCTTGAATGCCCGGACACGCAAGATGGTGATTCCTGGACCGATGGTAAGAAAAGAACCATTCGTAATCGGGGTGCTGCTTTGGGTAGGATCTTGACCATTGAGCGTGTAAAAGAGGGTGGAACCCGGCGTTGTGCAACTGACTTTCACGCTTTGAGTGCGCAAATAGGGACCGCCTTCAATACTGAATGATGGTCTGATGCCCGATAGGGTCACCCGGGTCGTATCTGCATGATGGAAGTCCGGGGATCCATCCATGTTGTTGTCGACCCCGAACACGAACACATAAGTTCCCAATGGAAGCGTGGAGGTTGGGAAAGTGGCAACGAAGTAATTATTCAGGTTTACCAGGGTACCCTGGTAAACCGGTGTGATCGTTGTGTTCCAGGTGAATCCGGGGGTGAGGTAATAAACCGCTGATTGGGGGATAATGACTTTCATCCAAATATCGGCGTTGTTTCCTACTTGGGATTGAGGATCAAGATTGATGCTCATCGAAAGATTGGTTCCTTGTTCAATCTCAAGAAGACCATCCGCTCCATTCAGAAGCACATTCAGTGTCAGCCCTTGGGAAGGAATGCAAAGAACGGCAAGAACGACAAAAAGGAGAAAACCATTCTTTGGCAGTCTCGCGGCAACCATGTTTTACCTCTTTTCATCTGCTTGTAACGCGCATCACGGGCAATAAATAGCCAAATTAATTCAGCATTGGGGTGCTTGGGGAGATTATTCTCCTTGAATCCTGATTGAAATACCGCCCTCAAGTGTTCCAAGGAAACGACATTCTGCCTCGGTATAGCGATGAATGCGCAAGTACCGAACCGAAAGGCTTCTCTAAGAGAAGCCTTTTGATATCCGGATCACGTAAGCAATTCGGCTTTCAATTCTCCGGGAACGGAGAAATCTGACTGGAGGTTGACGGAATGGCTTGGATTGGCCTGGACGGAGTCGGGTCGGTCAGGAGCGGATCCAACGGGGTGATGCATCTGGGGCAAGGTTCGATGCAGCAGATGATGTTGTTGTAATTGGCCTGAAAGCTGATGTCCGCCGTGATCGGGGGAGTGGTAATGGTGGTCGAGGCGCTGAAACCGGCCACGCCGTCCTTCGACCAGTTCCGGAAGGCCCGGCTTAATCCGTTCAGACTATCCGTGGTGATCACATACTGGGAATTGAATCCTACGGTCAAGGTATCCGCGCCGATCCCTGCCGGGCATAATTTAATCAAGCACTTGATGCCAGTGCATACGGGGCGGATGCACAGGTTCACTCCCGTGACGATCATTTTGAAGGTCTTCACGCTGAATTTCCCCGTGATGGTATGGTTCGCCGTGATTCCCTCCAAGGTGTACTTGGACGTGGTCATCGGATCCCCCGTCACGGCCCCCACCTTCTCGGCTCCGTTGTCCAGCAGCGAGGAAATGATGACCCCAGTGGACGGCGACCCGGAGGTGATCGCGAAGACCTGGCCGGCGCCCGAATCCACCTCCACCGTGCCGGAAGGCGAAATGGTCCCGGATTCGCCCGCGGCGACGCTCGTGGTCAGGGTATAGGTCTTCTTGAAGGTCGCCACCAGATCATGCTTCTCGGTCACGTTCGTCAGCTTGTACGTGCGCGGCCCGAAGCCGTCCGCCGTGCCCAGCAGGGAGGCCGGTTTGCCGTTGTCGGTCAGGGAGAGCACGCGGTATCCCACCAAGGGCGTGATCGTGAGCGCGGTATCCTTCCCGTGCTGGATGGTGATGGGGTTGGGGGCGAAGACCCCGCCCGCGAATCCCGACACGGAACCGGCGATCTTGTAGACGTTGAAGACCTGCACGCCCAGCACCCGCACCACGTCGGACTTGAGCGTCAGCTTGCCGGGATTGGCGGCCGTGTCTTCCAGGGTGCCGGTCCCGGAGGTGACGACCCATTTCTGGAAATGGAACCCGACCGTATCCGGGCTGGTGATGGTGACGGTGCTGCCCAGCGGGAACTCCAGGGAATCGGTCCGCTCCAGCGACTCCCCTCCCGCAATGCGGGTCAGGATCAGCTTGGCGCGGCGCACCACCTTGAGGGTATAGGTGGACTTGGTCTTGCCGTCCTGGGCCGTCACCAGCACCTTGATGAGATTGTCGCCCACGATCAGGGGCACGGGTTTGCCCGCGGAACCCGAGACGACCGCCGTGTCGTTGATCGTCACCTTGGCGGCGGGATGGGCGGTGGTAGGCTTGACGGATACGGAGCCGATGGAGAAGGCGACCGTATCGGCATAGCCCAGGGTGGCGGGCGAGAAGGGCGGCTTGAGCCCGAAGTTGTTGGTTTCCAGCTTGGACAGGGACGCATCCGCGCTGGGCGCGCGCGTCACCGAGACCGAATAGACCCGCTGGTTGCCGTCCTGGGCCGTGACCACGATTTTGAACACGTCCACGGTGGTGCCCACCTTCACGTCCACGGGATCGGAAAGCTTGCCGGAGGCCAGGGGCTTGCCGTTGACGGCCAGGGTGGCGGAGGGATCGAAGGTGGTGGCGGTCAGGGACAATTGGCTGTCGGCATAGGCCACCGCCAGGGAATAGATGATGGTCACGGGCTTGAACACCGGCGAGAGCGTTCCGGCCGAGGGGACCAGGCCCGCCAACTGGTTGTTGGACCTGTCCGGGGCCACGATGGTCACGATCATGGTGTCTTCGTCGGCGTTGCCGTCGTCATCGGTCACGCGCACCACGCACGGCACCGATCCGCTGTCGCCCGGGAGCTTGAGGGTGGTGTCCGGCTTGCCGAGGTTCAGGTACGGGCCCGAGCCGATCTTGAGCTCCCGCTTGGCGATGGCGCCCAGGGAATCCCTGCCGCCGGCGTGGAAGTTGACCGCGGTCCCGGCGATCACGGTGGTGTCCTTGCCCGCGTCCGCCACGGGGCGATCGAGCGCCACCCGGACCTTGACCGAGTCCAGCCTGACCTTGCCGTTATCGTCCACCGCCTTCAGCTTGGCGGCGAAGGTGCCGGCCTTGGGATACCGGTGCCCGGACTTGAAGTCGACGATCGAATCGTTGGCCTTCAGGGAATCGTCGAACTTGCCGTCGTTCTCGAAATCCCATCCGATCCAGGCGACCTTGCCTTCCCCGTCCCGGACCCGGGCGCGCAGGGGGATGGAATCCTTGATGGTGATGACGGTGTCGTTGGAGAGGGCCAGGATCTCCGGCGGCTGGTCCCCGATGTCGAGGTGGACGGTCACGACGGCTTCGTTGCCTTCGGTATCGCGCACCAGGAACCGGGCCGTGGCCTCGCCCAGCTTGGAATACTTGGCGGTCTGGGCGGGCAGGTCCACGTTGTTGCCCAGGTAGGGACCCGGGAGGGAATCGTCCCAGTTCCCGTCCCCGTTGAGATCCCATTTGAACATGACGATGGACCCGAATTCCTGGGTCGCCTTGGGCGAGAAGACGATGGGCACGTTCACGCCCGCGCCGGTCTTGGAGGCCACGGTCAGGACGGGGGTATCGCGCTTGACCTTCACCTGCGCGGTGGCGACGGCGTCCCCGAAGCGGGCCTTGACGGAAGTGCTCCCTTCCCCGATTCCGGAAACCACGCCTTTGGAGCTGACCTTCGCGATTTTCTCGTCCAGGGAGGACCATACGATGGCCGTGCCCGAGCTCTCGGGAGAAACGGTGGCCGCCAGGGCGCCGCCGGGACCGCCCAGGTACAGCTTCAAGGTATCGGGAGCCAGGGAGATGGTTTTCCCCGAAACCGAACCCACCTTGACCACCAGGTCCGCGCTCTTGGAGGTGTCTTTTTTCGCGCGCGCCCGGATCTTCACGGTGCCGTTCTTCTGCGGGATCACCAGGACCTTGCCCGAGGAGGGCCCGTTGGGGAAATCGATGGTCGCGATGGAGGCGTCCTCCACCGACCATTCGAACACCTGGTCGGCGAAGGCGGGCTTGATGGAGGCCAGGACTTCCACGCTGGGATCGTCCGCGGACATTTCCAGGCCCGGAGGGTCGATTTCCACCGAGACGGGCGCGGCGCCGGGAAGCGAGACGGTATCCACCCGCACGGGACCGCCGCGGTCGTCGAAAGAACGGATCTGCTCGGCGCAGAACCCGTCGACGTTGCGCCCCACGATGCGGACCCGGGCCTTGCCTCCGGAGTACTTGGCCGCGGAGAGGTTGCCGAGCTGGGACAGGGATTCCAGGGTATCGTGGAACAAGGTGTCGATGGGCGCGCCCGAGGTGTCCTCCAGGATCACCATCAGGCTGTCGCAGGCCGCCAGGGCGCTGTCCACCCTGAGGTCGAAGTGGTCCTCGCCGTCCGCGGAATTGAGGTGGCAGGCCCAGAAAACGGAAAGCGCGGCCAAGAGGGCCAGCGCGCCGAAGGCGCGGAAACGCGTGAGTCGATTGAATCCGGATTGTCTTTTCATGGTCGTTTACCCGAGTGCCCAAAGGTTAGGAATGCAGCCGTGTCGAATCCCACCTTGTAAATGAGATTTTTTCCCGGCGAATGGGCGTGACCCCCGTCACGCGATGCCGGGGAGAATCGTTTCGAAGGGATGCCGGCCGCCCGGAAGCAGGCCCGGAACGGGGAGAGTGCCGGAACGGCGGCGGCGGCGAGGAGTTTGCGCATGCCTTTCAGTTCCGGGCGGAAGTCTCGGAAGGGATGACGATGGTCTTGCCCGTCGGCTCATCCTGGGTATAGATGAAATACGCGGCGGTGCCGGCCACGATCAGGCCCACGCCCCCGGCTATCCAGAATCCATTGCGCTTCCAATACGGCTGCTTGTCCTCCCTGGTGGCGGCAAGGAACTCGTCGGAAGGGCCGGAGGCGGCAGAGCCAGAGGCGGCAGAGCCAGAGGCGGCAGAGCCAGAGGCAGCAGGGCCAGAGGCGGCAGGACCGGAAGCCGCGGAGCCGGAGCGGGACGCGGGGCCTTTGGAAGCGGCCGCGGCCGATCCGGTGGAAGCCTTTTCCGGCATGGAAATCTGCGTGCTGTCCACGCCGAAGCCCTTCTGGCGCGAGAGGAACTCCCGGCGCACTTTGTCGAAAATGCGATCGATCTCGTCGCTGACGAACATGTCCACCAGCTCCGCGGAAGGCATCATTTCCAGCAGGCGGTACATGTAGTACTTGCCCTTCTCGCGCGTCTGGGGATTGGCGGAATACACGACCGCCAGGTGCTTGGCGATGAAGATACTGTCCGTGCGGGAACAGGTCTTGTTCGCCTTGTTGAAGGCGTCGATGAGGGCGGTCACCTTGTCGAAATCGCCCTCATTGTACGCGGCGTGGATGTCCTTCTGGTTGAGGGCGACGGCGGCCTTGGAGGCGGCCGGGGCGGCGGAAGCCGGGGTTTGCGCGGCGAAAGGCCGCAAAGCCAGGCAGAAGGCCAGGACCAAGGTCTTCGGCAGGGAGGCAGGAAGGTTTCGCATGGCGCTTTCCCGGGCTGGAATGGGTGATATCGAAGGCAAGGGAAATCTAATTATTCTGGTTGAAAGCCCTAGCCCCCGTGTAAGCGGCATCACATGCCGCCCGCCGGCCTGGAACGCGGAAAGGAACCCTGAAACATCCCAAAAACCCGGTCGCGCCGGCCGGGCGGAAGCGTTTCTACCGGGTCCCTTCCCGGCGCGCCGTGACGAAGTATTGGAGCGTGGAGCCATCCTGGGCGGTAACCTGGATGGTGAAGGCATTTTCACCTTCGGCGAGAGGAAAGGTTCCGAAAGGGGACGGGGCGAGCCCTTTTCCCGCCACCGTGGCGACGGCGTGGGGTTCGCTCGCTTTGGGGAGGATCAGGAGCAGGCTGTCCGCCGCGCCCAGGGACAGGGTGTAATTGCGCACGTCCTTGCGGAAAGGCGGCTCCAAGCTGCCCACGTTCGTCCGCAACTCCGCCAGGGTATTGTCCGAATGGTAGACCACCTTCACGATCAGGGTGTCCAAGCCTGTTTGCCCGTCGGAATCGGTGATGCGCAGGATGCAGACCAGGTTCCCGGCCGTGGCCGGCGCCGAAATCGAGGTTTCCTGCCGGGTCACGTGCTTGAATTCGGCGGATCCGATTTTCCATTCCCGGGTGACCACGGGACCGTATCCGTCCACGCCCATGGCATGCAGCAGGATGGGGGTTTCCACGGCAACGGTAGTATCTTTGCCGGCATCGGCGACGGGAGGATCCAGGATCACGCGGATGCCGACCCTGCCCTGGACCGATCGGCCTTCCGCGTCCCATACCCTGAGGACACAGGCATGGTCCCCGGGGTCCGGGAAGGAGCGGCCGAAACGGATCCTGGCCGACGGGCCGTAGAGGGCGGCGGAGTCCTCGGGGCGGCCGTCCCCGTTGCAGTCCCAAGCGTAGCCGGCCAGATCGCCGTCCGCGTCCGCCGCTTCCGCGGGCAGGGGCACGGAATCCCCGATGGTCACCAAGGTGTCCCCGCGCAGGGAGGCCAAGGTGGGCGCATGCCCGGCGGGTTTGCCCGGGAGCGGTTGGGTGTCCCGGGGAACGGGCACCACGGCCGCATCGTCCTTGAATACGGCCACGGAGAGGACTTCCTGGCTTTCGCCATCGTACAGGCGCGTCTCCCGGTAGGCCAGGCGATCGCCGCGATAGGCCAGGATGGTGATGAGCGCGGTGCCGCCCCGGTACGGCCCGGCGGGGAGGCGGTTCAGCCGGTCCAGGGACGGGAGCGTATCGTCGTACAGGGTAGCCTGGAAGTGACCCAGGCTGTCGCCGAGCTGGATGGTCACCTTGCGGTAGCCTATCAGCGCGGGGCTGGCTTCCAGACGGAAATAGGCCTCGTTCGGGTCCGGTTCGTTCATGCAGGCGACCGCGAGCAACGCCGGCAAGGCCAGAACAGCCGGGAGCCCCGGAAACGGCCTCCCGCGACGCCCGCGGACGGGTCGAGCGGGACGCGGGGATTCAGTGGGCCGCGTTGGCAGGGACGACATAGGTTTTGGCC
>DATENA010000044.1:0-29755 GCA_035275285.1 Fibrobacteria bacterium | reverse complement strand
GCGCCGCCGACGTATCCCCGGTCGAGGCGCAAGCCACCGCGCGCACCGGCTTGCCGTCGGCGATCATTTGCTTCACCGCGGAGACCAGCACGGTCATTCCCAGGTCCTTGAAGGAGCCGGTATGGCTGTTGCCGCAGAGCTTGACCCACAAATCGTCCAGCCCCAGGTGCTCGCCCAGGCGTTTGGCGTAAAAGAGGTTGGTCCAGCCTTCGTTCAGGGAAATGATGTCCTCATCGGCGATGCCGGGAAGCACCCATTCCTTTTTGCCCCAGACACCGGAGGCATAGGGCCAATTATGGCTCCCGCACCGCGATTCGAAGAGCGTTTTCCATTCCTGCGCGGAGCGGGTGCGCAATTGCGCCATATCGTGCTCCACTTCGAGCAATCCGCCGTCCGAATCGCGGTAAACCACCTGGTCCAGAGGGAAGGTATTGCCGGTGTTGAATCCTTTGAAGCATGCGTTGAAGGCCATGGCTCCAATGTAGGAATTTCCCGCTCCCCGATTTTTCCCGGCCCCGGAATATTTATATTTTCACGCGGTTCTCCCTCACGAAGGGACATAACTGGCGGGTGAATTTCCCCTCCATTTGCAAAGCCTGGATTTGCAGAAAGCCTGATTCCCCCTATGGGTGCCAAGCCTATTTTTTCCCTTCCGTTTTCCCGCCGGTCCGCCGGCGGACGCGTCGCGGCCGCGGCCTTTGCGGTGGCCTTTTCCTGCTGCCTCTCGGCTTGCATTTCCGATGGTCCCAACAAGACCGGCGGAGAGTACCTGAGCCAGAACGGCATCCTGCTCGAGAATCCCCTCTATCACCTTTCCCTCAAGGGCGTCCCCGTGGACAGCTTCTGGACCACGGACTTGGACGGCAACCATCTGGGGGACAGCATCCTCCTGGCCGGGCATTCCGGGGACTTCTCCGCGGAGGCGCGATTCGCCTTCCAACTGACGGACACCTCCATGCTGGACAGCCTGGCCGGGGATGACTCCACCACCCTCAAGCTCTCCCTGGGGTTCCCGCCTTCCCGTTTCGCTTTGGAAGAACTCAAGGCCACCGTGGACGATTCCTCGAAAACCACCCAGGACAGCATCCGTTTCCAGGTCAGCGCCTGGGAGACCACCGACACCGCCACGAGCGACGCCCAATGGGCCCAGAGGGTGGCCGAATGGAACCGCCGGTACGTGCGGAACGAAGATACCCTGGCGGCCCTTCCCGAACCATCTACCGTCGATACCATCACCCTGGCCGTGAAGGACGCCTATGCGCACCCCTCCCAGGCCCGCGCGCTTCCGCGCCTCCGCAAACGGCTCCTCGCTTCCATGAGATACAAGCATCTCATCCAAATCCGCCTGTCCCCCATATTCGGCACCCCGATCGATTCCGGCGCGGCCATGCTGCGCTTGGGCGGGCAACAAGGGGACGGCAGCGGACTGACGTACGGACCCTTGCTGCTCTTCGGCAAGCGGGACTCCGCGACCGGCGCCCCTGCCGCCGCCAGGCTCCCCACCCTGTATACCAATAGCGGCTTGCGGGGTGTCAACTACTCCGTGCGATACACCGGTCCCGAGGCGAACATCCTTACGGGCAAGTGGCGAGGGCTGCACGTCATCCTCGACCGCAAGGCCCTCCTCGACAGCATCGACGCCGATTTGCGGCGCCAGAACCGGACGCCCCAGCCGCATCCCGCCTCCGGGGATTTCGATGTCGCTTATTTCGTGCCGTTCGCCAAGCTGACCCTGCCCTTGGCCGGGTCCGCGTTGGAAGGGAACTTTCCCCTGGAAATAAAGCTCATTTCCAGCGCGGACAGCTTGCTCGGAGATGAGACCAACGGCGCCATCAAGGAAGACAGGGTGCCGCTGGAAAAGGCCGAAGTGCTGTGGAATTCCTTTGAACCCGGGAATCCCGGGAAGATCCGCAACGATGTGAAGGTCGCCTACCGGACCGTCGATTCCACCTTGCGGCGCGTGGAGCTGGCCTTTTCCCAGGATTCCTCCTTGAACGACACGGTTTTCCTCGCCGTGGGCCAGACCAAGCAGTTGACCACCACCTTGTCGGGATACCCCGTCAACAGCTTCCTCACCCTCAAGGTGGAGGCGGGCACGGATTCCCTGACGGTGCGGAGCTATCTGACGGCGCATCCGGGCACGGAGCCCGGGGAGTTCAGGGATCCGGCCACGGGGGAAACCATCACTGAAATGGAAAAACGCGTGAAGCGCTTCTTGTATCCGAAGCAGACCGAATTGACCTTGCGCGCCACCAACGGAATCCAGCGCATGCTCAACAGGACCCGCTCCAACAAGACCTTCCTCCCGGACTTCCAATTCCAACCCGCCTTTTCCGCCGCCATCGACACGTCGGTGGACCTCGGAAGCGGTAACATCCCGGCCGCGGTCCCCTATCCCGTACTTTCCGTGGTCTCCCCCAAGCTGGAAGGCAATCGCCTGAAAGTCGATGTGGAACTTTACCTCTTTCCTCTGAAGGCGCGCTGACATGGGCTTTATTCCGTTCCGAACCCCGCGTCTCCCTTTGATTCCGGTCCTGGCCGTCCTGGGCCTTTGCGCGTCCCCCTCCCGCGGGGAATCCTCTCCCTTGAGCATCCATCCCGAAGGCTTCGGCCTGGAGGTAAGCGGCTACAATGCCCGGGAAAAGGGCATGGGCGAAGCCGGTCTGGCCTCCGTGAACCGCCTGGGACCCTCTCTCCCCAATCCCTCCAAGACGGCCTTCAATGAGAAGACCTCTTTCTCCGCGACCTTCGATACGGACGTGGATTGGCTCCGCGATAGCGAGACGTCCAACCGCACTACCGCCTTTCTCATCCCGGACATCGCCCTGAACTTCCAGACCCGCTGGCCCCTGAACGTAGGGCTCTTTTACCGCCAGCGATTCGATCGCAATTTCACCTTCACGCCCGCCGTTCCCAACGACCCCGACGCCATCCAATCCTTCACGACGGAAGGCGGAATCTACGAGCTGGCCGCGACGCTGGCTTATGCGCCCAAACCCTATCTCGCCCTGGCCCTGGGGTATCATTTCCTCCTCGGCCGCGAGCGGACCATCGAAAGCGCGGCCTTCAACCAAAACCCCAGCAACGAAGATTTGTTCAATGGTCAAAATCTGTCAGGCGATACCCTGTCCGTCCGGAGCAATGGCAGTTACCCTTCGGTGTCCATGACGTTTCGCCAAAAGACCTATAGCCTGGCGGCCTCGGGCGCCTTGGGCGCCACCCTGGATCGCACCTTGACCCGGACCATTACCAACCTTTCCACCACGGAGAAACGCGAAGAGTCGCGGGACCTGCCCTGGACGGTGCAGGTGGGCGGGGCCTATAAACCCCGGTCCAACCAATCCGTAGCCGTGGATTTCGCATACGAGGCTTGGGATGACGCCTTTTCGGGCTTGTTGAATCCCGCCTTCCGCGCCGGAGCCGGGTATGAGTTCCAGGGCGCGGGCAGTCCCTATGAGCCTTATTTCCGCAAGGTTGCTTATCGAGGGGGTCTGGGGTTCGAAAGGTTATATTTGGGGGAGACCGATCTTTATTTCGTGACCTTGGGCACCGGTTTGCCCCTGGGAAGGAGAGGGAACGTTCTCGATGTCGCATTAAAGTATGGACATCGCGGTAGCCTAGAAAATAATTTATGGACTGAAGATTTTTTAAAGCTTTCCGTGACCTTGACCGGTGTCAGTGTGTGGGGACAACCAGTCCGCAAGCGCAGGTGACCGGTCCAATTACCTGGAGGTTAGACCGTGAAAAACAAGCTGGACAAGAACTCAAAACTCCCGACTGGCAAGTCCAAGGACGCCTCCTCCGAAGCCAAGCCAAAGGGAAAGGCGGCCAAGCCCGCCCCCAAGCCGATCCCTCCCGCGACCGCGAAGAAAGCCAAACCCATCGCGGAACCCAAGGCCTCGGCAGAGTCCAAATCCAGCACCCCTGCTCCCAAGGCCTCCAAACCGGAGGCAAGCTCCCGCACCGGAAAACTCTCGAAATCTCCTTCCCAGGCCAATCGGGAAACCCCCGCTCCCGTCTCCAAACGTCCTGCCGCGGGCAAGACCACCGCCCGGGCAAGGGCCAAGGCCGGAGCCGCGGATGCGGCCGGGGAGTTGACTCTGGAAGAGTTCGCCATTTCGCTCATCAAACCTGGGGAAACCAAGGAGCGCATCTGGCGCACCAAGAGCTTCCAGCAACATCCCGCCCAACGGGAATACGGGTTCCCGGAAGTGGCCCCGGAACTGCCCGGCCATTACAGCCAACCCAAGTTGGTATTGATGCCGAAGGATCCCGAGTACATGTTCTGTTACTGGGAATTGACTTCGAACTTGATAGAGGAAAAGGAGCGCGAGAAGCTGCCCAGCGGGAATTACCGCGAGACCCTCAAGATTAATTGGGAATCCAAATCCCTATTCGAGCCCAACTTCACCTTCATTCCGGTTTTCTTCTGGGCCCGTAAATGGTATTTCGGCGTGCCCCAGGTGGGCCAGCGCTATCAGGTGGAATTGGGCTGGCTCTCGGACAGCGGCCATTTCATTTCCATCATCCGCTCCAATCTCTCCGAGCTCCCGGAAAGCTGGGCCATCACCCAAAAGCGCCTGGCGGAACAGGGCGAAGTCCTGGCCTATTCCTCCACCCATACCAAGACCTTGGGCAGTTCCGAGCACCTGGTGGTGGAAGATGCCCGCGCCTTCGTCCCGGAATGGAATCTCAGCTCGGAAAGCATGAGCTCTTCTTCCTGGTCCCGGGGGGTTTCCCAACCTTCCGAACAGCAGCCCGCCGCGCCGGCCCCCAAGGCCCCGAAGAAGACCCCGGCCGTCCCCAAGGCGCGCCTGGAAGTCTCCGGGAAGGTGCTTCCGGGCACCCAGGTCTTCGTCAGCGGCAGCTCCGTTCCCACCGACGGCCAGGGTTACTTCAAGACCGAATTCCCGTACAACAAGGCCATCTTGAACCTGGAATTGACGTCCCGATCCGGCGCGACCCGCTCCTTTACGTATGATCTCAAGGAGTTGGTCCTGAACTGATGGGTTACCTGAATTTCGTACTGCACGCCCATCTGCCTTACGTCCGACATCCCGAACATGCCCGCTTCCTCGAAGAAGATTGGTTTTTCGAAGCCATAACCGAGACCTACATCCCGCTCCTGCAGGAGTTCGAAGCCCTGGCCAGGGATCACCTGCCTTTCAAAATCACCATGAGCCTCACGCCCCCCTTGTGCGAGATGCTTTCGGACGAGTTGCTGCAAACTCGCTACATCAACCATATCAACCGGTTGCGCGAGCTGGCGGAAAAGGAGTGCACCCGCACCAAGAACGATCCCGCCTTCTGCTACCTGGCGGCCATGTACCGCAACCTTTTCGAAACATGCCATAAGGTCTTCAACGGGTACGATCGCAACCTGCTGAACGGCTTTCGCAAATTCCAGAAATCGGGGAACCTGGAGATCATCACCTGCGGGGCGACCCACGGCTTCCTCCCTAATCTCAGGCTCTCCCCGCGCACGGTGGAAGCGCAGTTGGCCGTGGCCGTGAACAATTACTGGAAGCATTTCGGCCAAGAGCCCTGGGGCATCTGGCTGGGCGAGTGCGGATATTTCCGCGGGCTGGACAAGTACATCAAGGAGGCCGGCCTCAGGTATTTCTTCGTGGACACCCACGGGATCCTGCAGGGCGACCCGCCTTCGCCCAAAGGCAATTACGCGCCCGTGGAGACGCCCAACGGCGCGTTCGCCTTCGCCCGCGATCAGGAGTCCTCCAAGGCGGTCTGGTCCGCGGAGGAAGGCTATCCCGGCGATTTCCGCTACCGCGAATTCTACCGGGACATCGGTTTCGATCTGGACATGCAGTACATCGGCCCGTACATCCACCCCATGGGCCTGCGCATCAACACCGGCATCAAGTATTTCCGCATCACGGGCAAGGGCAACTACAAAGAACCCTACGTCGAGGACTGGGCCAGACAGGCCACCGAGGAGCATTCGAGCAACTTCATCTTCAACCGGGACAAACAGGACGAATGGCTGTCCGGGCGGCTGGACACGCCGGCCTGCATCGTATGCCCCTACGACGCCGAACTGTTCGGCCACTGGTGGTACGAGGGGCCCATGTTCCTGGGCAAGGTGATGCGCAAGGTGCTCACGGAAAACAACCATCGCGTGCGATTGTCCACGCCCCGAGACTACCTGATGCTCCACAAGGATGCGCCCCGCTCCGATCCGGCCTTCTCCTCCTGGGGAGCCGGAGGTTACGCGGACGTATGGCTCAACGGCAGCAACGATTGGATCTATCCCCATCTCCACAAGATCGGGGATCTGATGCACGAGGTGGCGCGGCTCCCGGACGGCGGGGACCAGGATCGCCGGGCCCGTAACCAGATGGCGCGGGAACTTTTGCTGGCGCAGTCCTCGGATTGGGCCTTCATCATGAAAACCGGGACCATGGTCGATTACGCCGTGAAACGCACCAAGGTGCACGTTCACAATTGCCTGGAACTGTACCGCCAGATCCGCAACGGTTCCATTTACGAGCCCTTCCTTCGGAACCTGGAAGCCACGGACAATATCTTCCCGGAAATCGATTACAAAGTCTACGCATAACCTCCGGCCCGCCGAAAGCGGGGGCCGGGGACAGACGGCCCCCGTTTTAGCATTTCGATTTTTTCCCCGATTTCGACTTTACCGGAAAGATGGGTCAAAAAAAAATCAGACGAATCCCCAAGCCGCGGCTTCGGGCCGGAATTATTATAAGCCTGTTACCTTGGGATCCATGAGACGGAGGCGATTCCGTGGGGAATTTCAGCGCGGTACTGCTCATCCTGGTCTTCCTCGTCATCGGGGTGACCCTGGCCATCCTGTTCCTGGCCGTGCTCCGGGAAACCCTGTTCTGGTACTGGCGTTCCAAGGGCGTGATGCAGGAACCGGAAGACATCCTCAACCGGCCGCATGAGACCGCGCTCATCATCCGCAAGAGCATCGCCGGCATGAAAAGGGGCGAGGCTCCGGGCGCGGGCCTGCGGGCCGCGGCCAAAGCCAAGGCCGCCGCTTCGGATCAGACCGCCTCCCGTCCGACCTCCTTCGACTCCTCCGTTTAGCTCCCCGGGAATCGGCATCCGCGGATGCCGGCCCGGCCCGCGGGGAAATCGCCGCCGTAACCGCAACGCTTCATTTCCTCAGCAGATTGTGCACGCGGGTCATCAGCTCGTAGGGAGAGAACGGCGCGACCAGATAATCGTCCGCACCCAATCGGAATCCCCGCGCCAAGGCCTGGTCCGCGCCCAGGGAAGTGATCATCAGCACCGGCACGCGGCTTCCGCGCCAACCCGAGCGCAGGTCCGTGAGCAGGCTGCGGCCCGGGGAGGCCTCCTGCTTCAAGTCCAGGATCCACAAGGCGCAAGGCGTGGAAAGGGCCGCGCGCAACGCGGACTCGCCGTCGCGGCAATGCAGCACCTCGAATCCTTCCCGGCCAAGGCTGCTCATCACCATCGACGCCACCTGATCGTCCTCCTCGGCCAGCAGGATCTTCTGCGCGGGCGCACCGGCGGGATCGGCTTCGGACACCATCCGGGCGCGGCCGTTCGCCTTGGCCAGGTACAGGAAGCGATCGGCCTCGGCCATGGCCTTTTCCACCGCGCATTCCGGAGGCACGGAGATCAGCCCCGCGGAGAAGGACAAGGGGACCGGCCGGCCGTCCTGGGTGCGGAAAGGCGCGGCGGCCAGGGCCGAGAAGAGCTTTTCCAGGACGGAACGGGCGCCTTGCAGGTTCGTGTTGGGAAGCAGCAAGGAGAATTCGTCGCCGCCCCACCGCGCCAGGAAATCGGATCGCCTCAGGGCGTCCGCGAAGGCGCGCGCCGCGTGGCGCAGGGCCGCATCGCCCGCCACGTGGCCGAGATGATCGTTGATGCGCTTGAGCAAGTCGAAATCCAGCAAGGCCAGGGAGACGGGCTCCTGCTTGCGCGCGGCCAGGGTGGCGATCCGCTGGAAGCCTTCGCAGAAGGAGGCGCGGTTGGGCAATCCCGTGAGCGCGTCCTGGCGGGCCTCGCGCCGGTGTTCGATGGAACGGTGCAAGCGCGCCGAGACCGCGGCCTTGAGGATTTCGGGCGCCAGGGGCTTTTCGAAATACGCATCGGCCCCCAGGGCGAAGCACTCGGTCTTGGGCTGCGGCCCCCCGATCCCGGAGAGCACGATGACCGGCACTCCGGCCGTGGCCGAGCGTTCCCGCAGCAGCATGAGGAAGTTGCGGCCGTCCGTGTCCGGCAGGGAAAGATCGAGGATGATGAGCGCGAACTGCCGGTCCTCCAGCACCGCCAGGGCCTCTCCCGCGCTGCCCAGGGCGGTGATCTCCCGGTCGGAACCCGAAAGGATGGTCTCCAGCAACCGGCACATCTGCGCATCGTGCTCGACGATCAGGATGCCGGGCAGATCGCCCGGCCCCGGGACGGCGCTCACCTTGATCAATTCCGAAAGGAGGCGGTCCAGGCAATGGGCCAGTTCTTCCGGGAGCGATTGCTCCACCGCCCGGGCGGATTCGCTCAATGCGGGGAACCCGTGGCCGGCGGCGGAAGTCCTGAGGCTGTGCGCGATGCGCCGCGCCGATTCCGCGCCGCCGGGCGAATCAGCCAGGGTCTTGCGCGCCGTTTTCAACGCGTCGATGCTCGCCGGCAGGCTGCTCCGGTACCACTTCCTCAAATCCTCCATGGCGCTCCCGATCCCGGTTTCATTGCGGTTCCCCTTCCGCGCCCTCGTCCAGGTCCTGGAAGCCCAGATGGCGGAAGGCGAACTCGCCGCGGAATCCGAATCCGGCGTAGGTCCGCTCCGCGACCTGGCCGTACAGGGCGGTGCCGGCCACGCGGATGCGGTGGTACTCCCAGATCCGCAGGCCCATGGACAGCCCGGCCTCGGTCTCATGGCCCGCCGCCGATCCGTTCCAATTGAAAATCGCCTTGGGCGCGGCGTGGACGCGCCAGAGGATGTCCGGATGCGGGGCCCAGGACACGGACAACTCCAGGTAGGCCCTTTGCAGGTTATCGTCCGTCTCCGCCGGTTCCAGATCGGTTTTCAGCTTCAGGTGCCGGTTGGCGTCGGGGAGCTTCACCGCGGCCCCGATCCCGGCCTGCCACGCCACGCGACGGAGGGATTTCAGGTACTCGTAACGCAGCTGGTACAGGTCCCCTTCGTTGTGGGCGGGAATGCGGATCTCGTTGCCCTCGTCCCCGAAGATGGAAACCTTGGCGTCCCAGCGGTGGCGGGCCGCGCGGGATTGGTAGACCGCGCGCCCGGAAAGGTCGAAATACGCGGCGGGAAAGAACGCATGATCCCGTATCAAGCGGAACAGGGTGGGCCGGGCGTATCCGAATCCCCCCATCAGGGTCCAATTGGTCCACGCGTAGCGCGCGAACACGGAAGCTTGCAGCGCCTGGGGCGACAGGTAGGAGGAGTACGGCATCGGGCTGTAGCCGTTCATGGATTGGTACAAGGCCAGGGTGTCCGCCAAGGCGATGGTATCGCTGAGAATGGGGATGTTGCCGCCCAGGGTGACGTACAGGTAATCGCGCAGCACTTCCGCGCTGCCCTGCAGCTTCAGCGCGAACGGTTCCCGGTAAGGCCCGGAGAAGCCCGGAGCCAGGGTCTCCCGGGAACGCAACCCGATATGGAACCAGGCGAAGGTGAGCGACTGGATGGTGAAACCCTGGTACAGGCTCACCTGGTAGGGATTGCCCCCGCCGGGGTTCGCGGGCGAGCCGAGATAGAACCCGTCCACCGAGGTATGCGCGATCCAGGGGAAGCCATGGCCCTGGGCGGCCTCGGAGGTATCGCCCTTCTGCGCGAACGCGGGCGCGGCGCCCACCAGCGCCGGGAACAGCCAGGGCAGGGCCCGGAAGAGCGGACGCGCCGTCATGGACCGAGGCGATCGGGGCTGCAGAGGTAACATCCGGATTCCTGGGCGCCGGACCGGAAAGTGCCGCCGAACTCGCTCCAACCCTCCTTTTCGGAGGAAAGCACGTCCATCTCCATGTCCATCTCCCTGGAGCCGGAAACGATGAAGGACTGCATGGACTTGTCCGCGGTGCGGAGCGCCGAACCGGTCCCGAAAAGCTTTCCGGGAAGGAACATGGCGAAGGGGCGCGAGCCGCGGTTGGGATCCACGGTTTCGAATTCGCGGAGGATGCGATCGGCGCGCGCCGGATTGAGGCGTTCCTGCTTGAGCGAATAGCCGCGCGTGCGCACCGTGCGCATGGCCCCGATGCCGGCGGCGTCCTGGGAACTCAGGAGGGGCTGCGCGGACATGCTTCCCTTCACCACCTCCATGGTCGAGACGCTGCCCTCGTGGCGGAACAGGACGGCCTGCGGCTGGCCGCGCACGATGAAAGAGGGGGTGAGCACGACGCTGTTGTCCTGGAAGGCGAGCAGCCCGAGCTTGCGCCAGATGCTGTTGCTGTCCAGCGAGGCGATCTCCCCCAGTTTCTTCCAGATGAGGTTGCCGCTGTCCAGGGAAGAGACCTGGCCCAGGCCTTTCCAGACCAGGTTGGAACTGTCCATCGCCGCCACCTGGGTCAGCGTGCGCAGGAGCAGGTTGTTGCTGTCCAGGGCGGTGACCTTGCCGAAGGTCTTGAAGAGCAGGTTGTTGGTATCCATCGCGGTCACCTTCTGCAGGTTCCTGAGGATGAGGTTGTGGCTGTCCAGGGCGGTGACCTTGCCGAGTCCCTGCCAGAGCAGGTTGCTGCTGTCCAGGGCCGCCACCTTGGTCAGGGTTTTCCAGATCAGGTTGCTCTCGTCCAGGGCCGTGGCCTGGCGCAGCTTCCCCTCCACGGAGGCGGAGTCCACGCCCTTGATGATCCCCAGGGTCCCCTGGTTGAGCTGGACCACCTTGGGCAGCATGTACGTGTAGGAGGAATGGGGATACAGGACGTAGTGGACGTTCTCCATGCTGACCACGATCAACCGCGGCGAGTCCCCGATGACCAGCGTGGTCCCCAAGGGCACCTCGGCTATCGATCCCCTGCGGATGACGGCCAGGCCGCGGATGAGGGTGGCGGGATTGGCGGGGACCTTGAGCTTCAAGGTCCCCACGGCCGGCGTCTCCGCCTTCTTGGGCAGAAGCGCGGCCGCAAAGGGACGGGCGGCCGCCTGGGCGAATTGCTTGCGCTTCTCTCCCGCTTCCAGCAGCACGTACAACGTGTCCAGGACGCGGGTTTCGATCGCGAACATGTCCACCGCCTCCAGGCGGCAGCGGTATTCTTCCTTGAGCTCCGCGCATTCGACCACCAGGCCCCACTTGACCTGGTTCCCGTTCATGGGGACGAGCAGGGAAGCCTGGGCCAACGTTCCCAGGGCATGCGCCGAGTCCAGGGCGGCGGCGTTCTTCTTGCGGAGATCGAAAACGAGCAGGGAGGTGTCTTCGGCCAGGGCCTGGCCCAGGTCCCTGGAGAGGCCGTCATGGTACGCCGAGTCGCGGCCTTCCACGTAGGCGCCCAATACGCTGACGGCTACCTTGCCCCAGGCGGAACCCAGGCAGGCGAGGCCCAGCAAGGCTGGGAGGATGGGGCCGGCGTTGCGCGTTGCGGAACGGCCGTTCCTCCCCGCGGGACGCCCCCCTGCGAAGGTGGCTTTCACCCCGTCATTATACCCTTCCCCGCGGGTGGGGAAGCAACTCGGGAGTTTAGGGGCGCGCCTCCCACTCGTTTCCCATCGCCGCGCCGAAATCGAAGGTCGCGGTGCGGTACGGCCGCAACACCCACTCGCCCATGGAGCGCAAATGCTTCTCCAGCCCGGAGAAATCCTCCCGGCGATCGGTGATGCGGAGGATGCCCAGCGCATCGTATTCCTCGACCAGGGAATGGACGCTTCCGCCGCTCTTGCAGCCCCTGGCGTGCATGGCGAACAGGCGCCGCAGGTTGCCGCTGAAACCGGCCGGAAAGGTCTTCACGCAGCCGAAGTCGAGCATGGCCACGGCGCCTTCCCCGCGGATCCCGTTTGGATGGTCCGGATGGAACCTGTCCGGCCGAATCAGGAAGTTGCCGGGATTGGGATCGGCGTTCAGGGCGTTCAGAACGTAGACGGATTTCAGGTACACTTTCCACAACACGGCCGCCAGGGCATCCCGCTCCTCGCGGCCCGGGGAGCCGGCCAGCCATTCCGGCAGGTGCACGCCGTCCATGAAATCCGTGGTCAGCACGGTCTCGGTGCTCAAGCCCGGATGCACGGCGGGTATGGTAACCTCCCGGATACCCAGGTTCGCCCGGAACCATTCCGTCCAGCGCGCCTCGTGCGCGTAGGAGAGTTCCTCCAGCATCCGTTCCGCCACCTCCGTCCAGGCTCCCTGCATCTCCTTGAGCCAGGGCAGATGGGAGGCGAAGCCCCCCACCACCGCCAGGTCGTTCTTGACCGTGCGGGCGATGCCGGGGTATTGGAGCTTCACGGCCAGCCGGCGGCCCTCGCGGGTGACGGCCAGGTGCACCAGGCCCCGGTTCATGGCCGGGGATTGGTAGCAGGATTTGGAAAGCTCTTTGCGGAACTCTTCGGGAAGCAGCTCCTCTTCCTGGCTCAGCATCTGGGCCAGCTTCAGGGGCAGGCCTTTGGGGCGGGCGCAGGCGGCGAAAAAGGCTTCCCCGCGCGTTTTCCACTCCTCTTCCGGCGAGCCAGCCGGCCGGCCACGCCCGCGCGGGCCAGCTTGGACAGGGGAATGGAACCGGCCCCCGGATCCTTCGCCGGCCTGCCCCCCGGTTTTCCCGGTTCCGGATTCCGCGCCTTCGGATCCCGGTCCATCAGGCTTTACCGCCCTTGGCCGCCGGGCGCGGCTTGCGCGGATTCCCCCGCTTGGGCCGCGGCTTGGCCCCGGGCTTTTCCACGCCTTCCGCTCCGCCCCGGGGTGCCGGTCCGGCGGCGCCGGCGAATCCCGAAAACCCCTTCCCCAACCCGCCCAGGTTGAGCAGCATGGGCATCAGATGGCGGTTGACCAGGAACCCCGCCGGCTCCTCCACATGACGCAGCAAGGGTCCGCCCACCACCGCCGCGAACAGGTTCAGGGTGCGATCGAGTAAGCCTTGCGCATGGCCGCCACCTCAGACCACATGAGGCTGGCCGCCACGAAGGTGGGATGGAAGGTCTTTTCCAGGAAATCCTTTTCGCCCTCGTACTGGCCGATCTGGAATTCCAACAGGGCCTGGAGCTTGTCGACCAGGGAGTGGGAGGCTTTCCCGCCCAGGGACTCCCCCTCTTGGCGGAGCCGTTCCATCTTGGCGGCATAATAGGCCGGCAGGATCGTCTCCTTGGAGGCGAAGCACTTGTAGACGGCCCCGTCGCTCAGGCCGGCCGCCCGGGCCACGTCCCGGAGGGTGACGGCCCGATAGCCCTGGCGCCGCACCTCCTCCACGAAGGCGTCGATGAAGCGTTGGCGGTGCCCTTGTTTCTTTTCCCGGGAAACTTTCACGCTGGCCTCGCTGTTCCACCAATGTAAATGATTCTCTTAAAAAAAGGCGCTTGGCGCGCCCCGGGAACCCTCGCAAAAGCCGCTGATTTAGCCGCTTATTTGCCGGAAAGGGCCTTGGACCGCGCCACGGCGGCTTCCACTGCGGCGATGAGGATGCCTTTGAAGCCCGCCGTTTCCAGCACGTGCAGACCGTGGATGGTGGTGCCGCCGGGAGAGCTCACCTTCGCAGACCAGGAAGAGGGCGATTCCTTGCCGCTTTCCAGCAGCTTGAGGGCCCCTTTGGCGGTTTGCAGGACCAGGGCCGTGGAGACTTCGCGCGCCAGGCCGGCCTTCACTCCCGCCAGGATCAGCCCTTCCAGGAATTCGAAGACGTAGGCGGGACCGCTGCCGGAGAGCCCGGTCACGGCGTCCATCTGGTGGCTGGTAACGCGCACGGTACGCCCGGCCGCCTTGAAGATATGCTCGGCCAGAAGCAGGGTGGCTTCCGAATTCCCGTCCGTCTCGATGGCGGTGGCGCCCTCCCCCACCGACAAGGGCAGGTTGGGCATGACGCGCACGATCTGGTAGTCTTCCGGGAAATACGCGCGGATGTTCGCGCTGGTGACGCCGGCCATCACGCTGAGGACCACGCGCTCCTTGGGGCCGCTCTTGGGCTTGAGGCCCGGGGCGATATGGTGGAAGATCTGGGGCTTGACCGCCAGGATCAGGACATCGCAGCGATCGGGAAGGTCATGGGCCTGGACCGTGGATTGCACCCCCAGCTCGCGCTTGAGGGTTTCCATGGCGGGAGCCAGGGTATCGTAAACGTACACGTCCTTGGCCGCGGCCGTGCCCGAAGAGACCAGGGCGCGCACCAGGGCCGCACCCATGTTGCCGCATCCCAGCACCCCGATGTTCTGGAAATCAACCATTCATCGAGTCCAGGAATTCCTTGTTGCTCTTGGTGCCCTTCAGCTTGTCCACCAGGAACTCCATGATTTCCACGGGAGACAGATCCTGCAGGTAACGGCGCAGGATCCATACGCGGCGCAGATCGTCCGGGGTCATCAGCAGCTCTTCCTTGCGGGTGCCGGACTTGAAGACGTCGATGGCGGGCCAGATGCGTTTCTCGGAAATGCGGCGGTCCAGGATCAGTTCCATGTTGCCGGTTCCCTTGAACTCTTCGAAAATCACCTCGTCCATGCGGCTGCCGGTTTCGATCAGGGCCGTGGCGATGATGGTGAGGCTGCCGCCCCCTTCGATATTGCGCGCCGATCCGAAGAAACGCTTGGGCTTCTGCAGGGCCATGGCGTCCACGCCGCCGGAGAGGATTTTGCCGGAATGCGGGATGACCACGTTGTGCGCGCGCGCGAGGCGGGTGATGGAATCCAGCAGGATGACCACGTGCTGGTTGTGCTCGACCAGGCGGCGGGCCTTCTCGATGACCATGTTGGCCACCTGGATGTGGCGCTCCGGGGGCTCGTCGAAGGTGGAGCTGAACACTTCGGCCGGCACGTTGCGGCGCATGTCCGTGACTTCCTCGGGGCGTTCGTCGATGAGGAGGACCATCAGCTTGACTTCCTGATGGTTGCGGACGATGGAATTGGCGATGTTCTGCAAAAGGATGGTCTTGCCCGCGCGGGGAGGGGCCACGATCAGCCCGCGCTGCCCGCGTCCGATGGGCGTGAACAGGTTCATGATGCGGGTGCTGATTTCCTTGGGATCGTATTCCGCGTTGAAGGCCACGTCCGGATGCAAAGGGGTCAGGTTGTCGAAGGAAACGCGGTCCTTGCAGACTTCCGGATCCTCGCCGTTCACCTTCTGGATGCGCAGGAGGGCGAAGTAGCGCTCATTGTCCTTGGGAGCGCGGACCATGCCGGAGATGGTGTCCCCCGTCTGCAGGCCGAAGCGCTTGATCTGGGTGGAGGACACGTAGACGTCGTCCGGCCCGGCCACGTAGGAATGCTCCGGGGAACGCAGGAAACCGTATCCCTCGTCCATCACTTCCAGCACGCCTTCCGCGTAGATGGAGGCGGTGCCGCCGCTTTCCCGTTCCAGGATGGAGAAGACCAGGGCTTGCTTGCGCAGGCTGCGCGGATCGGCGATGTTCAGGTCGAGCCCCATGTTGATGAGCTCTTTCATCCCCAGCTTCTTCAGTTCCGTCCAGCGGTTCTTGGCTTCGGCCAGGGTGCGCGCATTGTTGCTTTCCTGGCCCTCTCCGTCCTGGGAATCCTGATCGTATTCTTCCTGCTCCCTGCGACGGCCTTCGACGGCGGACTCCCGGGAGTCGTTCTCCATACCGGAGAACTCTTCCTCCTTGGACTTATCCGACGTTTTTTTCATGGCGGCTTTGGGTTTGGTGGCCAAAATGGATCTCCTTAAATGCGGTGAATCCGGGAAAGGAAGGGTTTGATGGAAAAGAAGGGATGAGTAACATCCGAAAAGATATTAAAATGCTCTCCAAAGGGAAGCACCCGTGGGGACGGGCCACGCCGATTATTATAACAATTTTACCGGGAACGCGGGGCCGTCTTTCCTGAAATCCCCCATTTTCGGGAGCAGCCCGCCCTTATTTGTATATTTCCGGTCCGCATGGCACGCCCCGAAACCGTCGTTCTCCTGGCCCTCGGCAGCAATCTGAATGATCGGGAGGGGTATATCCGGCAGGCCCTGGAGGCCATCCGCTCCATCTCGGCTTCCCCCGTGCAGAAATCCAAGGTCTACGAGACCGCGCCGGTGGGTCCCGGCCCGCAAGGCAAGTACCTGAACCTGGTGGTGCGCTTCTCCACGCGCCTGGAGCCGCGCGCCCTGCTGAACTTCTGCCTGGAGACCGAGACCAGGCTGGGGCGGAGATCCCGCGGCCGCTGGGCCGCCCGGGAAATCGACCTGGACATCCTGTCCTACGGCCGCGAGATCATCCATGAAGAAGGCCTGGCCGTGCCCCACCCGTCCATCCTCGATCGCCAATTCGTGCTGGTGCCGATGACGGATCTGGACCCTGATTTCGTCCTGCCCGGGTTCAAGGAATCCGTGGGCCGGCAATTGCAGCGCTGCATCGAGGTGCAGGGACCCCAAGAGGTCGAGGAGTACCGGGCCATGCCGGCTTCGCAAGCGTCCCTGCCGGAACGCATCCGTTACGTAGCCGTGGAAGGCGTCATCGGCGTGGGCAAATCCACCCTGGTGAAGGCCCTGTGCGACCGCATGGGGTGCATGCCGCTGTTCGAGGAGTTCGAGAACAACCCCTTCCTGTCCGATTTCTACAAGGACAAATCGCGGTACGCCTTCCAGACCCAGGTGTTCTTCTTCCTCTCCCGCTACCGCCAGATCCAGGAGATCTTCCACCAGCAGGACCTGTTCCGCCCCCAGATCCTGAGCGATTACATGTTCGCCAAGGACAAGATCTTCGCCACGCTCAACCTGGACGAGAACGAGGTGAACCTCTACTACAAGTTCGCCGATATCCTGGAACGGAACCTGATCAAGCCCGACTACGCCATCTACCTGCAGGCCGACACCAGGACCCTGATGCACCGCATCAAGCTGCGGGACCGGCCCTACGAACGGACCATGGACGAGGCCTATATCGAGGCGCTGAACCGGGCCTACAACCACTTCTTCCACTACTATTCGGGCTCGCCCCTGCTGATCATCAACACCAACAACATCGACTTCGTCCGCAACCCGGAGGACCTGAACCTGCTGATGGACACCATCGCCAAGGTTCCGGAAGGGGTGACGTACTTCTCGCCCACTTCCATGGGCAAGAAGTAAATGCAAATCTCAAAAGTCAAAGTGCAAAATGAAGAGAAAGAGGAAAGCCCGATCGACTGCAAACTGATCCGTAGGACGAGCGCGAGGGCGGACCTCCGCAGGACATTCTGTTTTCAACTTTGATTTTTGCACTTTGAACTTTGCACTTTGACTTTCTGATCACGAACTTCGAATCACGACATAGCGAACGGTAACACCATGGAAATCCTCAAAACCATCGCAGACTACCGCCGCTGGCGCAAGGACCTGGGGCCGGACCTGACCGTCGGCTTCGTCCCCACCATGGGGGCGTTGCATGCCGGGCACCTCGCTTTGGTGGAAACCAGCCGGAAAAAGGACGACATCACGGTGGTTTCCATTTTCGTGAACCCGTTGCAATTCGGGCCCGCGGAGGACTTCTCGCGTTATCCCCGGCCTTTCGGGGAAGACGGCCGCCTGTGCCGGGAGGCGGGCGTGGCCGCCATTTTCGCTCCCGAGGCGCCGGCCTTCTATCCGCCGGACTTCTCCACGTATTGCGAGGTGGAAGGCCTGGACGCGTTCCTGGACGGCGCGGCGCGGCCGGGGCATTTCCGCGGGGTCTGCACGGTGGTGCTGAAGCTCTTCAACATCGTGAAACCGGATCGCGCCTATTTCGGGCAGAAGGACATCCAGCAGGCCCTGATCCTGGGGAAGATGGTGCGCGAACTTTCCCTGGACCTGGAGACGGTCATCGTGGAGACCGTGCGCGAGGCTTCCGGCCTGGCCCTGAGCTCCCGTAACGTCTACCTTACCCCGGAGGAGAAGGACAGGGCCACGGCCCTTTCACGGGGGTTGATCCGGGCCAAAGGAGCATGGACGCGCGGGGAAAGATCGGCGGAAGCCCTGAAACGGATCATGAAAGAAGAGATCGAGGCTTCCGCGCCCACGCGCATCGATTACGTCGAGGCGGTTTCCCAGGCGCGCCTGGCGCCGGTGGAAACCATAGCCGGCCCTTCCGTGCTGGCCGTGGCCGTGTTCTACGGGAAAACGCGTCTGATCGATAACCTGCTGCTCGACTGACCCCTTCCGCGGGCCGGCCTTATCCTCCGGAACCCGGGGACCGGAACGGTTCAAAGCCTGATCTGCAGCCCCGCGCGCGCCTGCGCGGCCGCGTCCAGGTAGACGTTCCCGGGCACCCAGCCCGGGGTCTTGGCATCCGCTTCCAGGAACAGCTCCAGGGAGGGCCGCAACGGAAGCGCGGCGCCCAACGAAACCGCTCCCCCCGGAAGGACGGACGTGGTGCGGTAAAGCTGGTCTTGCGGTTGCAGCCAGGCGGAAGCCGCGCAGGTGAGGAACAGTTCTTGGCGCCCCGCCGCCCAGGGATAGCGGAACAGCTCCCCGCCCAATCCGGGCAGGATCATCTCTCCGTTCACCAGGCCCCGCGCCGAAAAGACCCAGGACCATCGGCCCCGCCGCACCAGGACGTCCCCTCCCAAGTCATACCCGAACGGCGTGAGATGGTGGACCAGGCCGAAGTTCCAGAGCAGGCCCCGGCCGTCCCAGGGACTGGAGCCGGGCAGCCAATCGCGCCCGATCGACTGGGGCGAAACCAGGTTGAGCAGGGACAGGCCCGCCTGCAGGCGCAGGTACGCCCGCTCGTCGCGGGTCAGGTCGGAATAGAGCAGATAGCGATCGAAACCCGCGCCGGCCGGATGGGTGCGGCCCCGGGGACCCGCGGCATAGGGCTCGTCGGGACGGCGCATGTCGTACACCCAGGCGCGGAAATCCAGGCCGGCGAAGTCCCGCCGGCTCTCCGCGGTTTCCCTGCGGTT
The DNA here is from genome assembly GCA_035275285.1 of Fibrobacteria bacterium. Taxonomy (GTDB): domain Bacteria; phylum Fibrobacterota; class Fibrobacteria; order UBA11236; family UBA11236; genus Chersky-265. The sequence goes on along the minus strand of DATENA010000044.1, from coordinate 10,809 downwards.
CGCCTTCTCCAGGTCCGCGTCGAAATCCTCCACCGAGCAGATGTACAGGTAGGCGGCGGCGTTCAGGCTGGTGGCCCACCAATTGATGGCGTCCAGATCGGACCGGCGCCCCAGGAAGAAGTTGTTCCGGCGCATCAGCCGCACGGATTCGGTTTCGCCCTCGATGCCCGCTTCCATCAGGCGGGTGAAGTCCGCCGGATGGCGCGCTTTCAGGTCCGCCAGGTCCCGGTCCGCGACGTGATCGACCGGGATGGCTTCCGTGCCGATATCCCAATGGTAGACGCCGTCGTAGCTGGGGATGCGGTAGCGGGTCATCACCGCGCGATGCCACTCCTCGTGCATCCAGGCGCCGCCGAGGGGAAGATAGACGAAGAGGTAATTGAAAAGCCCCAGGGAGGCATAGGTGCCCAGGACGCGCCAACCGCCCGGCGGCACGCCTTCCCACAGCCAGCCGATGGTCTGATCCGCCCACTGGGTGGCCCCGGCGTTCCAGTACAGGGTCTGGCGCATGCTCGGCGATTCCAGGCCGCCGCGGAATCCGTAAGGCAGGTCGAAAAGGGGGACGGTGATGAGCAGGGGGGCGCCCGGGTAGATGGGGCGCAGGGCGGAATCCCGGACGGAAGGCGGAAGCGAAAGCGGCTCGGGGGACGGGGCGGAGGCTTGCGCGGAGGCGCGGTCCGCCGGGCGATCGGGAAGGCCCGCGTACCGGCCCTCCGCCGGAAAGGCGGAGAACCAGCAGCAGGCCGCCAGGAGAGGGATGCCGGAGACGGAAACCCGCTCAAGCATTTTTCCTGGCGAAATCCCTCATGACCGAGACCAGGGCGTCGATGCTCTCCAGCTCCAGCGCATTGTAGATGGAGGCGCGGAAGCCGCCCACCGAGCGATGGCCGGGAAGGCCGGAAAGCCCGGCGGCCAGGGCTTCCTTGCCGAAGGCTTCCTCCAGCCCGGGCTTGGCCATCACGAAGGTGACGTTCATGCGCGAGCGGTCTTCCTTGGCCGTGGTCCCCTTGAAGAGCGGGTTCTCGTCGATCTCCTTGTAGAGGCGCTGGGCCTTTTCCTCGGCGCGCTTCTGCATGGCGGAAACGCCGCCCATCTGCTTGACCCATTTCAGGGTTTCCATCGCCATGTAGACGGGGAACACCGGGGGCGTGTTGTACATGGATCCTTCCGCGATGTGGATCTTGTAGTCCAGCATGGACGGGATCTTGCGCTTGACCTTGCCCAGCAGATCGTCCCGCACGATGACCAGGGTGGTTCCGGCGATGCCCATGTTCTTCTGGGCGCCGGCGTAGATGAGGCCGAACTTGGAGACGTCCACGGGACGGCTGAAGATGTCGCTGGACATGTCCGCCACCACCGGCACCGGCGATTCCGGGAAGTGCTGCATCTGGGTCCCGAAAATGGTGTTGTTGGACGTGACGTGGAAATACTTCGCGTCCCCGGGGATCTCGTATCCCTTGGGGATGTAGGTGTAGTTCGCTTCCTTGGACGAGGCCACGACCTTCACGTTGCCGAACAGCTTGGCTTCCTTGATGGCCTTGTTGGCCCAAGTGCCCGTGTCCAGGTACGCGGCGGATTCGCTCTCGTCCAGCAGGTTGTACGGAACCATGGCGAATTGCATGCTCGCCCCGCCTTGGAGGAATACCACGGAATATCCGGACGGGACCCCGAGGAGCTCCTTGACCAGGGAGACGGCCTGCTCCATCACGGCGATGAAATCCTTGCCGCGATGGGACATCTCGAGCAGCGAGAGGCCCTTTCCGTTGAACTCGAGGCAGGCCTTGGCGCCAGCCTCCATGGCCTGGCGGGGCAGGATGCCCGGCCCGGCGCTGAAATTATGAATCTTCGGCATGTTGCTTTCCCTTCGTGTCGGAATCCAAAAGTTAAACTTTTCGCGGCCGTTTCACGACCCCGCCCCGTTCCGCGTCAAAACCCGAACCTGGCCACCGTCGTGGTCTGGATCCCGCCCCGGGAGTTGAAGACGCCCTTCACTTCCATGCGCTTGGGGGAGCAGGCCTTGACGCAATCCCCCAGCACCCGGTTCACCACGTGTTCGTGGAAAATCCCGATGTCCCGGTAGTTCAGGATATACTCTTTGAGGCTCTTGAGCTCCAGGCAATCCTTCACCGGCGTATAGGTGATCACCAGGGTCGCGAAGTCCGGCAGGCCGGTTTTGGGGCAGATGCAGGTGAACTCCGGAATGCTGACCTCGATGGCCGTGTCGGTGCCGGGGTATTGGAATTCCCAGGATTCGATCCCGGGCATTTCCATGGCGGGGATGTGGGATTGGCGGCCTTCGTAGGAGGATTCTTGCATGGGCTACTCTCCGTTCAAGTCAAAGTTCAAAGTGCAAAATGCAAAGTTCAAAATTGAAAACCGGGAGGCGGATACCGAAACTGTTTTCCGGGACCGCTTGAAAGCGCCACTGGAATGCTCCGCCGTGTTGCCGAGGCGCCCGGAATTCCCTTCATTTTGCACTTTGAACTTTGACTTTTGCATTTTCCTAAAGATCCTCGAACGCCAACACGCTCTGCTCCCCCGACTCAAGGTCCTTCACCTCATACGCTCCCTCCGCTCCCTTGTCGGAACCGAAGAAGAGCACGCGCCCGGCGCCCTGATCGTTGGCCTGCGACATCTGCTTCTTGACCTTCTCGCCGGACAGCGAGTAACCCACGCGCCGGCCTTCCGCGCGCAGCTTCTGGGCCAGCAGCAGCAATTGCGGGTTGGGCAGCCTGGTTTCCGCGGGAGCCACGTCCACGAGGTAATAGTCCAGCGGCTCGCGGCCGGAAGGCATCAGGTTCTTTTCCCGCAACAGATCGGCCAGGACCACGTCTCCCATGCCGAAGCCCACGCCGGTGACGGGCTTGCCGCCCAGGCTGGCCAGCAGGTTGTCGTAGCGCCCGCCGCCGGCGACCGCGCGCATGCCCATGCCCTTGTCGTAAACCTCGAACACGATACCGGTGTAATAGGCGAGGCCGCGCACCACGGACAGGTCCAGGTTCACGTATCCGCCGTATCCGAGGGCGTCCATGTATCCGAAGAGCCGCCTTAGTTCATCCAGGCCCCGGGATTCCCCGGAGGCTTCCGGCGCCGCGGGGAAATGGGCTTTCAGCTCCTCCAGGCCTTTGCATTTGAAAAAGGCTTCGATGGCGTCCATGCCCGCCGCGGTCAGGCCCTCTTTCCCCAGGAGGGTGCGGAACTCGCCCTCCCCTATCTTGGCGCGCTTGTCGAGCGCGGCGTATACGGGGGCCTTCTTGTCCGCGGCCACTCCCTGCCGGTCCAGGAACTCGGAAAGCAGGCGGCGGCTGGAAACCTGGATGGAGAAATCCTCCGGCCCCAGGCCGAACGCCTTGAGCATTTCGATGATGGCGGACAGCAGGTCCACCTCGCCCGCGACGGTCTCGCAGCCGAGGATGTCCATGTTGAGCTGGAAGAACTCGCGCAGGCGCCCGCGCTGGGACTTCTCGTAGCGGAACAAGCGCGGGATGGAGAACCAGCGCAGGGGCAGCTTGAGGCTGCCGCCCTTCTGGTTGACCATGCGGGCCAGGGTCGGCGTCATTTCCGGCCGGAGGGCGAGATCGCGCTCCGCCTTGTCCTTGAAATTGTAGAGCTGGGTCACGATTTCCCGGCCGGACTTTTCCGTGAACAATTCCAGGTGCTCGAAAGTGGGCCCCTCATATTCCTCGAAACCGAAATCCAGGCAGGCGCGGCGCCATACCTCGAAGAGATGGTTCTGGACGCGCATGTCCTCCGGATAGAAGTCTCGGGTGCCCTTGGGGGCCTGCAGGGGAGCTTGGGACGGCGATGGGGAGTTCATGCGTGCGGGACCTGTTTCGGTGGTGTATCGTTCCGGCAATTTAGCTAATGTGCCGCGCCCCATAAACCGCGGCGGGAGGCCCGTTCCGGCTTGGAAAAAACGCTGGAATTTCATACATTTCCAGGGCTGTGAGGACACCAATTCCGACTCGATTTTGAGGCCGCGAAAACCGCTTTTTCAGCCTACGGAATGAAGATTCTAGTCACCAACGATGATGGCATCCTGAGCCCCGTCCTCACCACCTTGGCGGACGCTCTCAGCGCCGAGCACGAAGTGCTGGTGGCGGCCCCATCCCTGGACCAGAGCGGCATGTCCCAGGCCTTCACCCATGGGATGCATAAACGCCTGGCCTTCAAGGCGGAATCCGGTTCGCCCTACCCCAAATACCAGGTCATGGGCACGCCTTGCGATTGCGTCAAGTTCGCCGTCGCCCACCTGTTCAAGGACCGGGAAATCGACCTGGTCGTCTCCGGCATCAACCTGGGCGAGAACGCCGGGATGAGCGCGGTCTATTCCGGCACCGTGGCCGCGGCCCGGGAAGGCGCCATGTGGGGCATCCCCTCCCTGGCCGTTTCCGTGTGGAAGGACGCTCCGGACCACCTGGCCTACGCCGTGGGCTGGATCCTGAAGTTGTTGCGCACGCCTTCCGTGCTGCCCGACAGGGCTTTGCCCGGCCGCCCGGGGGGCCTGTGGAACGTCAATTTCCCCCCTTGCGATCCCGAAGCCATCGCAGGGGTGGAAATCACCTCCATGAGCACGGTGATGTTCGCGGACAGTTACGAATCCATCCGGAACGGGCACGGCATCACCGAGTTCCGCCTGACCGGATACAAGCCCGAGGAACGCTTCGTTCCCGGCACGGACGACTACGCTCTCGCCCGCAACCGCATTTCCATAACCCCTTTGCAGGTCAGCCAGTCCGATTCCGGGGAAACCCGGCGCCTGGCGGGCCTGCGATCGCATTGGGACGCGCTGTAACGCTATCCGGACCTCCGAGGAGACTGCATGAACGCATCCGTACCCGCCGCGCACGACAACGGCAAAATCGTGAATACCTTCATCGAGGAGGAGATGAAAATCTCCTACCTGAAGTATTCCATGTCCGTCATCGTGGCGCGCGCATTGCCCGACGTGCGGGACGGGTTGAAGCCCGTCCACCGGCGCATCCTGTACGGCATGGAGAACATCAACCTGGCCGCCGACCGCCCGTACAAGAAATCGGCGAACATCGTCGGCGAGGTGATGGGCAAGTACCATCCCCACGGCGATTCGGCCATTTACGAGTCCATCGTGCGCATGGCGCAGGATTTCTCCATGCGTTATCCCCTGGTGGACGGCCAAGGCAACTTCGGTTCCGTCGACGGGGATCCCCCCGCGGCCATGCGTTATACGGAAGCGCGCATGAAGAAGTTCGCGGAGATGATGCTCCAGGACCTGGAGAAGGACACCGTCAATTTCACGCCCAATTACGATTCCTCGACCACGGAGCCCACCGTGCTCCCCTCCGCCTTCCCCAACCTGCTGGTCAACGGCAGCACCGGCATCGCCGTGGGCATGGCCACCAACATGCCTCCCCACAACCTCCGCGAGATCGTGAACGCATGCATCGCCATGATCCACAATCCGGAGATCACGGTCGAGGAACTGGCGGCCCACGTAAGCGGGCCGGACTTTCCCACCGGGGCCACCATCTACGGGCGCAACGGCATCCGGGCGGCCTACCTTACCGGACGCGGCAAGCTGCTGGTGCGTTCCAAGACCCACGTGGAAGTGGTCAACAACCGCAACCGCATCGTGGTCACGGAAATCCCCTACCAGGTCAACAAGTCCAACCTGCTGGAGAAGATGGCCTCCCTGGTGCGCGACAAGATCATCGAAGGCATCTCCGATCTGCGAGACGAGTCCGACAAGGACGGCATGAGCATCATCATCGAGCTCAAGAAGGACGCGTTCCCGGACATCATCCTCAACCAGCTGTACAAGCATACCCAGCTCCAGGAAACCTTCTCCATCCACAACCTGGCCCTGGTGGAAGGGCGCCCGCGCACCCTGAACCTGCGCGAGATGATCCATTACTTCCTGGAGCACCGCCACGAGGTGGTGGAACGCCGCACCCGCTTCGAGCTGGCCAAGGCCGAGGAACGCGCCCACATCCTGGAAGGCCTGCGCATCGCCCTCGATCACATCGACGAGATCATCAAGCTCATCCGCGCTTCCGAGGACGGCGCGGCCGCCAAGGCGGGCCTCACGGCCCGGTTCGGCCTGTCGGAACGCCAGGCGGACGCCATCCTGGAAATGCGCCTGCAGCGCCTCACCGGCCTGGAGCGCGACAAGATCGAGGCCGAGTACAAGGAATTGACGGTCACCATCGCGGACCTGAAAGGCATCCTGGCCGACAAGGCCCGGCGCATGTCCATCATCGAACAGGAGCTCAAGGACATCGTGGAGAAATACGGCGACGGACGCCGCACCCTGATCGAGGACGCCGCGGACGACATCACCTACCTGGACCTGATCGCCAACGAGCCCATGATCGTCACCGTGTCCCACACAGGCTACATCAAGCGCATCGGCACGGACGCCTACAAGACCCAGGGACGCGGCGGCAAGGGCATCTCGGCCACCGGCCTCAAGGACGAGGATTTCGTCGAGCACCTTTTCATCGCCTGGGCGCACAGCTACATCCTGGTCTTCACCAACAAGGGCCGCTGCCATTGGCTCAAGGTGTACGAGCTCCCCGAAGCCGCCCGCGCCTCCAAGGGCAAGGCGTTGATCAATTTCATCAACCTTGCCGAGGGCGAGCACGTCAGCGCCTTCGTCCCCGTCAAGGATTTCGAGGACGCGCGCAGCGTGGTCCTGGTGACCGAGCACGGCATCATCAACAAGATGTCCCTGGAATCCTTCTCGCGCCCCCGCACCGCCGGCATCAACGCCATCACCTTGGACGAGGGCGACACCCTCACCCAGGTGGTGCTCGCGTCGGAAGCCGACGACGTGATGATCGGGACCAAGCTGGGCCAGGCCATCCGCTTCGCCATGTCCAAGTTCCGCCAGACCGGCCGCGGCACCCGCGGCGTCAAGGGCATCACCCTGGAAGAAGGCGACGCCGTCATCGGCATGATCATCGTGGAAAAGGGCTGCTCGGTCCTCACCATCACGGACAAGGGCTACGGCAAGCGCACCGATCCGGACGAATACCGCATCACCGATAGGGGCGGAAAGGGAGTCCGCAACATCAAGGTGACCGACAAGAACGGTCCCGCGGTATGCATCGAGATTGTGCGGGAAGGCCAGGAGATCCTGGTCATCACCAAGGAAGGCCTGGTCATCCGCATGGGAGTGGCCGACATCAGCGTCATCGGCCGCGACACCCAGGGCGTGCGCGTCATCCGCCTGAACGACACGGACATGGTGACGGACGTGGCGGTGGTGGAGAGCGAAGACGTGGATCCGGCCATGCTGGAATCGACCGAGAACCAGAAAGTGGTCGCGGCGCCGAATGCGGAAGAGTCATCCGCCTCCGAAGGAACGGAAGACGATTCCGCCCCCGACGAAGAAGCGACCTGATCCGGCATGTTCCGGCTCGGGGTCTCCAGGCCCGCCCTTCTCCTGCTTCTCCCCTGCCTGCCTTGCCATGCGGTGCATTTCCCCGATACCGCGGACCTGAAAAAAACCTACCGGGTGGCCGCCCGCAAGGACGGCAGGCCCACGGAGTTCTTCCGCAAGGCGGGCGGCGATTCCGCCAGCCTGAGCCTGGACTGGACCGGCCGGAGCGTCACCGCCGCGCGCCTGGAGCAAAGCGGGGAATTCGATCCGGACAGCTTTTCCGTGGCCACGACGGAGTACGGGAACGGCGCCGCCTGGCACGAATCCATGAGCGCCAAGGACCCGCAGGCCCTGAAACTCTATCCCGGCCTGCAGCAGGAATGGATCCTGAAAGGCTATGGCGGGGAAAAAGGCTGGCTCGGTTCCGGCGTGCACAAAGGCCGTTACTTCCTCGTTTTCCGGGAAACCCCTCCCATGGCCGTTCCCGCGGCCGCGGGACCTTTGCGATTGAACCGCGGCGTTTTCGCCTACCTGGACTCCTCCTCGCAGTGGTTGCACGTCGCCTGCAAGGATGAAGGGGACGCCGCAGCGCCGGAAGCCGGCAGGGGGAAAGGCAAAGGCAGGCCCGCCGCGGCTCCCATCTGCTTCAGTCCCACCGACGATTCGCGGTTCATCGTCCGCATCGATCGGAAGAAGCCCTTGATCCTGCAGGCCTGGATGGACGAAGGCGAATCCGGCGCCTTGGGCGACATCAAGACCGCCCTCAAGGCGGTGCCAGATGCGGCCCAGGCGGACTATGCCCAGGACCTTTCCCAAATGCTTGCCGGCGAAGCCCGGATGTTCCTGGTGAAGCTGGCCCAGCGGCTGCCGGAAACCTTCACGTGGCCCTCCTGGCAGATCCAGGATTTCAAGGGAGGCAAGATCCCCCCCGCTGATTTCCTGCCCGTCGTGCGCAGGCAGGCCAATCCCGGGGACTCGCTGCCGGCTTTCCGCTTCGAAGATCCGGGGATCCGCCTTTCCGTGAATTTATATTACCGGGGTAGGTTCCACTTGTCGGCCCGGGAGTTGCCATGAGCTTGAAAACCGTCTATTCCGCGCCATCGCGCACCAGCGCCATCCTCATCCGCAACCTGCTGCAGGAGGCCGGAATCGACGCCGCCCTACGCACCGACGATGCGAACGGCAACCTCCCTTCCCTGGATTTCGCCGAAGGGGTGGACGTGCTGGTGGATGAAAGCAGGGCGGGCGATGCCCTCTCCTTGCTGGAGGAATACCGGCGCGGCGCCACCGCCATCGATGAAGACCAGACTGTCTAAACCGTTCTTCCTCTCTTGGCTCCCCGCCCTCCTCGGCATGGGCGTGTTGTTCTACACCTCCAGCCTTCCCGGGGACAAGGTCCGGCTTCCCCCCTTTCCCTACAGCGACAAGGCCGTGCATTTTTCGGCCTATGCCGTCCTGGGCATGCTGATCGCTGCGCGCAGACCCCTGCGGCGCCGGATTTCCGAAGGCGCGTCCGGCGCGCGCGAAAAAGCCCGGCCGGACGCCGCGGAAGCGGCCCCGGAAGGAAGCGGCAGGATCGATTACGTGGGACGGGCGGTGGGAATGTTCTATGGAGTCGGCGATGAGATCCACCAGCTCTACGTTCCCGACCGATCCTACGACTATGCGGACATGGCGGCGGACGCGGCGGGGGTGTTGGTCGGATGCTGGGTGTTCGGCAAGCTGATGAAAAGATTCGAAGATTCGCGGGACTTGGTGCGTGCGGATTTGATAGAGGAGAGGATGTAGTGGGCATCACGTCGGGGGTCGGGAGTTGAAGAAAAGATGGACCACTTGGTCCGACTGCGGCATGTAAAAGCATGCCTTTCTTTTCTTCAACTCCCGACCCCCGACTCCGAAGGGCGAAGCAGCGGAAGCAGGGTATCTGCCTGTACTCCCGACAATGGAAGCCTTGGGCAGACGTCCGATCCCCTACCGTACTCCCGACCGAAGGCAAGTGACCTCAGCGAAACCCTCGGCGTACCGCCTCCGCCGCCCCGCAGTTCTTCTTCTTACCTCACGCTCATCGGCACCTTATTCATGTCCCCGCCCTTGCGGATGTAGGTCGAAAAATACGAGCGGGCCTCTTCGGGCTTGCTGAGGTTGAGCAGGGTGCTGCCCAGGATGAAGTAGGGTTCCACGGCCTCGTAGCAATACACGGTGGCGTTGCGCCCGTAGGGAAGCAATTCCTTGTCGTTCTTCTGGCGGAAATGGAACTCCATCGCCAGGGTATTGCCCTCGCAGGAAAGGGGATCCCTGTCCAGCAGGACCTTGAGATTGTCCGAAATGGTCTGGTAGTCCTCATTGCCCATCAAATCGTCCCATAGGGCGGTCAGGGCGGCGGCGTTGCCGGGCTTGCGGCGGAGCACCACGCGGTAGAAATATTTGGACTGCTTTTCGTAGTTCCGGATCTGCAATTGGCGCGCCATGAATTCCTGCAGCTCCGGATCCATGTCCTGGTATTCCTCCTTAAGGGTTTCCCAGATCTGATCGGACTTGAACTTGTTGCCGGTGCTGGCATAGAGACGGTAGAGGTCCGCATGCACCACCACGCGCAGGCGGTCCCAGGGGGTTTCCAGGGCCTTCTGGTACGCGGCCGCGGCCTCATCGTTGCGGTCTTCGGCCGCGGCCTCCATGGCCTTGATCAGATTGTAATAGTCCCGGTAGGACGGGGAATTGGCTTCCCGCTTGAGGAACTCCCGGACGTCCTTCCATTTGCCCTGCTGGGCCTGGTTCAGGTTCACCAGGTAGGACATCTCCCCTTGGGGAAAGCGCTTCAGCAAGGAGGCCGGGATCTTGGGGTCCAGGTTGCCGTTGAGGAAATAGTTGACCAGCAGGAGGTTGCGAGCGCTCTCGTATTCGAGTTGATCCGAGAAGCGGGCCAGGATGGCCTGGCACAGGGCATAATCCCCCTGGCGGAAAGCGAGCACGGCCGTTTTCCGGTTCACGGGCAGGTAGGATTGCGTGCGGGATCCCAGGTTCCGCAAGACCAGCAGTTGGGCGGAATACAGATGCTCTTTTTCCAACCCGTTCTGCAATTGGTCCAGGCGCGCGGGATCGAGATGCGCCAGGTTCGGCATCATGTAGGGAAGGCTGGTCTTGATGCGGCCTTGCGAGAGCCAGACATCGCCCACTTCCAGGATGGTTTTGCCCTGGTTGCCGGAGAGTTTGATGGCTTCGTCGAAATAGCCCTTGGCCAGGTCCACCTGGGCGTTCCTGGCCGCCAGGGTCCCCAGTTTCATCCAATGGACGGGATTGTCCGGCTCCCGGGACACCATGGCCTGGAGGGAATCCTCGCTGAGCTCGGCATTCTTTCCCCGCGAGCAAAAGGCGGCTCCGCACATCAGGCATCCCAGCAACGCCGCCCGCATCAGGATCATGCCGGGATTCCGGCCTCGGAGGGAAGG
>DATENA010000043.1:0-2255 GCA_035275285.1 Fibrobacteria bacterium | reverse complement strand
GGCCAAAAGCTTTCCGCCCACCCTCCTGCCGACCACCCCTCTTCGCGACCGCACAGACCCGACGCTGAGGGGCGATTGGCCCGGTTTCTCCAGCGGTGTGAACGGCGCGTCCGCGCGGGGCCCGGGGGGCTCCGGGCCATCAGGCGGAAGCGGCGGGAATCGCCCCACCGCATCGTCACCGTTTGCAGGCCGTATGGCCGGAGCGCGAACGAGCGGCTGCGCGACCCCGCTTGCGAGAGACGCCCATCCGCGAGTGAGCGCAGCGACCCACCGCATCGCCCGGCCGGACGGCCATCGCCGACCTGGATAAGGAGCAAACCCGCTGGAGCCGGCGGCCCGGAGCCCCCCGGGTCCCGCGCGGACGTGCGATTGACCCTCTTGAAAAACCGGAGCGGGCTACGAGCCCATCAGATCGCCGAACGCGTCGATCTCCTCTTTCTGGGAGAGCAGCCAATCGCCGAAGAGCACGAGTTGCTCCACCGGCAGGTTGAACTCCTGCAGATAGGCCTCCTGGGTGGGAGGCGCGGATTCGCCCGGTACGTTGATGATCTGGAACCCATGGCTTACCAGATCGGCCAGGTGGATGAGGATGACCTTGCGGTAGAAATCCTTGCTCGCCTCGGGCTGGTGGTGGCAGGCGATGGCGTCCACCAGGTCGGCGGGGAAATTCCACCGCTCCGCCACCAGGCGGCCCATGCGGCCGTGATCGAATCCGAACACCAGGTTCTCCGCCTCCGAAAGGGTGAGGGGGCCGGTCTTCAGGGTAAGGCCCACGCGCTGGAATTCCCCCGAATCCATTTCGACCATGACTCCCAGGTCGTGGAGCAGGCCCATGCTGAAGAGTTCCTCTTCTTCCTGCTTGGTGAAGCCGCCCGCGAACTGCCCGAGGTGGCGCGAGAGCATGGCCACGGAAATGGAATGCCGCCAGAAATCCTTCCAATGGCTTCCGCCCGTGGCCCCCAGGGACGCGGAGAGCGCGATGCGGGAGACGTTGTGGTTCCCCAGTCGTACGATGGCCGCTTTCAGGGAAGTGATGGACTTGGGGGTGCCGAAAAAAACGGAGTTGGCGGCCTTGAGCACCTTGGAAGAGACGGCCGGTTCCTTTTCCAGGACCTGGACCAGATCCCCCGCGGAGCAAGAAGGATCGCGCAGCACCGTCAGGGTCTGCCGGATCAGCACGGGGTTCTTGGGCACGCCGCTGTAGCGGGCGAAAAAGGCTTCCGGGTTTCCGAAGTCGCTTTCGGCCATATTCCATGCGCTTCCGGACGGATCCGGAGGCGCTCCGGTTGGGTTCGCCCGCCTGGTTCCGGCTTTAATTGGCTTCAATCAGGGAGAAGAAGGGTTCCGCTTCCTGGATGTGCTTTTCCAGTTCTTCCAGAAGCTCGTCCTGGCCGATGCCCAGGTTCAACGTCCCTTCCGCTTCCGCGATGAGCACGGCGTAGGTTTCGTTCTCCATGCAACCGCTCCCCTTCAAGTGGCAGAGATGGTTGGCGAAATGCACGATGCAGGCCATGTCCTGGGAAGCCTTGTCCTCCAAGGGCGAATGATGGTTGACGATGGGGCCCTTCAATTCGTTGGGCATCTGCCATTTGTCCACCAGCATCCCGCTCACGTCCGCGTGGCTCATGCCCAGCATGGACCGCTCCGCCAGGAAGAGGGGCATGGCTTTCTCCTTGGCCGCTTTCAGCACGGGGAGGTAGTCCTCGTTGGAGAATTGCTCCAGGATGATCTTCCCGATGTCGTGGAGCAGGCCGGCGCTGAACGCGGTCTCCATGTCCACCAGCTTCTTCCTGCGGTAAATCTGGGCCACCATGCGCGAGGCGATCCCGACCATGAAGGAATGCTTCCAGAAGGCCTTGCGGTCGAAGCTCGCCAACCCGGGCTTGGCCGGGAACATCTTGAGCACGGAAGCGGAAAGGACCAGGCTCCGGATGGTGTTGAAGCCCAGGATGACGATGGCGGAATTGACGGACGAAATGGTGCGCGGAATGCCGTAGAAGGCGGAATTGGCCAAGCGGAGCACTTTGGAGGTGAGCGCCACGTCCCGGGAAATGAACTTGGCCACGTCCTCCGCGCTGGAATGGGGATCGTTGACGATCTGCATCACCTTGGCGGCGATGGTGGGCATCGTGGGAATCTGTCCGAGATCCTGGATGATGCGCTGGTACCGTTTCTTGGACTCCTCGGTCATGTTCCCGATCTTTTTTTGGGGTGCTTGGATGATTCTAGCATGGTTCCGGGCCGGAAGAAAAGGG
>DATENA010000042.1:0-22056 GCA_035275285.1 Fibrobacteria bacterium | reverse complement strand
AGTATCTGCCTGTACTCCCGACAATGGAAGCCTTGGGCAGATGTCCGATCCAAACTGTACTCCCGACCCTCACCGCAAGGCCGCGGAGAACCCGTCTTACAGGAAATTCACCAACGTATTCTGCAATGCCCTCGCGCCCATCTTCAGGGAGGCGTCGTAGACCGCTTGTTGCAGGTTGAAGTCGGAGATGGCTTGGGCGAAATCCACGTCTTCGACTTCGGACTGGAGCTTGGTGGTGTACACGGTGCGCTCGTCGTTGCGGCTCTGGGTGCCCTCGAAACGCTGCACGCGGGCGCCGTTGGTCGCCTGGGCGGTCAATTGGCGCTTGAAGGCGGAATCGAGCTGGTCCAGGCTGGTGCGGATCTTGGCCGGCTTGTTGTTGATGGTCCCTTCCATGAGGTTGATCATGGCTTCCCAGGCCCCGTTGGCCTCCGTCTTGCTGCCGTAGACGTCGGAGGCGGTGGAGTTGATGCGCGCGGAAAGGCCTTCCTCGATTTCGCGGTTCATGACGCCGTCCAGATCCTTTTCGTTCCGGCGCAGCCAGTCATAGGTGATGTCGGCGTTGCCCGAGGCGACCATGGCGGTGGCGGCGGGGCTGGTGAAGGTGATCCGGCCCTTGACGTAGTCCATGGTGAAATCGGTGCCTTCGGTCAGGCCGTTCACCTTGAGGGTGCCGGGTATGATGAGCACCGGGTTCGCGTCGCTGGTGATGGTGTCCTTGGAATCGTCCACGTTCTTGTCGATGAGGTCCATCTGGACGCCCGCGCCCAGGTAGTTCATGTTGCCGGAAAGGACGCCCGCGCCGTTGACGACCTTGCTGGCGCCGCTGCGCAATTCATACGGGGGCACCTGGCTGTTGGTGCCGGAAAAGATGTATTCGCCCTTGAAGGCGGTGTTGGAAAGGGCCACCATCTGGTCGAACATGCCGCGCACTTCGCGGCCGATGTAGAACCGGCTTTCCGCGGAATTGGTGTCGTTGGAAGCCTGGATGGCGCGCTCGCGCATGCTCTGGTACAGGTTGTTCCCGGTGTTGAGGGTGGAGTCCACGGTTCCCAGGTAGGCCAGTCCGTCGTCGACGTTGCGCTGGAAGCTCTTGAATTGATCCAGCTCCGAGCGGATCTCCAGGCTCTGGGAGGCGTTCACGGGATTGTCCGAAGCGCTGTTGACCTTCTTGCCCGTGGCCAACTGGTTCTGGATGCCTTCCAGCTTGTTGTAGTTGGTGAAGAGCCGGTCGAGGATGCGGTTGCTGATCTGGCCGAAACTGATTCTGGATGCCATGTGTCCTACTCCTTATTGGCCGAGGGCCATCAGAACGTCCATCATCTGCGAGATGGTCGAAATGTAGCGGGCGGAGGCCTTGTAGCTGTTTTCGTACTTGATCATGTTCGTCATCTCTTCGTCGAGGGAGACGCCGGAAATCGATGCCTGCTCGGCGTCCATCTGGCCGATGAGGAATTCCTTGGTTTCTTTGCGGGAAGCGTTCTGGTTCTTCTCGATGCCCAGCTTGCCGATGGTGGCGCTGTAGAAGCTGTTGATGCTCTGGGTGTAATTGCCGTCGTTGTCCTTGATCATGGACGGCTTGAGCCGCAGGCCCGCGATGTTCAGGGCGTTCTGGCCGTTGCCGTTCCCGGAGAACCCCGTGGTATTGTAGGAGATCTTGACCGTGGCGGCGTCGCCGGCGGCGTACCGGGCGTAGTTCACGAAAGTGATGGTGCCGTTCTCATAGTCGACCACGTAATCTTTTCCGGAGCCTTCGGCCAGCACCGAACCGTCGGCCATGGTCACCTTCACGGAGTCCAGCACCAAGTCCCGGTAGGAGGGGTTGGTGGCCTTCAGGTCCAGGACGGGCGATGCCAGGGCGGGGATGCCGCCGGCCGGAAGGAAGGCCGCCACGTCGATGATCTTCCCGCCCGCGGCGGCGGCGATGTTCTGGGCGCCGGCCAGGATGGTGTCGGAGAGGGAGATGTCCCCCGCCTTGGTCTTGGTCGGGTCGAAGAAGAAGGTGCCGGAGGCCTTGTTGAGATTGTAACCGCTCACGTGCACGGCGTTGACTTCCTTGACCATGGTGGCGGCCAAGGCGTTCAGGTCCTGCATGTAGTTCGCGAGCACGTTGCGGCGGGAATCGATGATGCCCTTGAGCTCCCCGCTGCGGGGCTCGAAGCTGCGGTAGGATCCGGAGAAGCGCAAGAGCAGCTCGGAGGTCTCGGTGCCGTCGGGAAGGGTCCGGTTCGCGCCGTAGGTCTCGAGCTTCAGGGCCTCGGAAGGCCCCACCACCAGGTTGCCTCCGGAAGTGATGATGCAGCGGCCGTTGGCATCCTCGATGGTCTGCACGTCGATGAGCTGGGAAAGCCGGCGCACCAGCAGATCGCGCTGATCGCGGGAATCGTTCGCGTTCTCGCCGGGGCGCGCTTCCGCCCCCGCGATCTTTTCGTTGAGCAGGTAGATCTGGCCGGTCAGGTCGTTGACGGTCTTGACGCTCTGGTCGAGCGGGTTGTTCATCGACTTGCCGAAATCCTCGATCTGCTTGAAGACGGCGTGGAAGGTGTCCAGCATCGTGGACGCGCTGGACTTGACGGCTTCGCGGGCGGAAAGATCGCCGGGATTGTTCGCCAGGTCCTGCCAGGAGGCCCAGAATGCGTTCATCTGCGCGGCCAGGCCGTTCTCGGTGGGCTCGTTGAGGATGTTCTCGATGCGGGTATAGGCCGTGTCCAACTGCGTGGTATAGCCCTTTTCGCCCAGTTGTTCCCAGGTCTGGCGGTCGAGGAAGGTGTCGCGGATGCGCTGGATGTCGGTGACCTGGACGCCCAGGCCCTTCTCGCCGTACATATCGTCCCGGACCACGTCGGCGGACTGGTTCACGCGCTTGCGGGAGTAGCCTTCCGTGTTGGCGTTGGAAATGTTCTGGCCGGTGACGTCGATGGAGCTTTGGGCCGCATGCAGGCCGCGCATCCCGATATTGAGGGCATCCATCAATCCCATGTCAGACGCTCCGGTTCACGAGGTTGCGGATTTGCAGCCGGGCGACGTTCACGTTGCCCTTGGCCGTGTAGGTATTCATCTTTTCGGTCTTGGTGCGGCCCGCCACGCTGGTCATGATGCCTATGGTGGTGTGCACGATCTTGCTGCCGTTCTCGACCAGGGCCAGGTTGACGGCCAGGGCGCGCTTGAGCTCGCCCACCGCGTTGAGGAGGCGGTCCCGGCATTCCTTGAGCCGTTCGGCGCGGGCCGGGCTCACCAGGGGATAGATGGCCTCGCACTTGACGGGGGTGGATGCTTCCCCCGTCCTGCGCGGGCCGACGATCCGCTCGGTGACGGCGACGCGTTCTTCTTCCAGGGAAGCCAGGCCGTTCACCAGCCGGTCGGCCTCGCGGTTCACGTCGTGGTTCTCCATCAGGCGGCGGTTCACGAGCGCCAGGCGCTGGCGGTTGGCCTGGTCCAGGTAGGCCGCGTACAGGGCCATCTGCGCGTCCATGTTGGCGATCAGGGTTTCGCACAAGGCTTCCCGGTCCACCGGGGCGGCGGCGGCGACGGCCGCGGCCGCGGGAGCCTCCAGCAGGTCGGCGAATTCCTCGCCGAGCAACATTTCGCGGTATGCGGAACCCATGGCCTCTCCTTATTTCCCCGCGCCGACGGCACCAGGAGTGCCGGCGCCATCGAGGTTCTGCTTGGCTTTCAGGACCTTTTCCACGTAGGCTTTGGTCTCTTCGAACGGGGGCATGCCGTTGAAGCGGTCCACCGTGGCCGGTCCGGCGTTGTAGGCCGCCAGGGCCTTCTTTTCATCCCCGCCGAAGCGGTCCAGCATCTGCTTGAGGTAGCGCGTGCCTCCGAGGATGTTCTGGCCGGCGTTGAACACGTTGCGGACGCCCATGTCCGCGGCGGTGGTGTCCATCAATTGCATCAATCCCTTGGCGCCCGCAGGGGATACCGCCAGCGGCTGGTTGTTGGATTCCGCCTTGATGACGCTCTTGATCAGGTTCGCGGGGACCCCGTAGGTCCGGGACGCCAGATCGACCATGGGATGGAGCTTTTCGTCGGAGAGGGCGGACACGGCGGTGGATTGGCCGCTGCGGGCCCGCTGGTTGATGAGCTTGGCCAGGAAAGGCGCGGTGGAGAACATGTCCTCGCCGTTCACGGAGGTTTCGTCGAATCGCGGGACGGTGACCTTGCCCATGGCGGGAGGCAGGCTCACGGCGGTCTGGCCTTCCTGGCGGCTCAGGGAACGGTAAATCTGCGCGGCCAGGCTGTTGGAGATGCCGGCCATGGCATTCTTCATGCCCTGGTCGCCGGCGATGAGCGGGTTCTTGGCGTTCATGCCCGCATAGGTGTTGTCGAGCATTTCCGTGAAGATATCGCGGCCGGGGGAAGCCTTGGTCAGCTCGTTGTCTTCCGCCAGGGTGCTCTGGCGCATGCCTTTGTACATCTGGCTCAGGAACAGGGTCTCGAAATCCAGCGCCGCCTTCCAGCGCTTCTTGTCGGCGGCTTCGCCCTTGGACTTCTCCGCCGCCAGGCCCTTGGCCGTCTTCTCGAGAGGAGTCAGCGCTCCCAGGCCAAGCCGGTTCTTGATCAGGTCGAGGTTGTTGGAGGATTCCGGGTTCATGGGTCTTTCTCTTTTTTGGGCTCGCGACTCTTGCCGGCTTGCATTAAGTTCCTCTTCAAGTGTCCTTAAGCGCAAAGCCCATGCCAGGTCAGGGAGGAGTCGAAATGCCGCATAGCCGCCCGTCCGGGCCGATTGGCGGCAAAAATGGAGTGCGGGCCACCGGAAAAAGTTGCCCATAGGGAAAAAGCGGGCCGATTAATCGCTGTTTTACCTTTGGGAAGCTTGAGGCGAATTACATAAATTCGTATTGTCAAAGCAGATTTATGCCATCGAGGCCGCCGGATGGGAAGGGGCGGCTTTGCCCCAAAATCGTGATCCGGCCCGCATGGGCGGGCAACCCAGATTTCCCAAATCCGGAGTCCCGGTTTTATGCCCGGCCGCCGGGCGATCCGTCCACCTTCAACCTCAGGTGCCTTCGTCATGACATCCAGAATCCCCTGCCTTCCCATCCCCCGCGGCACCGGCCCCATCCGGATCCTTGCGCCGGCCCTGGCCGCCATGCTGATCCTGGCCGTGACGAAGTGTACATCGGAGCCCGAGCCGAGCTCCCCCGCGGCGGGCGCGGCGATCACCTTGGTGACCCCGAAAGGAGGGGAGACGTTCGGCCTGGACGACACCCTGAAAATCATTTCGGAGTCGGACTATACCCGTTTCGGCGCCAACCTCACCTTCGCTTTCAGCGAGGACTCCGGAAAGTCCTGGATCCTCATCGAATCCCTCGAGCGCAAGAAGAACGGAACGAAGGAGAGGGACACGGTGAAGTGGGTCCCCCTGGATTTCGCGATCGCGCCCGGCCCCGTCCTGGTGCGGGTGCGGGAATACGACAAGGTCTACGCGGCGGTGAGCGGCTTCGTGACCCTCGGCCCCGCCGTAAAGGCCTCGCCGTGAGGATGGCATGAACCGCATGCCGATGCCGGTGGCGGCGGCCCTGGTGCTGCTCGCCTCCGGATGCGACAAGACCGCCGGCGATGCCCCTGCCGGTGCGGCCGCGTTCCGTCCCGTGTTCGCGTCCTCTCCGGAGGAAGTCCGCGCGTTTTTCGCGGCGGGAGGCGGCGGCAGGGCCAAGCTGGCGTTCGTCGACCGGACCGGGGACGCCGGCTCCCTCTGCTTCGTGGACTTTTCCGAAGCGTCCCCGAGGATCCGCGTGATCGCCGCGGCCGTTGACCCGAAGGTTCCCGTCATCTCCCCGGACGGGGACTGGATCACCTACGCTTCCGGTCCCGGGGCCGAGGCGGGCAGCTCCCTGATGGCGCGCAGCTCGGCCTATCTCGTCAGGATGGAAGAAGGCGCCAAGCCCCTGCTGCTGGCCGCGGACAGCGCCTGCGAGCCTCGCTTCGTCCAAAACGCGGAATCCGGAAAGCTGGCCGTCCTTTACACCACCCTGTCGCCCAACCTGGGCTGGGAAGGCTTCGGCCGGACCTTGAAGATGACGCTCGACGTATCGGGCGCCTCTCCGATCAAAGGCGCGGTGGAGACCGTGTCCGCCGGCGGCAGCTACACCGGCGGCCTGTCCTACGATGGCAGCCATCTCTGCGGCGGCGGGGGCCACGTGGCCATGCTGGACCTGCGGCGGCCCGATGCCCGGCCGGAAACGCTTTCCCACAACCTGGTGCAGGCCTGCAACGCCTCCGTCTCCTCCAGCCGCATCTTCACGGACGCCGTCATGTACCTGAATTCCCCCAAGGATTCGGATCCCTCCCTGAACGGCGGCAAGCCCTGGGGCGAGTGGCAGGCCATCCTCATCGGCGGCGGAAGCGTTCCGCGGGGAATCCGGAAGGGGTTCCTGTACCCGCTCGCCTTCGCCCGCGATCCGGAGACCGTCCCGCCTTCCGTGTCCGCGATCAAATGGCACCATGCCGAATGGTCGAACCATCCCTATTTCGCCGCCGCCACCCTCAACGTGGACAGGTATTTCCGCGGCGGGGGCGGCATCGTGAACGCCAACCTGCAGGAACGCATCTACTTCATCAACCTCAGGGATTCGGCCTACCTGGAAGCCTTGCGCCCCGACACCCTGGAATACCGGGGCCGATCCTCCGGCGGATTCTTCTGGCCCTGGCTCTGGGTGGAAGTCCCGGAAGGCTTCCGGGAGCGGGACGATTGGCTGGAGCCCCGGACGTGAACGCCCGGAAGGTCCCCGGCCCCAGGAGGAATCCCATGTTCCGCGTCCTTACCACGGCAGCGATGCTCGCGCTGGCGCAGCTTCCTGCGCCAGGCCAGACCCCCACCCCGGTGCGGAGCGCCGGGGAGCCGATGACGGACGCGAAGCTGGCCGCGATCCCGTCTTTCGTCCTGCCCGACAAATACAAGGACCGGACCCGGTATCCCCTGCCCGCCAGCGCGGACAATTCCAAGCAGCCCTTCTTCCCGCCCATCGGCACCTGGGAACAGCAGGGAAACAGCTGCGCCAATGCCCAGACGGTTTCCGTGATCTACGGATACGAAGCCCAACGGGCCCTCAACACGCCGTCGAGCGGCGATTCGCCGGCGTACACCTACGAATACGCCTACCATTTCCTGAACGGCGGGGACGCGCTCGACGGCGGCGACGGATGGATGTTCGTGGAGGCCATGGACCTGCTCAAACAGACCGGAGCGGCCACCAGCGCCGATTTCGGCGGGTTGGAATGGGGGAACAAATTCAACGGCTGGATGAGCGGCTACGACAAATACTACCGGGCCATGAAGGTGCGCGCCAGCGAGTACTACAAAATCGACATCAGCAACGCCGCCGGGGACGAGTTGGTGAAGCAATACCTGGTGGATCACGGCGACGGTTCCCCCATCGGCGGCAACCTGGTGGTCCAGGTCCGGTTCCAGAACGTGACCCGGACCACCGTGAACGGCAAGCCGGTCATCTCCGCCTTCCAGAAGAACACTCCCTTGAACCACGCCTTCGCCATCTGCGGGTACGACAACGCCTTCAACGGAGGCTCCTGGCTCATCCACAACACCCATGGGGACGGGTTGTACTGGGTGCCCTATAACCTCTTCCGCGCGGGAGGCCCCATCGCCACCGCCCAGGGGACGCCCGTCCTGTTCTGCCGCGTCCGCCGGGACTATGCGCCCAAATACACCCTCAAGATCACCCTGACCCACAACCAACGCGGCAACATCGCCGTCATGACCGGTTTCGCCGCCTCGGCCGCGGCCACGGTCCCCGCGGTCACCAAGGACTATGCGGGGGCGTTCAACTATTCCGGAGGCCTGTTCCCGATGGGGGGGCGGGCGCAATCCTCCACCCTGGAATTCGGCCTGGACGTGACGGACTTTGCGCCGGCCCCGGTAGGCGGCAACGCGCGCTTTTTCCTGCACGTCATCTCCAAGGGCGGAACGGGCCGGATAGACAGGGTTTCGCTCATGGACTACACGGGGGCGGCCGTGCGGGAAATCCCCGCCGCGGAAACCAACAAGACCATCGCGCCCAACGCGGTCACGACCATTTCCATCCCTCTGGGCGGCAGCTCCGGCGTCCCGCGGGACGGGACCGGCGCGGGCCGCCCCCCGGGGCCGTACCTGTGGGGAAGCCGCAAGGACGGATCGATGCGCATTCCCCTGCCGGGGCCGGCTTCCGGCCCGGTGATCCTGGCCATCCGCGATTTCCGCGGGTCGACCGTGTTCGCGCGGGAACTGGATCCAGGCCCCGCCGGGGCGCCGGCGGAATTCCCTTGGAAGATGGAGGACGACCGGGGAGGAAGGGCCGCGCCGGGGCTCTATTTCGCCACGGTGGAACCCGCGCGGGGCGGGAAACGGACCGGAGCCGCGCTCCCCATCCGTATCGCCGAATAGCGGACGGTCTCAGGGAGGGACGATCAACCCGTCCGCGGTCTTTTCCAGCACGGAGGATTCGTCCATGCGGCGCAGGGCTTCCAGCAGGATGGCCATGGTGTCCCCGTCCAGGTTGGCCTCGGGCGGGACCTGGTCGGGGTTGAAGCGGAACGAGCCCGTTCCCCAGCGCAGCGCCTCGTCCACGGCCTGGGTACCATTCATGTTACCCAGGCTGCCGTGGATGAGCCCGCCCTCGCGGAAGCCGAAGCGGGCGCGGCGCTGGGCCTGCTCCACCACCAGGGTGCCGGTCATGCGGGCCGTCATCACCGTCTGCACCAGGTCCGTGAAGGCGAAGAAGCGCAGATCCCCGGAAAGGCCCGGCGACAGGAGCTGGGCCAGCTTCTGGTTGGTGGCCTTGATGCGCTTGGACAGCATGCGGTAGAGGATGATGCTGAGGACGGGATACTCCGCGACCAGCTTGTGGAAATCCTCCCGCGCGATGGCGAGGGTCAGGCACTCCTCCACGGCGTCCACCTGGTTGCTGGTGGCCGCGCCCGTGAGGATGGACATTTCGCCGAAGCAATCGCCCTTGCGCAGGACCGACAGCTCCAGCACGCGGCCGTCGCCGCCCCGGGAGGCGATGCGCACCATGCCCTTGACGATGACGTGGAAATGCGAACTGGTGGTGTTGGCCTGCAGGATGACGTCGCCGGACCGGAAGCGCAGCGCGCTGGCGCGTTCGCGGAAGGCGCGCGCCACCGTCACGGGCATCTGCTCCAGGAAGGGCCGGGCCATCTGGTTCTCCGCGGTGAGGACTTCCTCGAACTGCATGGCGGGCTTGGAGAGTTTGCTCATCTGGCAATAGCTCCAGCGGCAGGAGCAGTTCTTGTAGCCCGCTTCGATGTATCCTTCGGGCTTCCGGCCGTCCATGGCGACGGGGATGAAGGTGGCCACGGGCATGGAACACATGGTCAGCTGGTTGCCGAACACGCCGGGCATCTGCACTTGCAGCGAATCGCCTTTGGTGTAGAACGGGCAGTTGTGCAGCTCCGAAGCCTTGAGCGCCCAGGATTTTTCCGCTTCGTCCATAGTGTAAACTTAACCTTAAATGGAGTGAGATTGTGAGACCGGCCACGCTCCGCGCGCGGGTGTCCGCAGCCTCCGGGCCCATATTCCGCCGAGGTTTGGGGGTTTTGGGGCCGGGAAAGGAAATCCCTTACAGGATAAACTATATGGGCCCCCGATCTCAAGGCAAATCTGGCGGGTCTTGGCGGAAGAGGTCCGGAAACGGGAGAATCCGGAGGGCATGGCCCCGGGATGGGGGCCGCGATTCCGGCCCGAATCGGAAGCCGTCCCCGCAATTCCGCGCCTGCGGGGCAGCGCGCCGCAGGCGGGGCCGCCGGCCCCAGGGGATGCGGGCGTACGTTCGGTTCAGCCTTTGAAGGCCGGGTTCGGCGTCATCATGGCGGCGTACAGGGCCCGGATCGCCTTCTCGTAGTCCGCATTGTCCACGCCGATGATGATGTTGAACTCCGACGAACCCTGGTCGATGATGCGGACGTTCACGTTCGCGTCCCGCAAGGCGATGAAGACCTTGGCCGCCTGGCCCACCTGGTGGGACATGCCTTCTCCCACCACGGCGATGAGGGAGAGGTCCTGCTCGACTTCCAGGGTGTCCGGCTCCAGGATGCGGCGGATGTCCTCGAGGATGGCCTCGGTCTTATCGTTGATCTCCTCGCTGGAAACCACCACGCTCATGCTGTCGATGCTGGAGGGGACGTGTTCGATGCTGACGCCTTTGGTCTCGAAGATGCCGAGCATCTTGCGCGCGAACCCCACTTCCTTGTTCATCATGTTCTTCTCCAGGCTGAACATGCTGAAGTTCTTCTTGCCGGCCACCCCGGCGATGTCGTACTTGGTGACCGGCGGCAGCTTGGAGACGATCATGGTGCCCGGATCTTCGGGGCGGTTGGTGTTCCTGATGTTGATGGGGATGCCCGCGTCCCGCACCGGGGCGATGGCCTCGTCGTGGAAGACGTTGGCGCCCATGTAGGAAAGCTCGCGGATTTCCCGGTAGCTCACCTCGTCCAGGGGATGCGGGTTCTCCACGATGCGCGGATCGGCCATCAACAGGCCGGAGACGTCGGTCCAGTTCTCGTACAGCCCGGCCATCACCGCCCGCGCCGCGATGGCGCCGGAAATGTCCGAACCGCCGCGGGAGAAGGTCTTGACGTTGCCCTTCACGTCCACGCCGTAGAAACCCGGCACCACGTAGAGCTTCTTTTCGTCGGCCATGCGCTTGCCCAGCACCTCGTAGGTCTTGGGATCGATGCGGCCGGTCTTGTCGAAGAACACCGTGTCCTTGGGATCGACGAATTCGGCGCCCAGGAAAGAGGCCATCAGGAGGCCGCACAGGTACTCGCCGCGGGAGGCCACGAAGTCCCGGGTGGCGCCCCGTTCGATCTCCTTGCGGAAGGATTCCAGCGCGGCCGCCATCCCGGCTTTGAGGCCCAAGTTGGTTTCGATTTCCAGGTAGCGATCGCGGATCAGGGAGAAAGGGCCGTCCAGGGACAACTGCTTCTGGGCCATGTCATGGCAGAGATACAGCAGATCCGTGAGCTTGGCCTCGCCGGAATTCCGCTTTCCCGGAGCCGAGGGCACCACCACGGTGCGCTTGGGATTGGATTGGAGGATTTTCCTGATTTTGAGGAATTGAGTATGATCGGCGACGCTGGAGCCGCCGAATTTGCAAACGATGCGTGACATTGGATCTCCAAGCGCCCCAAAAAGCTCCATGCCCGCTGATGCCGCGGTCCGGGGCGGCCAAAAGTTAAAAACTTTCGGGAGCGATTTCCCCTGAGATTCGCCACAGGAATGGAACATTCCAGCCGATATAATGGGAGAGGAGGATGGCAGCCATCATGCAGGTAGACGGCCCGAAAAAAAACCAGGTTCCCAATCCGCTGGACGCGGCTTCCCGATCGGGAAAGCCGGCCGCGGGAAAGGGGAAGCCGGGTTCCATGGCGGGAGGGAAATCCTTCTCCGAGATTCTCGGCCGCGCCAAAACGGGCCAGTCTCCGACTCCGCAGCCGCAACCCGGCGCTTCCGCTCCCTTCCAGCCGCCCGCCGGCGTCCAGTCGCCCGCCGGCGCGGCCGCCCAGGCTCCCGGTTCCGACCCGGCCGCCGCCGATCCTTCCGGAACTTCCCCGGAAAGCCACATGGACCTGATCCGCTTCCGCATGAAGACGGGGTACTACAATAACCCGCAAGTGGACGATGCGTTGGGCGACAAGCTTTCCGGCTACTTCGACGAAGCGGTGGAATAATCCCCGGGACCGGCCGCGCCCGGCGCGGGTGCCCAAGGAAAGTCCAGGCTCAAGAAAAATCCTCCCCTGTCGATATCCTGGATGGAGAAGGGGGGCTGGGATCATGGAAATAGACGGCATGCCGAAATCCCAGGCCCCCGCGCCCAAGCGCTTTCCGGCCTCCAAGATCGGGCCCCGAGCGGGCGGCAAATCCTTCGGGGAGCATATGGAGCTGGTGAAGGTCCGCCTCGCCTCCGGCTATTACGGCGGCAAAAACGTCGATGAAGCGCTTTCCGACCGGCTCACCGGGTATTTCGACGGCTTCGCCTGAGCGTCCGCCGCTCTTTCAATCCGCTTTCAATCCGCGAAAAAAACCGAGAACCTCGCGAGGAACGCGTCCAGCAGATCCGCCGGCAACGCGTTGATGCCCGCCGCGAGCCTGCGGCCGCCGCCGGTGGGGAATTCCTTCGCCAGGTCGGAAGCGGGCCGGGCCGGCGCGCCGTTCCCTTGCCTGGGCGCCCGGATGGAGACCAGGTAGGTTCCGTCCCGATTGGGATGGATCACCGCCAGGGCCCGGCCGGGCTCCTGGAGCGCGCGCTCATTGGCCCACGTGGCGCCGTAGCGCCGCGCGAACGGTTCGTCGGGGACCAGGAAGGCGCCGGCCCCGGGAGCGGCCGCCAAGGGCTTCAGCTCCTGGAACCGTTCCCGGTCCGATTCGAATTGGGCCGCGAGCGGTCCCAGGATGGATTCCTCCCGGCAGAACCCGAACGCGTCCCGGAAGGGGGCCAGGCGCGCCGCCAGGTCCGCGGGTTCGAAGAGCACGTCCCCCGGCTCCTCTCCGTAGGCATTGTAATTGAGGAGCACGCCCACCCGGCGCAGCAGGGCCGCCTCGTGGGCGGAAGCGCCTCCCGTGGAGGCCAGGGCCGAAGCCGTGGCGGGCAGATTGTCCCCGAAGGCGGCCATGGCGGCCCAGAGGGGATGCTTGAGTCCGTGGACCGAGTTGACGATGGCGGCGGTGCAGGTTTCCGGCGCCTGGTTGATGTGCAGGGCCAGGCCGGCATGCGCGGGCGGCGAACCCGGGTCATGGTGGTCGTACCAGGTAATCTGCAGGTTACTCCGGGCCAGCAAGGCAGGGAGCGCGTCCAGGTTCCGCGCCAGGCTGATGTCCAGGACGCGGACGTCGGCGCGATCCCGGGGCGGCAGCTTGCGCAGCAGCTCGATGTCCCGCTTCCGTCCGGTCACGCGCAGGTCGGGCGGGCCCAGCTCCAGCCCCAGGATGTGCTGGCCCACCAGGCCGTCCGCGTCCCCGTTGAAGACGAAGATCCGTTCACGGCCGGCGCCGTCCCCGGCCGCTCCCGCGGAGAGGGACGGATCACTTGAGGCCATACCGCTCTTTCAGGGTCCGGATATGGTGCCTTTCATGGCCGATCAGGACCCAGAGCATGTCCCGGGGGGTGAGCCGGGTCCCATTGGCGCATCCGCTGCGCGACCAGGCCGCGGCGTCCAGGCCCGAAATCAACGCTCCCGCGGCCTGCGCCACCCCGCGGTAGCCGTCGAGCACGGCGCGCCAAGCCTGGGAATCGTGCGGCGCGTTGTCGGCGTAGGCGTTTTCATCGAAGCCGGGCAGGGGATTGGTTTCGCCGCGGGCGATGGCCACCAAGCGGTACAGGAAAACGAGATTGGCGTCCGTGACGTGCCCCACCACCTGCTTGACGCTCCATTTCCCCGGGGCATAGCGGTAAGCCGATTTGCTTTCGGGGAGGCTGGAGAAATAGGTCCGGCAGATTTCCGCGTGATCGGCGTAGGCCGCGGCCGGGTTTTCCGGAGCATCCACGTCCTCGGTGAAATATTTCCAGAAGGGCGAATCCTTGAGTTCGATCATGGGAACCTTCGCTTCCGGAGGGGGAATCCCTCCGCATGCAAATCTAGTTCGGGGCCGCGATTCCGCCATCGGGCCGCGGCCGCCCGGGGAGACCCGGCGCACAGCCGGTCCCGGGAGCCGGACCTATCTTCCCCGGCATGGAAACGTCCGCGAGACCCCATCCGCCAAGCCTGATCTTCGCGCCCGGTTCCCCCCTGGAGGCCGCCCTGCGCCTGGCCGAAGCCGCCGCGCGCCGGGAATGCCCGGTCTTCCTGCGGGGGGAGAGCGGTTCAGGCAAGGAAGTGGCGGCCCGTTACCTCCACGCCCGCAGCGGGCGCGCCGGCGGGCCGTTCATCGCGGTCAATTGCGCGGCCCTGCCGCACGGCCTCGTCGAAAGCGAACTCTTCGGGCACCGCAAGGGATCCTTCACGGGGGCCCATGCGGACAGTCCGGGCCGGTTCCGCCAAGCGGAGGGCGGGACCCTGTTCCTGGACGAGATCGGGGACATGCCCCTGGAGGTGCAGACCCGGCTCTTGCGGACCTTGCAGGAAAAGGCCGTGAGCCCGGTGGGCGACAGCCGCGAATACCCTGTGGACTTCCGGCTCGTATGCGCCACCCACCGGGATCTGCGCCGCGAGGTGCGGGACGGGCGCTTCCGCGAGGATCTCTTCTACCGGCTCAACGTGGTGGAGATCCGCCTCCCCGCCCTGCGGGAACGCCCCATGGACATTCCGCTCCTGTTGCGCCACTTCCTGGCCTCCATGCTCCCCGCCGACGCCGCGGAAGCCGCCCGGGAGGCGTTCCCTTCCGCCTTCCTCTCCCTGCCCTTTCCCGGCAATGTCCGGGAGCTGCGGAACCTGGCGGAACGCTATTGCGTGCTCCGGGAGATGGGAAGGGGCTGGGCGGAAGCGGCGGACGCGCGCGGGGAAACGGAAATGTTACCTCGCGGGGCGGAAAAAGGCCCTTCCCCGGAGGGAAGCGGGATTCCCGCGCGGATCCGCAATTCGCGCCTCACGGACCGCGAAATAATGCGCGCCTTGGAGGCATGCGGCCACCACCGCGCCCGGGCCTCGGCCCTTCTCGGCGTTTCCCGGCGCGCTTTGCAATACAGATTGGCGAAAATGGGCGGCACTATTCCGCCATAACCCTTCCCTTGGCCCCTTTCAGGCTCTATATTATTGCTGGCCATATGGGGAACAGCAATGTGGGAACGCCGTCCGCGGGCGTATCGGCGTCTGCAAGGAAACCTGCGTCTCCGTTCCGTTACCTCCCGGCCGCCCTCGCCGCCGTCCTCCTCATCGCGGTGGCGCTCGCCACCGGCGCCGCGCGCGTGGCCGAGCCCTGGTTCTTCGGCTTCTTCCTGAAAAGCAAGGGTGAGCCTCCCGCCTCCACGACCACCCTCCTGGTCTCCGCCGATCCGGGAGGAGGCGCCTTGGATGCGAAGACCCTCGCCCTGTTGGCCGCGGCCATCCTGGAGCGCGGTCCGGCCGTGCTGGCCCTGGGTCCTTCCCCCGTCCCGGATCCGGCCGCTCCGGGATCGCGGTCCCCGGAAACCGCGAACGCCCTGCCTTCCGGGACGCTGGTGGTGTCCCATGCCTTTTCCGGCTTCGGTCCCTGGACGGTTCCCGACAACGGCGGCCCGTCCTACCCGCCCATCCTGGCGCGCTCGCTGTACCCGTTGCTGGACGGCCCCGAACCCGGCCTCAGCCTGCCCATGGGACAAGGGCTCGATCTTTCCGATACCTCGATCACACGCGGTCCGCGCCGCGCGGGCGCTCCCGAACCCAGCACCGGATTCGCCGCGGCCCCGGGTTCCGGGGACGTATTCTCCATCCCCGCCTTCGCCCGGCTGGGCCGCGGCGTGGTGGCCGGGCTCGGCATCGAGGCCGCGCGGCGCGCCTTGGGCGTGTCCGCAGGGAAAGTCGGATACGTGGAGGGCGTGGGCGTGCTCTTCAACGCGGCGCACGTCCTCCCCATCGACGCGCGCGGCGAAATCCCCATGCGCTTCCACGGACCGGGCGGCATCCCGCGCATCCCGGTTTCGCGTTTCCTGGAAGGCCGCGTATCCGGCGTGGAGGTGCAGGGCAGGATCGTTTTCGTGGATCCGGCCGCCCCGGACGGTCCCATGGTCCGCACCGTGGCCGGTCTACGCACCCCCACGGAGATCCAGGCTTCCGCGGCCGCCAATTTCCTGGAAGGCACCGCCGTGACCGCGCCCGGCTGGGGCGGCATCCTGCCCGTGGTCCTCGGATCCATCTTCATCGGCCTCATCCTCCTGGCCTTGGTCCTGGACCTGGGGGCGGCCGCCTCCTTCATGCTGGCCGCCTTGCTCGCGGCGCTGTATCCCGCCATCGCCTATTTCGTGTTCGTGAAATCCTCCCTGTGGCTTCCCCCGGAACTGCCGCCCTTCATGGTGGCCGCCGTCTATCTGCCCTTCGCCATCACGCGCTGGCTCGCCCCCGCTCCCGCCAAGGGGATGCGGAGACCCTCCATCCAGCCCGCTCCCGGCCATGATCCCGCCCTGGTATCCATGCCCATGGGCCGGCCCGCCGGAAACACCCCGATGGGGCGGCCCGCGCCGCAACCGGCAAAGGCCCGGCCCGTGGCGCCCAGGGAACGGCATGGCGCCGAAAGCCGACCGGTTCCGGAGCCTCGCGCCGAACCGGCCTTTTCCGATCCGCGCGACCCGCTCATCATTCCCGCTGCCCCGGTTCCACCTGCGGCCTATGCTCCGCCCGCGGCCGCTCCCGTCGCGCATGCGGGGACCGCCGGGGACGACATCGAACGGGACTCAAAAGGCGGATTGGTGCGGGTCGGCAAGTACCGCATCGTCCGCAAGATGGGATTCGGCTCCGGCGGCGACGTGTTCGAGGGGTTCGACACCCACATGGGCCGCAAGGTGGCCATCAAGACCATCACCAAGAACGCGGCGGCGCATTTCGACCGCGCCTCCGAGCGCTTCGTCCTGGAAGCCAAGGCGGCAGGCTCCCTCAACCATCCCTGCATCAACACCATCTACGATTTCGGCACCATCCGTGACGTATCCTACATGGTACTGGAGTTCCTGGACGGCGTCACCCTGTCCCAATGGATGCGCGGCAACCCCTCCCCGCCGCACCCGCGGGCCATCGCGCCCTGGCTGCAGCAGATCAGCTCCGCGCTCGACTACGCCCACGGCCACAAGATCATCCATCGCGATCTCAAGCCCGCCAACCTGATGGTGGTCAACAACGGCGCCACCATCAAGCTCCTGGATTTCGGCATCGCCAAGATGGAGGACGTGGGGCTCACCCAGACCGGGATGACGGTGGGGACGCCCTCCTACATGTCCCCGGAGCAATTGAGCGGCATCAAGGTGGGTCCCGGCTCGGACCAGTACGGCCTGGCCGTGGTCATGTACCAGCTCTTCACCTACAAATTGCCCTACGTCGGAACGAAAATCCCGGAGCTGTGCAACCGCATCCTCAAGAACGAAATCGTCCCCATCACGGACGTGAACCCCGCCCTGGGCGCACGCTTCTGGGAAGCCCTCCGGAAAGCCATGTCGAAAGCGCCGGAAGAACGCTATCCGAGCTGCATGGAGTTGTACGAGGCGTTGGAGGCGGCGTTTCCCTGAGGCCGCAGGGAAGAGGCGATCGGGCAAGAGTGGCGGATGAAGATGCCGTGGCGCTTGGGGAAGCGCCCCGTGTATTTTCCTCCCCGGGATGCTATTTTACCGTGACGCGGCGGCGCATCCCCCCGCCGAGGACGAAAGGCTTCCCCACGTGAAGGGCACATCCATCGTGAGGGCATACGCCCTCTGCCTCGCTTGTTCGGTGTTCGCCGAGCCTTCCGCCAAGGCCGCCGCTCCGGCGGTAGGCGGCGCGTCTTCCGGATCGGCCGCTTCGGCGGCCGCGGCCCCGGTGGACAAGGTCGCCGCGGCGGCTTTGAAAAAGGCCAAGACCTCCTACCAGACCGGCCAGCTCAAGGACGCGGAAGATCGGCTCAACCGGCTCATCAGGCAGAACGGCAAGTCCTCCGCGGCCGAAGAGGCCATGGTCATGCTCGCCGACATCTCCCTGCGCAATGGCAAACCGGAACAGGCCCTGGCCCACGTCACGCGCTTCCGGCGTTATTTCGGGACGTCCCCGCATCTCCCCCGCATGGCCTATTACCAAGGCCAGGCCGCCCTGCGCCTGGGCCGCAACGCCGAGGCCGCCAAGGCGTTCGCCGGCGCGGCCGTATCCGCGCCCAACGCGCCCCTCTATGCGAACTCGGTCAAAGGCCTCTGGGCCCTGGTGGACGGCGGCGGCCTGACCACGGAAGACATGGAAGCCATCCTGGAACCGCTGGACAAGGATCCCGCCCTCCGGGCCGGATGGATGGAGCGGGTGGGCGATCAATACCTGCGGGAAGGCCGCTTCCAGGCCGCCCGCACCACCTTCCAGGACTGGATGGACCGCTACGGCAAGGCCGACGATGCCGGTCGGGTGAAGGACAAGCTCAAGCAATCCGCCGAAGCGCCCCAGCAGAACCGCACCATCCTGCTGATGGCCCCCATGTCCGGCGAGTTCGCCGAGATCGGACGGGCCCTCAAGGAGGGCGCCCAGCTGGCCGTGGACGAGAACAACGCGCGCGGGACGGGGCGCATCGAAACCCGCGTCCTGGACGACCAGGGGAACCTCATCGTGGGCATCCACCGCTTGCGCAAAGCGATGCGCGAAGAGAAGATCGACGCCGTGGTGGGGCCGGCCATGAGCGACGTGAGCGCGGCCGCGGCCGTGGACCTGAGCGCGCGCAAGAGCAAGGTGCCGCTGGTGACGCCCACCGCCACCACCCACGGCATCGCCGCCCTGGGCGACGGCATCTTCCAGCTCAACGTGACCACCGGGACCCTGGGGCAACGCATCGCCTCCTACGCCACCGGCTGCCTCAAGCTCAAGGACTTCGCCATCGTGGCGCCGGAAAGCGAATACGGATACCAGTTGGCGGAAGCCTTCCAGAAGACGGTGGAGAAGAAGGGCGGCAACGTGGTTTCCGTGCAGTACTACCAACCGGAATCCAACGACCTGGCCCCGCAGTTCGAGGAGATCCGCAAGCAGGCCATCAGGATCTATTTCGAAAAGCAGCGCATGGAAGGCAATCCTCCCGATACGGATCCCAAGTCCTACGCCAAGACCCTGGCCGATTCCGTGCTGCCCCTGGACGGCCTGTTCCTGGCGGCGACCAACGGCGAAGAGGCCTACAAGCTGGCCTCCCAGGCCGCCTTCAACAAGATCCGCGCGCAGTTCCTCGGCTCTTCCGGCTGGAACGACAAGACCATGCTCCACCGCAGCAGCACCGTCCCCATCCAGAACGCCTATTTCAGCGTGGACTTCCAGGAGAACCCCAAGACCGACGCCTGGCTCGCCTTCCAAAGGGCCTACGCCGCCAAATGGAAGCACCCGCCGGACAAGGTGGCGGCCCTGGCCTATGACGCGGCCCGCTTCATCCTGCAGGGAATGGCTTCTTCCCCCGATGAAGATCAGCTCATCCCCGGCCTCAAGGCCATCCGCAGCTTCAACGGCGTGCTGGGCCGCATCGCATTCGACGAGAAGTACGGCGCCAACGCCAACGCGGCCCTGTACCACGTGGAGAAGAAGGGCTTCAAGGAAGTGGAGACCTGCCCGGAAGCGGACTAGGACGGGAATGGCCGCGCTTTGCTGGGACTTCATGTGCGGAGCGGATTGCGCGTACTGCGTCTACAAGCAAACGCGCTACCGCCAGGGCTTCAGCACTCCCTGCTACCTCTGGTTCGCCTCCCGGCGCATCGAAAAGAAATGCCGCGACTGCCGCTTCTACCTGGAGCAACGGAAAACGGATCCGGCCCTGCCGGAAGACCCCGCCTGGCATCCCTCCGCCTGAGCGGTCCATGCGTCCAAGCGGTCCGTGAGCCCGCGGCTTAGGCTTTACGGCGCGGATTGAATACCTTATAGGGCGTGATGCAAAAGGACTTCCGGAGCGCCGGGCCCCATTCCCTGGAACTGACCATCGAAAAGCTCGTGCCCGGCGGGGACGGCCTGGCCCGGCACGAAGGCAAGGTCTATTTCGTGCCCATGACCCTGCCCGGGGAAACGGCGCGCGTCCGCATCGTGGACTCGAAGAAGGATTTCGCCCGCGCGGAGATCGTGGAGCTCCTGGTCCCGTCCCCGGACCGCGTCGAGCCGGAGTGCCCGGTGTTCGGCCGCTGCGGCGGCTGCGATTGGCAGCATATCGCCTACGCGGCCCAGCTCCGCCGGAAAGTGGCCATGGTGGAGGACGCCCTGCGCCGAACCGGCGGATTCGCCTTCCCCGGCCTCGCCATCGAACCGGGGAAACCTTGGCGTTACCGCAACCGGATCCAGATCCACCGCGGCCCCGGGGGCGAGGGCGGATTCCTGGCCCGCACCAGCCATGCCGTCGTGCCCATCGCCACCTGCCCGGTCTCGGCCCAGGCGTTCGACCGTTTGCTGGCCGCGCCCGCGGTCCTGGGCCCGCCGGCCCAAAAGGCCGGTACGCCGGCCCAAAAGGCCGGTACGCGGGCGGAAGGGCGCCGCTATTCCGCCTGGTCGCACCCCTTGCCGGACGGGCAAGGCGACTTCCTCATCAGCGACGAGCCCGGCGCCACCGGACCCGGTCTCATCCTGCCCGGCGCGCCCGCGGCCGGGGAACCCTGCCGCGGCGGGGCCCGTCCCGTCCCGGAATATCCCGGCCCCCGCGTGCAAGGCACTTCCGGGGAGATCGATGCCGTGCTGCTCGGAAAGACCATCCGCTTCGATCTGCGCTGTTTCTTCCAGAGCAACCTGGAAATGGCGGAGAAGCTCATCCCGTACGCCCTGGAAGGCTTGCGCGGCGAGGAGGCCCTGGATCTGTATTGCGGGGTGGGCCTGTTCGGGGCCTTCCTCAAGGACCGCTTCGCGCGCGTCCTGGCCGTGGAGGAGAACCCCGTCTCCCTGGAATACGCCCTGCGTAACATCGGCGATACCCACCGTTTCCTGCGCGGCCGCGTGGAGGACCTGCTCCGGGAGGAGCGGGGGGCGCTCGCCGCGTGCCGGCCCGACGCGGTGGTGGTCGATCCCCCTAGGGACGGGCTGGACAAGGCGGTGAAGGATTTCCTCATCGCCCGGAAACCCGCCGCCCTGATCTACGTCTCCTGCAACCCCGTGACCCTGGCCCGCGACCTGAAAACCCTGCTGGCCGAGGGCTTCCGCCTGGAGGGGCTGCGCCTCTTCGACTTCTACCCGCAAACCGCCCACGTGGAGGCGGTGGCCAAGCTCTCCGCGGTAAAGTAACGCCCGGACGCGAAACCCAAAAAAGCGCAACAACATCCCCCCGGGAACGACCGTCAATCCGGCCGGATGGATGTATTTTTTTAGGTTTTTAAGCCGATTGGGGGAACCGATATGATTCTGTCGGCCTTGTTCTGGATACTCTTGGGGCTCATCATCCTGGTGCTGGGGGCCATGATATCCATGTTCCTCAAGCGGGGCGGGGGCGATCGGCAATCCCAGGACGATTCCTCGCCGATTTACGCCAGCGGCGTGTATTCCCTGATCCGCAGGTCCCCGCGCAAAGAACTGCAAGAACGCGAGCCGCCCTTGGAAGAGGTCCAGCCCGTGCTGGCGGCGGCCCAGGCGGCCGCCAACGGCTCGGCGGAACAGTATCTGGACGAGTGGCGGCGGCAGGCGAATATTAGTATTAATAACATCGAAAAAGGGGATAGAGAGGGAATCCAGACATACCGGTACCAGGTCCCGGCGAAATGCCAGAAGACATGCGCGATGTTCGGTGGGGATGCCTACGTAACCCGTGAGCAACTCCACAACCACGTGCAATTGATCCCGCCCTTCCATCTCGGCTGCGGGGTGCAATTGGTCACCAAGGAAGCCTGGAGCGCCGGCAACGAGAACGCCGCCTGGACGCCCATCCTGCCCGTGAACGGCAAGTATCTTACGCCTGATTGGAGAATCGTTGTCAAGCTCTAAACGTTCCAGCGCCCGACTCGCCCCCTCCATCCTGGCCCTCTCCGTCCTGCTTCCCGTGCTCGAGGCGCGGGCCCAGGGCGGCTCCGCCGTCATCACCCTGGTCATGCCCGTGGGCGCGCGCCAATTGGGCATGGGGGAAACCGCCGTCGCCATGGCGGACGACGTCTTCGGCACCTTCTGGAATCCCGCCGGCCTGGCCTTCGGCCCCCTCTCCAACGAATGGGAGCTGGTGCTCCCCAAGACCTACCGCCGCAACGGCGTGGAAATGACCCGCGAGTTCACGGCCCTGGCCACCAAGCCGCGCTCGGGCTTCCTGCTCAAGTCCACGGTCTGGGCCGGCGCCAAGGACGGATTGCTCCTGTACAACGGCAAGTACTGGCGGGAATACCACGAGTACGTGCTGGAACAGGGCGATCAGATCGACAAGATCGTGCGGCGCTACGCCGGCAGCGGCGACAACCTGGACAGCCTGGTCAAACGCGTCAAGGCGTACAACAAGATCGCCAGCCAGAAGGACGAGGAAGACCTCATCAGCCTCAAGCT
>DATENA010000041.1:0-8284 GCA_035275285.1 Fibrobacteria bacterium | reverse complement strand
GGGCGCCCGGAAGCCGGGCGGGCGCCCGCTCGGCTTCCGAGCGCCCGCTCGGCTTCCGAGCGTCCGGGTCAGGGGAAGCCGTTCACCAGGCTGTCGAGCCGGATCGTGAGCTTGGCCGCCCCGTCCGAGTCCAGATGCCCGGAATCGAAGGCATCCCCATCGTTGTAATCATGATCCCCGAAGCGATGCGCATCGTAGAAATGCACGTAGGGGGAAACGCCCTCCAAAGCCTTCAGGCGCCTGATGATTTCCCTCCCCACCTCCATGCGCGGCCCGTAAGCGCCATAGTAGTCGGAGTTCCGGTAGGCCGGGCTGGTGGGGAAATTGAGCAGCACCAGGTGGATTTTCCGCTCCGCGATGCCGCGGGCGAAGGCCTCGATCCTGGCCATGGTGGCCAGGTAGTTCGCATCGTCCAGGCCCCATTCGCTGCCCGTGGGCTTGGCCGCCGGCCCGCCCCACCCCGTGCCTTCGATATGGCCGTAGCCCGTCGAATCGGTGATGGGGCGGGGATTGGGCGCGCGCGCTACCCAGGCCTCGAAACCGAACGGCAGCCCGTCCCTCCAGAAATCATGGGCGCGATCATAGATCGCTCCCAAGGATTGGGAGGTTTCGCGCCGCCAGAAGAAATCGCCGTCGGGAAAGTTCAGGATCCCGGGGTTGACTTCCGCCACCAGGACTTTCAGGCGCGGGCAATGCGGCAAAGCATACCCCTTGATCCATTCTTCCTGCCCCAGCCAGCCGTTGCCGGGATAGCCCATGTCGAAAGCGGCGTAGCGCGTGATCTTGCCGGGATCTATTCCCCATTGGATATGCGAGCTGCCCGTGAAGACGACCTCCAGGGAGGAATGCCTCCGCCAGAAGAGATCCATCTTGTTCGCGAACATCGCCAGGTTGCCCGAGGCGGACGGTTCATTGTAATGGCCCAGGCTGTCCAGGTCCAGCCCCGCGGTGGAAAAGGTGTCCGGAGCGGCCCCGAGCCAGAGGGAAGGCGTCGCCAGCCAGGTGCCGCCGGCGAGGCGCGCGGCGCCCGAGTCCTGGAGGTTGAGGAGATACAGATGCCCGTGCCCGCCGTCGGGAGCGGTTGCGGCGGAGACGGCGAAGCCGGGGTGGTTGGTCCATTCCAGATCGTCCCATCCCCGCTCTCCGCGCGGCGCGTGGAACCAGCGCTTCACCGCGCCCCCCGGCGAGGCCAGGAAGGCCACGGCGTGGATGTCGTAGTAGGACCCGGTGAGGGTGCTGACGGCTTCGGATCCGAAATCCAGGAACAGCACCCTTCCGCTGCTGTCGGGAGCCATGGAGACGTTGCAAACCTGCGAGGTATCCTCCCCGGGCTTCCCGTTGTCCGGCGCGGTGAACAAGGTGCGCACGCTTCCGGTCCGCGCATCGCGCACCTTGAGCAGGCGGAACCCGGTGGCCATCCAGCGGCCGTCGGCGGAGCGGCCGTCGTGGAAGGCTCCGTCCGCGATCAGCATGCGCTCCTCGCCCGCGGTCCCGCGGGACCATTTCCGGATCCACGTTTTGGCGGATGCCCATTGGCTTTGGGAATTGTCGGCGGCCGAGCCCGTATAGATGAGGAAGGTGTCGCGCGAGGCCGGATCGACCCACCAGCGGGGGATGAAACCGGGACCGACGGGAATGGCCGGCGACGGCGCGGCTCCCAGCCTGCGGACGGAGATGCGCGATCCCGAGACCGCCCCTTCGGGCGCGGATCCGTAGGCCACCCATTCCCCGTCCGGGGAGATGGAAGGATGGAATACGTCT
Organism: Fibrobacteria bacterium; assembly: GCA_035275285.1. Classification (GTDB taxonomy): domain Bacteria; phylum Fibrobacterota; class Fibrobacteria; order UBA11236; family UBA11236; genus Chersky-265. The sequence continues at coordinate 6,523 of DATENA010000041.1, read as the reverse complement.
CCGGCATCGTTGAATTCCCGCACCCCGGGAGGGTATTCCGCATAGTCCACGTAGGCCAGACGGCGCACGCCCGGGGTGGCGTTGACGAACACGAGTTTCGCCGCGCGTCCTCCCACCAGGCCCTGCGGACGCGCGATGTCCAGCCGCACCGGATCCGTATCGGCCAGGGCCCCGTCCGCGGCGGCGTAGGCGGGCCTGGCGATGGCGCCCAGCGCGCAGCGGAAGCCCACGTATTCGGCCCGGGCGGAACGGAGCGTCGAGTAGGTGGCGGAGCGGTTCGCGGGCCTGAGCTCGCGCAACCCGTATTTGTACGCGCCGCCCTTCACGGGCACCTCGCGGGACGGACCCGGATCCCGGGCCCCGGCGAAATCGGACGCGCCGGCGCCGGGATAGCTGCCCTTCCAATCGTTCACCCACTCCGCCACGTTCCCGGCCATGTCGTGGAGGCCGTAGGCATTGGGCTGCAGGCGGGCCACGGGATGCGGGGCCCCTTGGGCGTTGGAGGCGTACCAGGCGAACCGCGCGGCCGCGGCCGAATCCTCCAGGCCGCCCCAAGGGAAATCCGCCTCCCCGCCGGCGCGGGCGGCGAACTCCCATTCCGCCTCGGTGGGCAGGCGATAGCCGTACCGATCCAGATGGATCTCCAGGCCCCGGAGATCGTATGCCGATCCGCCCGCGGCCCTTTCCGCGCCGGCATATTCGTATACGGTGTCCAGGCCCGCGGCCTTGCTGCGGGCATTGGCGTACAGGACGGCGTCGTACCAGCTCAGGTTGCGGACCGGGAATCCATCCCCTTGCCCCGAAGAATCGCCGTCCGGGACCGGATTGAATTCCATCAATCCGGCGAAGTCCCCCTGGGTCACCTCGGTCGAATCGAGGGCATAGTCGTAGGTGAAGGAGGTTTTCAGGACCGGGCCTTCTTCCGGACGCGCCAAGGGCCCGGCGGCCCCTTGATGGAACGTCCTGCCGGAAGCCCGGATCAGGACCATGCCCCCGTCCGGTTTCTGGGAGATGCCGGGACGATCCGGGCCGTTCTCCAGGCTGCAGCCCAGGATGGCGATCAGGACGGGCGAGAGGGCCGCCGACGACTTTCCCATGTAAAATCCTTCTGACGCGAGCTTCGAAAAAAATTCCCTGATGAATATCTCTTTTCAGGGCGTCAGGTACACCCTTTTCGTTTTACATCCGCTCATTCCTTGACCGCTCGGGAGCGCAATCCTTCCCGTCCCGGTCAACGCTTTTCCTTTTCCCGTCGCGGTTCCGTTTTTCCGGGCGCCCGTAACGGGCTTCAAGCCGTTTCATTCTTGACAGCAAGGACTGCGCCATTTTCGGGTACGCGGGTCGAAAAGCGAATCCGGATAACGGTTACTCCGGTGCGCATTGACAAGAGCACGGGCAGGGAATGCCACAGGGAAGCGGCCCCGCCTCCTAAGCAGCCCGAGGAGCTGTACGTCCGAACCGCTTGCGGTTCGGCGAGTACTGCAGGGCAATGACGGAGGCGGGCCGTGATCTTGTCAATGCGCACCGGAGTAAATATCTAACAACCGGGGAAAGGGATGCAAGGGATGGAAAAGGGGGGCGCGGTCGGGACGTGAAGAGGATTGATTAGTTTTTTGAGGTGCCCATGACCTTCCGCACCGGAAAGCCTGCGTGATCCTTTTCAAAAGGTACGGTTTTCTGGCGGCCCTGGCCGGCGTGATGGGCTTCGCGGCCTGGATGCCCGCCCTGGGCGCGCCGGACGGGCCTTTGCGGACCGGCGCCTGGAACGGGTCCATCGCTTCCGTATTGTTCCTCGTCAGCGGGCTGGTGATGCGCACCCGCGAAGTGCGTTCCTCCCTGGGGGATTGGCGGCTTCATCTCTTCACGCAGGGCTTCAGCCTCGCCTTCCTGCCTTGCCTCTTCTGGGGCGCCGCGCTGCTGATGGCGGCGTTGCGCATGGACCGGGCGCTGTGCCTGGGCGTCTTTTTCCTGGGGGCGCTTTCCACCACCACCACCACGGCGGCGGTCCTGACCCGCACCGCGGGCGGGGACGAGGCCGGGGCTTTGTTCAACGCCGCCTTGGGGAGTTTCCTGGGAGTGGCCGTTTCGCCGTGCATCATCCTGATGGGGACGGGCCGGAGCGTTTCCCTGCCGCTGCTTCCCGTGATGGGAAGGCTGGTGCTCCAAGTGCTGGTGCCCATTCTCATCGGCCAGGCTTTCCAGGCCGTGGCCCCGGCGCTCACGGAAAGGCTGCGGCCCGGGCTGGGCAAGGCCTCCTTATGGCTGCTGCTCATCCTGGTCTGGGTGGTCATGTGCACGGGCTTCGCGCGCGGGTTCGACGCTACGCCCTGGCATCTGGCCCTGGCCGTGCCGGTGGTCGCGCTCTTGCACGTGCTCGCCCTGGCCATGGCCTATTATGCGAGCGGTTGGAAGCCCTGGGGCTTCACGCGCGGCCGGCGCACGGCCGCCCTCATCTGCGGCACCCAGAAAAGCGCGGCCATGGGGCTGCCCCTGCTGCTGATCGTGTTCGGCAAGGATCGCTCGCTCGGCCTCATCGTGCTCCCGATGCTCATCTACCATCCCTTCCAGCTCGTCGCGGCCAGCCTGCTGGCGCCGCGGTTGCGGCGCTGGAACCGCGGGGAGCGGGCGGAAGGGTGAGCCCGCCCTCGATCCCGCCTACCCGTTACAGCGCGGCCAGCACTTCCGCGGCATGGCCTTCGGGCTTCACGGATTCGAACACGCGCGCCACTTTCCCGTCCTTGAGGACGAAGGTGGTGCGGAAGATGCCTTCCTTGCCGTTGGGCTTGGGGCCCCAGACGCCGAAGCGATCCGCCACCAGATGGCCGGGGTCGGAAAGCAGGGGAAAGTTGAGCGCGTACTTGTCCCGGAAGGCCTGATGGCTGGCCGCATCGTCCGGGCTGATGCCGTAGACGTGCGCCTTGTCCAGGAACCGGGCGCGCGCGTCGCGGAACTCCTTGCACTCGATGGTGCATCCGGGAGTATCGTCCTTGGGATAGAAGAACAGCACGATGGCCTTGTCTTTGAGGGCGGTGACGTCCACCTCTTCGCCATTGTCGTCGGCCAGCTTGACGGCCGGGGCGGAGTCGCCGATTTTCAGGACGGGCATGGTTGGGTTCCTTTCCGGATGGTGAAGTACCCGGGAAAGTAGGTCTTGAGCCGTGATCGGACAATCCCTCCAGGATTTATCTTTTCAGGGGAGATCCATTGCAAGGTGGATCCATTTTCAAAGAGTCCCATTCCAAAGCGGGTCTTGCGGGAATGGGTTCGGAAGGAAGGTCCGCATGAAAATGGAAAGCGCCCCGGCCATAGAGGCCCAAGGCCTGGCGAAATCCTTCGGGGCCACCCGCGCGGTGGCGAGCGTGGACCTGTCCGTACGTCCGGGAAGCGTCTACGGCGTGTTGGGTCCCAACGGCGCGGGCAAAACGACCACCATCCGCATGCTGGCCACCCTGGTGTCCCCGGATGCGGGTTCGGCGCGGGTATTCGGCCACGACATCGTGAAAGAGCCGGATGCCGTGCGCGGCAAGGTCAGCCTCACGGGGCAGTTCGCCTCCGTGGACGAGGACCTGACCGGCCTGGAGAACCTGGCGCTGCTGGCCCGCTTGCTGGGCTTCCCCGGGGCGCAGGCCAAGTCCCGGGCGAAGGAACTGCTCGAGGCGTTCGACCTGGCGGAAGCGGCCGGCCGGCCGGCTAAAACCTATTCGGGAGGCATGCGCCGCCGGCTGGACATCGCGGCCAGCATCGTCGTGACTCCGGCCCTGCTGTTCCTGGACGAACCCACGGCGGGCCTGGACCCGCGCAGCCGCAACCAGGTCTGGGACATCACCCGGGCCCTGGCGGCCGGCGGCACCACCGTCCTGCTCACCACCCAGTACCTGGAAGAGGCGGATCAACTGGCCGACCGCATCGCCGTCATCGATCACGGCAAGGTCATCGCCGAGGGCACACCCCGGGAGCTCAAGGCTTCCCTGGGGTCGAGCACCTTGCGCCTGCGTCTGCACGATCCGGGCGCCCGGCCCGCGGCCGAAAAGCTGTTGATCGGAACCCTGGGTCCGGGCGTGCATCTGGAAAGCGATCCGGCGGCCCTGTCCGCGCGGGTGGACGACATGGCCCGGGCCACCGAGGCCTTGGCGGAGCTCTCGCGATCGGGAGTTTCCCTCAGCGACTTCTCCCTGGGCCAGCCCAGCCTGGACGAAGTCTTCCTCGCTTTGACCGGCCATGCGGCCGCGGAAGGGAAGGAGTCCGTCCCGTGAGCGAATCCAAGATCGACCTGGCGGGCGCGCTCTCCACGCGGCAAAGGCCCCCGCGTCCCGGCCCGCTTTCCGTTTCCCTCACCTTCGGCTGGCGGGCCCTGCTCAAGATCAAGCACGTGCCCATGCAGCTCTTCGACGTGACCGGCTTTCCCATCATGTTCACTCTGATGTTCACCTACCTGTTCGGAGGCGCCTTGGCGGGTTCCACCGGGAAATACCTGCAATACCTGCTGCCGGGCATATTAGTGCAGACGGTATGCTTCATCACCATGTACACGGCCATGGCCATCAATCTCGACGTGTCCAAGGGCATCTTCGATCGCTTCCGGTCCCTGCCCATCTGGCATCCCTCCGTGCTGGTGGGCGCGTTGCTCGGCGACGCGGTGCGCTATTCCATCGCTTCCTTCGTGGTCCTGGCGCTGGGGCTGGCGCTGGGATTCCGTCCCGAGGGATCCTGGCTGGGCATCCCCCTGGCGGTGGGCCTTCTCTTGGTGTTCGCCTTCAGCCTCTCGTGGATCTGGACCATGCTGGGGCTCATCGTGAAGGCGCAGGAATCGGTGATGATGATCAGTTCCATGGTCATCTTCCTGCTCACCTTCGCCAGCAACATATTCGTGAAGCCGGAAACCATGCCTTGGTGGCTGCGGGGGTTCGTCAACTACAACCCCATCAGCCGCACGGCCACGGCGGTGCGCGGGCTCATGGCCGGCACGGTGACGGCGGCCCAGATAGGCTGGGTGCTGGGGTGCAGCGTGTTGCTGGTAGCGGTTTTCGGACCTCTCACCATGCGCCTGTACCGCAAAAAGGAGTGATTTCGCGGTTTTATCGAAAACGACGCCTCTCTTCCGTTCGTCCCCTTTTCAGCTGCGCAAATGGTATTGGACGACGTCGGAAAGAGTCAGGATACCCACCGGTTCCCGGCCTTCCAGGATGAGAAGGGCCCTATGCTCCCGGAAAAAGCCGAACGGGCTGGCCAGGCTGGAAGCCGTCTGCACGGACGGGAGCGGCAGGCCCATCACCTGGGCCACCTTGAGATCCCCGAAGGAGCCCGCATCGCCCCGGCCTTCCGCTTCGAAGTCGGAAAGCTTTTCCGCGAGGGCCTGCTGGGCGACGCATCCCACCTGGGTTCCGCCTTCGAATACGGGCAATTGGGAAATGTCGTTGGCCAGCAGCAGGGTGATGGCCTTGCGCGCCGGATCCTGCGGGTGCACGAAGTGCAGGCGGCGGAAGCGGAACGGCTTCTTGGAAAGGATTTCCGAAACGGGGATGCCTTTGCGGCCTTCCAGGAATCCCTGATCGCGCATCCATTCGTCGGAGTAGATGCGGGAGAGGTAATTGCGGCCGTCGTCCGGGAGCACCACCACGATGCGCTTGCCGGCGGCCCAGCCGGAGGCGATACGTAACGCCGCCGCTACTGCGGCCCCGGCGGATCCCCCCGCCAGCACGCCCTCTTCGAGCGCCAGGCGGCGCGCGGCCGCGAAGGCTTCGCCGTCCGTTATGGAGATCACTTCGTCGATCAGCCCCAGGGAAAGGGTCCCGGGCAGGAAGTTCTGGCCCACGCCTTCCATCTTGTAGGGGCGGACTTCCGCGGGCACGCCGGTGAAATCGCCTTGATAGCGGGACCCTTGCGGGTCCACGCCCACCAGCTTGAGCCCGGGATTCCTTTCCTTGAGGAAACGGCCCGCCCCGCTGATGGTGCCGCCCGTGCCCATGCCCGCCACCAGCACGTCCACGCGCTTGCCGGTCTGGCGCCAGATCTCCGGCCCCGTGGTGCGGTAATGGATGAGCGGATTCGCTTCGTTGAAATACTGGTTGGGCATGAACGCGCCGGGGGTCTCGCGGGCGATGCGTTCCGCCACCCTGCGGTAGTTGCCGGGATGATCGTCCGGAAGGTCCGACGGCGTGAGGATCACCTTGGCCCCGTAGGCTTTGAGCAGGTTGATCTTCTCCGGGGATACCCGTTCCGGCACGGTGCACACCAGGCGGTACCCTTTCAGCTTGGCCGCGATGGCCAGGCCGATGCCGGCGTTGCCGTAAGTGGGTTCCACCAGGGTGGCGCCCGGCTTGAGCAGGCCCTGGGCCTCGGCGGCTTCGATCATCGCCAGGCCGGTGCGGTCCTTGACGCTGCCGCCGGGATTGTGGTATTCGAGCTTGGCGAAAATCCCGGCCTTGCCGCTGCCTTGCAGGCGGCTCAACTTGATGAGGGGAGTGTTGCCGATGAGCCCCAGGACGCTGTCATGGGCCTCCTCGGTTCCGGCGGCTTCCGCCGG
>DATENA010000040.1:0-29199 GCA_035275285.1 Fibrobacteria bacterium | reverse complement strand
ATGGATTTTCCAGCTTCGACCTACCGGCAAAAAAAAAGACCCGGCGCGAGCCGGGTCCGGGATGTCAAGACAACACCGACCCGATTAGAAGTTGGGGGTGTAGGAGGTGGCGCAGGTGCCGGTCGACATATGCGTGTTGGTATCGGTGGTGGGCGCATAGGTGGTGACATAGGTGTCACCGGTTGCGCAGGAACCGAAGCCGGGGGTGTTCACGGCGCCCGTCAGGGTGGTCGCGGTGGCGGTGTAGGTGAACCACATGGTGGCGCTCACCGTCGCGGAGGTGATCATGCCGGGCTGCTGCCATCCGATGGCGGCGGGAAGACCGGACGCGCCGGTTTCCTGGGAGTAGGCGCTTTGCAGCGTTTCCCAGTTGGCGATCACGCCGGGGGCCTCGGCGGCCTTGGCTTTGGCGGACACACCGAACATCTTGGGAATGGCCAAAGCCGACAAGATGCCGATGATGACGATAACGACCATCAACTCGATAAGTGTAAAACCCTTCTGCATAATCCCCTTCTCCTGGTTACGAATGTTCATTTTCTCTTTCCTTTATATAGTAATGACCGGCTGTTTTTTTAATCGAGACAATTAGAAATTCAGGGCGTAGGAAGCCGCGCAATTGCCCATGGAAGCATGGACGGCGTTGTCGGCGGCGGCATCGAAATTCGATTCGAACGTGTCGCCCGCGGCGCAATCGCCGAACGCGACGAGCGTGGTGGCGACGATGCTCGAGGTGGCTCCGGCTCCGCCGTCGGCATAGCCGAACCACATGGAGGTGCCGGTCGGGTCCGTGAAGCCGATGCTGGCGAAGGTGCCGGCCTGGCTGGATTCCTGGGCATAGGCGCTCTGCAGCGTTTCCCAATGGGCGATGACGCCCGGGGCTTCCGCGGCCTTGGCCTTGGCGCTGGTGCCGAACATCTTGGGCACCGCAAGCGCCGACAGGATGCCGATGATCACGATGACGACCATGAGTTCGATGAGGGTGAAACCTTTTTGCATCTTCATTGTATTCTCCTTGTTCAAATTGTCGAAAAGCCCAATTCGCCTCTATCTTACGCTTTTCCCTGGACGCAGGCAAGCGCAAGAGGCGTACCAATGCGTTGGGATTGCACGAGATGCGGAAATCCCGCGGATTGCGGGGAAGAGGTCGGAAGAGGGTAAAGCGCCCGGGTGCGTGCCTTTTGCAGAATGCGAAACCCGCCCGTAATTTGCAAATCGTTTGTTTGGGATCGGGGGCTATTTGACGTTGCGCCCGCCCAAATCGAAGACTTCCTGCAGGCGGAACGTGTACACGTCGCCCACGGGGAAAATTTCCCCGGCTTTCTGCAGCAGGCCCGCGAATTCGGCGCGCATTCCCAGTCCGCCGTAGCTTTCGGCCAATCCCAGGTAGGCGTTGAAGAAAGTGGGGTTTATGGAGACGACTTGGGAATAGACGCGGATGGCCTCCGCGTAGTTCTTCTCTCCCTTATATAATAGGGCCTTGGCCATCAGCCGGTCCAGCTCCTGGCCGGACTGGGCGGCCAGGGTCCCCTGGATGGCCTTGGCGCGGTCCTCCCGCCCGGTGGCCCCGCAATACCATTGCAAGGCGGTCAGGTATCCGGTCTTGAGGTTCCACTCCGTGAGGCAGCGCGCGTACAGGGCCCGGAAGTCCCGGTCCCCCAGGGTCAGCAGGCGCGCGTCCCTGGCCGCGAAGGCATGCAGCAGGCGGGCGGCGTGGAGCATGGAGGAATCCACCGGGCCGCTGGCCGCAACGGCCTCGGCGGCGGCGAAACGGCCCGTCTCCGCGTCCGAGAGCACCCATTGGGAGCGGAGCCTGAGGCGGAAATCCGGGGGCAGGGAATCGACGTCGGCCCCGGGGGCTTCCGGTCCCGCGAAGGTAGGCCACTTGCGGAGCAGGAGGTAACGCAATTGATACCCGACCATGCGGGAGGGGGAGCGCTCCGCCAGCGCCTGCAGGGAGTCCGGCTTCAAGGCGCCGGTGGCCAGGGACAGGTGCAAGCGGTAATAGTCGCTGAAAGGGGGCGGGGTGTTGCGGGCGAACAAGGCCAGGCGGCCCAGGCGCACCGAGTCCCCTTCCGGGAACTTCTCCGCGGCCAGGTTGCCGGAAAGGGCGTCGATGGCCTGGAGCACGAACAGGGATTCGCGCGGGCCGGCCGCGGAGAAGTTCCCGGGCAAAAGGCCGGTGAACAGGGATCCCTTGAATTGGCTCAGCCGCACCATCCGGTCCTTGGGCAGCAAGGGCATGCGGGTTTCGATATAGGCGTTCGCATCGCGGTTGACGGGACCGGGAAGCTCCAAATCGCTCCCCGACACTTGGTCCGTGACGGCGTAACGGAGCACGTCCACCGGACGGGAATGTTCATTGAGGACCAGCAAGGGCTTGAGGCCGGGAAGCTGGAAGAGCCTTTCCACCGCGGGAAGGTCTATCCGGGCGGACCCCTTGGAGCCGATGAAGTAGAATCCGATCGCCGTGCCCATGGTCCGGTAGAGGACGGCGTGCGGGAACACCCGGCCGAAGGCGTTGCGGATGGACGCGAAGGCTTCTTCGTCCAGGCCTCCCGGCATGAACCACTGGCAGAATATCCCGTTGGTGTCCAGGTTGCGGTAGACCAGGCGGAACATATCCTCCGTGAACAGGTCCGCAGCGCCGCTGACCCAGGGATGGGCGGGCTGGGAGGCGATGATGTCCCAATGGACGGGTTGCTTGCCGTAGAGATTGCGGACCAGGAAGTTGCGCGCATCGTCCAGGCGGAGCGTGACGCCGGAATCGTCCAGGGGGCTTTTGCCGGGAGGATAGATGCTCCGGCAGATGGCGGCCATGGACGGCTCGAGTTCGATGACTTCCACCCGTGGGATGGCGGCCTTGCGCAGGACCCCGGTGGTGATGCCGGCGCCCAGGCCGATCACCAGGGCATTGCGGGCGTCCGGTTTGTGGATGGCGGGCAACAACCCCACCAGGGAGCTTTCCATATTGTAATGGGGCGGATCCATGCTCCGTCCCGATTGGATCAACCCATTGCTCTGGACGACGAAGGTCCTTCCCGTCAGGGTCACGGTCACCGTGGATCCCACGCCGTCCTTGTAGGCTCTGAGGCCTTCCTGGGCCTTGAAGTTGACGGCCAGGTTCTGGAACAGGCCGGACAGGGAAGGAGGCTTGCCGTCGTAGGCGTTGATGAGCACGGTCTTGGCGTCGATCTCCGGCCATCCGCCCGCGGCCAGGGCCAGCGCGCCCAGCACGGTCATGATCCATCCTGCGCGGGCGCGCGGGGAGGCTTCGGCGATCAGCACCGTCACGGCCAGGGAAAGGAGCAGGAGCAGGACGTTGAGGAACACCACGCCTTCGATGCCCAGCTTGTTCATCAGGTAGGACGCCGACAGCAGCGAGCCGAGCACGGAGCAGGAGGTGTTGAGCCCGTAGGCGACCCCGGCCCCGCGGGACTTGTCGCCCAGGCCGTGGTTGTACATGGCCACGGCGGCGGGAAAGAGGAAGCCGAACCCGGCCGTGATGGGCAGGAGCGCCAGGATGGCGGTGAGGAAGTTCAGGTGCAGGCCGAGGGTGTTGCGCAAGGTCCAGGTGATGGACCGCAGCAGGTAGGCCTCGGCGGGCAGCACCAGGCGGGACAGGGCCAGATAGGCCACGATCCCCAGGGCGATGACGACATAGGCGCGGAAAAGATGCGCCGGCGTGGGGAGGCGCCTGGCCGCCCAGGCGAACACCAGCCCGCCCAGGCCGATGCCGGCCAGGAAGGAACCCAAGGTGGCGCCGATGCCGTAAAGGGAGCCTTCCATGGCGATGGAGAGCACGCGGCCCCAGACCACCTCGTACCCCAGCGTGGTGAACCCCGTGGCGCCCAACAGGATCAGGCCGACGATGCGATAGCGGGACGCATCCGGATCCGCCGCCGGCGCCGCCGCGGCGCGCTCCTCCGCTTCCGCGCCGCCTGGCGCCGAGGCTTCCGGTCCTCCGGCCATCCGCGCCGGGGCGTGCTTCCGGCCGCTCCCCAGCCAGGCGATGGCGAAGACGATCACGTTGAGGGCCACGGTGAAGAAATAGGTCTTGTCCAATCCCGCGCGCGGCATCCACCAATGGGTGGCCAGGTACACGCCGAAGAACGCGCCCAGGGTGTTCACGCCGTAAAGCCGTCCCAATCCGGTCTCGAACCGCATTCCCTGCCGGCGCACGTGCTCCAGCAGGATGGGCATGGTGGCGCCCATGGCCAGGGTGGGAACCGCCAAGGCCGCGGCGGCCACGGCGAAGCGGAAGGCCAGGCCCAAAGGTTCCCCGCCTCCGGCGTTGACGAAGGCGAAGAGATGGTGCACCTGGAAGAGCAGCGGGAACAGGACGCCCGCGGCCAGGCCCACGGCCAGTTCCAGCACGCCGTAGGCGCGGAAAGGATCCCGGAGCCGCCGGGCCATGCGTCCGCCCAGCAGGGAGCCTCCCGCCAGGCCCAGGAAGAACACGGCCAGCACGGCGGCGAAGGCCATGGACGTGGATCCCAGGGAGAAGCTCAGGATGCGGGTCCACAGCAGCTCGTAGATGAGGCTGGTGGAACCGGAAAGGAAAAGGCATCCGTAGACCAGCAAGCGGGCGCGTTTCGTCATATGTCCATCACCGGTAAAGCATGTCCAGCATCGCCTTCGATTGCGGGGAAAGGCTGCCGGAGAGGTATTCGTGGATGAGCCCCAGGCCCATCATCTCCACCACCGGTTCCAGGGCGATTTCCTTGAGGATGCGGGTCACCGCGTCCTTGCGCTCCGCTTCCCGCTCGGCGGGCCCGGGGTACAGCTTGAGGATCTTGTCGACGAAGATTTCCCGGTTGATGGCGTTGTTGGATCGCACCCAGCGATCCACCAGGAAGGCCAGGGCCACGCGCCGGCCGCCGCCCTTGTTGAGCAGGGACGCGCACAGGGTGCGGATGTGATCGGGCACTTCCTTGTCGAGGGTGATCGGTTCCAGGTAGGCGGCCGCCTTGGTGTAGTTGGAGTCCAGCCCCAATTGCGCCATGGCCGCGTACAGCCTGAGCTTCCAGTCCTCGGGGAACTCCTCCACGCCCCGGTCCAGGAGCCTCACGGTCTTGGGGAGCTGGCGCTTCTCCTTGGTCAGGACCACGCCCGCGAATTCATAGGCCGCGTAGAGATGCGGATTGAGGATGGTGACCACGTCGATCATGTGCCCCAGCCACTCGTAGCTGCGCTGGGCCAGATAGGCGTCGGCGAAATACATCATGGCGTTGATCCACAGGATGTCGCCCGCCGCCTCGTCCAGGTCCATCATGAAGGGCTTGATCATCTTCCCGGAAGGGAGGTAGGTCAGCTGCCCGTCGTTCCAATCCTTGGGTTTGGTCGCGTCCGCCAGATTGACCAGCCCTACCGAGGCCGCGAACAGGAGCGCCACCAGGATCAACCCCGCCCAGGTGCGGTCGCGCTCCTTGGGAAGGGACGGTTTTTTCTCCGATGGTTCGGCCATGAAAGTCATTCCGGAACGCGCCCGGTTCCCTCTCCCGGAAACAGGTCCCGGGGGAAGGCGCGTTGTCCAGCCCAGTATAGTATAGCGGGACCCGCGCGCACAACCCTGCCACGGAACGTGCAAGCGCCCCCGGGCGCGCTCCCGCTCCCGCGGATGCGGCCCGGCCCCCCGGATCCGGGTCTCAGCGGCCCCCGGCCACGTCCTGACAGCATCGGAAGCCCACGAACGGATAGCGGACGGTGGGATAGAAGCTGAACTTGGCGTAGCCGCACGTGGCTTCATTGCCCGCCGTCCAGTTGCCCCCCGCCACCATGAAGAAATCCGGATCCGGGGCCGGAGTGGCGGTCCATTCCCACAGGTTGCCGGTCATGTCGTACAGGCCGTAATAGGATCGGCATGCCGGGAACCGCCCCGAGCGGGAGGAGGCCGCCTCCTTGGCCGGGCAGCGGTTCTCATTGTACCTGCCGCCGTACGGATAGGCCTCCTTGTCGGGCCCCTGGCAGGCTTCGCGCCATTCCGCCTCCGTGCACAAGCGCTTGCCCGCGGACTTGCACGAGTCGGCCGCTTCCTTCTGGTTCACGAACGCGCGCGGCACCGCGCCGTCGCTGTCCGGCCATTCGTAGAGATCCATGCACACGGCCTTGCCGCCGGGCGTTTTCGGGGAGGACAGGGGCATGGAGTTGCCGGCGCAGGCTCCCGGGTTCCTTTCGATCACGTACTCGACGCGCACGGGCTCCGCCTGGCGGTTGAGGGAATCGATGCCGGAGATCCACAGGGTGGCGTTGCGCTTGAACACCAGGGGGTCCTCGTACGACTTGAAGTGGATGCTGTCCTCCAGGGAGTACAGCAGCAGGCAGCCCTCCCGGCAATGCAGGGTCACGCGCACGGAATCGAAATGGCGGCCGCCCCAGGGATCCGCCCACAGATAAGGCCCCGAGTCGATCGGGGCCAAGGCGCGCGGCGCGGCCGCGGTATCCTTGGGCCTGGGGGGCTTGACCGGCTCCGGGTCCGCCGGTTCGGGCCGGGGCGCCGGGATCGTTTCCGGCGGCGCGACCGGGACCATCGGCCGGGGAGGCCCGGATTCCGCGGGCGGCTTGGGAAGCGTGGAAGCCGGCGGGAGCGTTTCTTCCTGGCAGCGGTGGAAAACCAGCGCCAGGAGCAGGGTCAGGACGAAAACCAGGTAGGGAAGCCAGCGCCTGCGCTCCGGTCCGGCAGCGCGCGCGCCTTCCGCTTCCGGGCCGGAAGGGTGGCGCGCCTCGTTTCCGGGTTCCTGACTTGGATCCACCTATCGCTCCCCGCCCGCCGGAACCGCCCGGGGCCCGCGTTAAAATAGCAAAGCGAAAATTCTATTTTCCTCCCATGTTCCTGGACCAGGCGGAAAGCCTCATCTCCGACTATGCCGTCTCGGAACATTTCATGTTCCTGGACCCCAAGGCCAAGGAGAACGTCGAGCCGGTGCTGATGGCCTTCTTCCGGAGGGCCGCGGAGGGCGGGGTCCCGGCCCTGGACGCCCTCAAGGCCAAGGACGTGGAAGAGGTGCTGCTCCACGGCATGTCCCGCCTGGACCTTTCCCCGGAACTCAAGCGCGCCGTGCCCGATCAACTGGAGGCCTTTTTCGCCTTCCTCAAGGATACGGGCCGCTTCCCCCCCGCCGGCGCCTGGCGCATGTGCGTGGAAGCCAACCGCAAGCGCTACCTGGACAGCCTCCGGGCGGACGGTTCGGTCAAGGGCACCCCCTTCAAAAAGCAATACACGGACGTGGGCCGGAACGATCCATGCCCCTGCGGCAGCGGCAAGAAATTCAAGAAATGCTGCATGGAGTTGATTCAGTAGGCGAGAGAGCCCGGGAGAGGCCGCATTCCCTTTTCTCCGGTCCGGTTCCGGCGGGGTTGCCGCGAATAGGGCGCCTGAACCTTGACTGAATCGGGATCTTTTCCCATCTTTGATCCCCTGTCCGAAACGGGGAATTCAACTTTTCCGCTTCGAAATCGCTCGTGCCCGGGTGGTGGAATTGGCAGACACGCAAGATTCAGGTTCTTGTGATCGCAAGGTCGTGGGAGTTCGACTCTCCCCTCGGGCACCAACTTTCCGCCTCCCGTAAATCCACCCGAAGCCGCATGTACGCGCCCGATAGGGGCGCCGCGATTGGGATTTGCCAAGCGAATTTCTTCGGCCCGGGCGCAATCCCAAGGGATTCCCCGGGAAAAAGACAGCCGGGTGATTGATCACTAAATTATGGCTACACAAAAACGGGGTGGCCATGATCAGGATTGCGATGGGAACCTTGGCGGCGGCCGTGAGCCTCACCGCATGCGGTTCCAACCATGCGCTTCTCGCGGAGCGCAGCCGCGGCGAAGCCGGGCAGCTGCAGGAATACGCCAAACGCGCGGGCCTCGACAATGCCGAGACCCGGCGCGCCGACGCCTCGCTGGCCTCCGCGGCCAGGCACCTCAAGGACGGCGACGAAGACGAAGCGTCCGCCGAATCCGATCTGGCGGTCACCCTCTACCGCCTGGCCCTGGCGCGCAAGGAACTCGCCGACGTGCAGGCCCAGGTGGCCGCGCTCAAGCAGGGCCTGGCCAAGGACAAGGATCAATTGCAAACCTACCAGGAAATCCTGGGCGAAATGAAATCCGTGAGGAAGCCATGAGGGTACGCCGGAACGAACCTTCTTTCGCCGCCGCGCTCGCCTGCGCCGCCGCCGTCCTGGTCCTGAACGCCGCCTCGCCTTGCGCCGCCGCGGCCCCCAAGGCCGCCGCCGCGGGTCCCGTGGAATCCCTGCAAGCCAGGCTGGACGCGGCCCTCAAGGAACTCGACGCGCAGACCCCACCGCCGGACCTGGTCCCGGCCGCGCAGGCGCGCATCCGCGAGCTGGGCGGGCTGCTCAAGGAAGATCCCAAGGCCAAGGAGGCGCCCGCCTGGGTGCAGTCCTGCTCCCTGCTCACCGAAGCCGCCGTGACCCAGGTGCATGCCAAGGCCGCCCAGATCGAGCGCGCGCGCTTGCAGCAGGAGCGCATCGCGGCCCAGTCGGAACTGGTCGCCACCCAGGACGAGATCTTCAAGCTGGAACGCGGCAACGTCTCCAGCCTCAAGGCCGACCTGGAAGAGCAGAAGCGCAAGGCCGCCGCCATGCGGGACGACGCGGAGAAGCGCTTCAGCGAACTGAACAGCGCCCTGATCCAGGTCTCCAAGGACGCCCGCGGCACCATCATCTCCATGTCGGACATCCTCTTCGACGTGGGCAAGGCCACCCTGACGCAGGATCTGAAGACCAACCTGGCCAAGATCGCGGGCATCCTCACCATCTACAAGGACGCCAACGTGCAGGTCGAAGGGCATACGGACAACGTGGGCGGCGAAGAGTACAACCAGAAGCTCTCGGAAAAGCGCGCCGGCAACGTGATGGACTTCCTGATCAGCCCCGGCGGCATCGCCGCCACGCGCCTCACGTCCATGGGCTTCGGGTTCAGCAAGCCCATCGCGGACAACGCCACCAAGGAAGGCCGCCAGAAGAACCGGCGCGTGGACCTGGTCATCATGGACAAGAAAGCCCCCTGATCGGCGGGCTTCCGATCAGGCCAGGGCGGCCGCTATCGCGGCCTCCAACTGCTCCTTGCCGTAGGGCTTCTGGAGCAGCCCCTTCGCCCCCTGGTCCAGCAAGGCCTGGATCTTCCCCTCCGGGCTGAATCCGGAAGAGAGGATCACCCTCGCGGCCGGATGGATGCGGCGCAATTCCTGGAAGGTCTGGTACCCGTCCATGTCGGACATCACCATGTCCAGCAGGATCAGATCGATGTCGCGCCACCGTTCCCGATAAATCTCCAACGCCTCCCGGCCCCCGGAGGCGCCCAGGATCTCATGGTTTTCGGACCGGAGCATGTCGGCGACCATGTCCTGGATGGGGGGTTCGTCGTCCACGATCAACAGCGTCAGGGATCGGGTCCGCGGGGAACCGGGGGCGGAGCCGATTCCCCGCCCCGCGGCGTGCTCCGCCAACGGCAGGTAAAGATGGAAGGTGGTGCCGCGTCCCGGCGCCGAGTCCACCGAAATCCGGCCCCGGTGGTTCTTCATGGTCCCGAATACCGAGGCCAGCCCCATGCCCGTGCCCTTGCCGGCCGGCTTGGTGGTGAAGAAGGGCTCGAAGATGCGTTTCTTCACCGCTTCGGTCATGCCCGTCCCCGTGTCCGAGACGGAAATGCGGAGGCATGCGCCCGGGACCAGGTCCGCGGACGTTTCCGGAGCGGGGATATCCGCGACCTCGGTGGCGAACTTCAGGGTCCCGCCGGAAGGCATCGCGTCGCGCGCGTTCAGCGCCAGGTTGAGCAGCGCGTTCTGCAAGGAGGACGGATCGCCCGCTATCACCGCGCGGGTCGCATGCAGGGCCTTCCGGATCTCGATCCGCCGATCGATGCTATGCCCCAGGAGATCGGTGATTTCCAGGATCAGATCGTGGATGTCGATGGGCACGGTTTCGAAATGGCCCTGCCGCGAAAAGGCGAGCAGGCTCCGCGTCAGGTCCCCGGCACGGTCGGCCGCGCGGAACACGGCCGTGGCGAACCGCTTGAGCTCCGGGTCCGCGATCCGGTTCTGGAGCAGGCCTGCGTAGCCCTGGATGATGCTCAATTGGTTGTTGAAATCATGGGCGACGCCGCCCGCCAACTGGCCGATGGCGTTCATCTTCTCGTTCTGCCGCGCCCTTTCTTCGGTCCCCTTCCGCTCGGTGACGTCGTGGAAATAGATGGTCAGGCCGTCCGGCGAGGGATAGATGCGGCCCTCGAACCATTTGCCGCAGGAAGGGTGGTACTCTTCCAGGAAGATGGCCCGCTGCTCCCGCATGGCCCGCTCATAGGCCAGATGGAAAGGCTGCCCCACGCCTTCCGGGAACTCCGTCCAGATATGTTTGCCGATGAGGCTTTCCGGGGCCCGTCCGAACATCCTGCCGGCCTGCGGGTTCACGTAAGTGTAATGCCAGCGGGCGTCCAAGGCCACGAACGCGTCCGAAATGCGCTCGAACACCTCCCGCCGCTCCCTCTCGTAACGATTGGCGAGAATGGCGATCCCGGCGATGTGGGTGACCATGCGGATCAGCCGGAGATGCTCTTCCTTCGGGAGGCCGGGCTTGCGGTAATAGATGGCGAAGGTCCCCAGCACGCGGCGCTCGGAGTCGAAGATGGGGGTGGACCAGCAGGCGCGCAGCCCGAACGGAAGCGTGAAGTCCCGGTATTCCGCCCAAAGGGGATCGGTGGCGATGTCTTCGACGATCACCGGTTCGCAGAGGAAGGCCGCGGTGCCGCAGGATCCCGCGCGCGGCCCGATGGCCCTGCCGTCGACGAGCCGCATGAACTCGGGGGGCAGGCTGGGGGCCGCCCCGTGCCGGAGGTGCTTGCCGTCCCGGTCGAGCAGCAGGACGGAGGTGAGCATTTCGTCCGAATGGGACTCGCAGAAGCGCAGGCATGCGGTAAGGACGTCCTTCAAGGGTTCGCAGAAAGCGACCATTTCCAGCAGCCGGGTCTGGCCGTCAATGAGGGTTTCCAACATCGCATCCTCATGGTGAATGGTTGTGGAGAACGTCATCCCGTTTCCGATCTCGACCCCGAAAATCTAATGAATACTGGACGGGCCCTCATATGTATTTGTGATAATTTTTGCGCCGAATCCGGCATCTCCCGGGCGGAAAACGCGAAAGGCCGCCCCTGGGGGCGGCCTTTGCGAAAAGAGGCACCGGAATTACCCGGTTATGGCCGGCGAGGCGCCGGGGCGCCGGTTATGCCGGGGGATTCTGTCCGCTGAACAAAGCCGCGGTTCCGTATTCGCGGTTCATCTTGGCGATGTGCTCCACGGAGATTTCCTTGGGGCAGGCCGCCTCGCATTCATAGTGGTTACGGCAGTTGCCGAAGCCCGATCCGTCCATTTTGGAGACCATGGCCAGGGCGCGCTTGGCCTTTTCCGGCTTGCCCTGGGGCAGATGGGCCAGGTGCGAAACCTTGGCGGCCACGAAGAGCATGGCCGAGGCGTTGGGGCAGGCGGCCACGCAGGCGCCGCAGCCGATGCATTGGGCCGCGTCCATGGCGGTGTCCGCGTCCGGCTTGGGGATGAGGATGTTGTTGGCGTCTTGGGCCCCGCCCACGTTCGCCGTCACGAACCCGCCGGCCGCGATGATGCCGTCGAACGCGGAGCGGTCCACGATCAGGTCCCTCATGATGGGGAAGGCCTTGGCGCGCCAGGGCTCGATCACGATGGTGTCGCCGTCCTTGAAGCTGCGCATGAAGAGCTGGCACACCGTGGTGGCCGTCTCCGGTCCATGGGCCTCGCCGTCGATCATCTGGCAGCAGGTGCCGCAGATGCCTTCGCGGCAATCGCTTTCGAAGGCGATCGGCTCCTCGTTCTTCGTCACCAGGTCGTTGTTGACCTCGTCCAGCATTTCCAGGAAAGACATGTCGGCCAGGATGTCGGCGGCCTTGTATTCCTTGAAGCCGCCCGCGTCCGCGGGGTTCTTTTGTCTCCAGACTCGAAGGGTGAAGTTCATGAGTTCGCTCCGATTGTGGAGGTAAGGTGAAGCTGTATAGGATCGTGGGTGCGGTCCGTCGGGAGTCGGGGGTCTGGAGTCGGGAGCAAAAACCGAAGATCGCCGAGGCATGCCACGGCACGGTTTTTTCGCCCGTTTTTTCTTAACCCCCGACTCCCGACCCCCGACCCCCGGCTGATTGACGCCACAGGAGCCGCCATTTCAAGTCGCTTCGTCGATTCCCTCCGTATCCTCACTTGTAACTCCTCTGAGTCAAATGCACATTCTCGAAAGTCAGGATCTCCTTGTGAAGCTCCGGCGTCTTGCCTTCGCCCTTCCATTCCCACGCGGCTACGTAGCAGAAATTCCCGTCGTCCCGCTGGGCCTCCCCGTCCGGGGTGGCGGACTCCTCGCGGAAATGCCCGCCGCAGGATTCCTTGCGCTGCCAGGCATCGTAGACCAGCAGTTCGCCGAACTCCAGGAAGTCCGCGATGCGGCCGGCCTCTTCCAGGTTCTGGTTGATGTCTCCGGCGCCGCCGAGCACGTTCACGTCCTTCCAGAACTCCGCGCGCAGCTTGGGGATGGCCTCCAGGGCCTCCCGGAGGCTTTTGTCCGTGCGCGCCATGCCGCACTTGTCCCACATGATCTTGCCCAGCTCCCGGTGGAATTCCATGGCCGGGCGCTTGCCCTTGACCGCCAGCAGCTTGTTGATCAGCCCGCGCTGGGCCGCCTCCGCGTCCTTGAAGGCCGCGTGGTCCGTGGACACCTTGGGGAGGTTGGTCCCCGCCAGGTAATTGCCGATGGTCTGCGGGATGATGAAGTACCCGTCCGCCAGGCCTTGCATGAGCGCGCTGGCGCCCAGGCGGTTGGCCCCGTGGTCGGAGAAGTTGGCTTCGCCCAGCACGTGCAGGCCGGGGACGTTGCTCATGAGGTTGTAGTCCACCCACAGGCCGCCCATGGTGTAATGGACCGCGGGGTAGATGCGCATCGGGGTCTTGTACGGGTTCTCGTCCGTGATGCGGAAATACATGTCGAACAGGTTGCCGTACTTCTCCTTGATCTTGGGTTCGCCCACGCGTTGGATGGCGTCCTTGAAATCGAGGTACACGGCCAGGCCCGAGGCGCCCACGCCCATGCCCTTGTCGCACACGTCCTTCGCGTTGCGCGAGGCCACGTCGCGGGGCACCAGGTTGCCGAAGCTGGGATAGCGCTCTTCCAGGAAGTAATACCGCTCGGCCTCGGGGATGGTCTCCGGGGGGCGCTTGTCCCCGGCCTGCTTGGGCACCCAGACGCGCCCGTCGTTGCGCAGGCTCTCGGACATCAGGGTCAGCTTGCTCTGGTGGCTGCCGGTGACGGGGATGCAGGTGGGATGGATCTGGGTGAAGCAGGGGTTGGCGAAATAGGCCCCGCGCTTGTGCGCGCGCCAGGTGGCCGTCACGTTGCTGCCCATGGCGTTGGTCGACAGGTAGAACACGCGCCCGTAGCCGCCGGTGGCCATCACCACCGCGTCCGCCTCGTGGCGCTCCAGTTGCCCGGTCACCAGGTTGCGCACGATGATGCCGCGCGCCTTGCCGTCGATGAGGACCAGGTCCAGGAACTCCTTGCGGGTGTGGAGCTTGACGTTGCCCGTCCCCACCTGGCGCATCATGGTCTGGTAGGCGCCCAGCAGCAATTGCTGGCCCGTCTGGCCGCGGGCGTAGAAGGTGCGCGAAACCTGGGTGCCGCCGAAAGAGCGGTTCTCCAGAAGCCCGCCGTAGTCGCGCGCGAAGGGCACGCCCAGCGCCACGCATTGATCGATGATGTTCACCGAGACCTGGGCCAGGCGGTAGACGTTGGCTTCGCGGGCGCGGAAGTCCCCGCCCTTGACGGTATCGTAGAACAGGCGCTGCACGCTGTCCCCGTCGTTGGTGTAGTTCTTGGCGGCGTTGATGCCGCCCTGGGCCGCGATGCTATGGGCGCGGCGCGGGCTGTCCTGCCAGGTGAAGGTGTGCACGTTGTACCCGAGCTCGGCCAGGGACGCGGAGGCGGAGCTGCCGGCCAGGCCGGTGCCCACGACGATGATCTTGTACTTCCGCTTGTTGGCCGGGTTCACCAGCTTCATGTGGAACTTGTAGTCTTCCCATTTCTTCTCGATGGGGCCCGGCGGCACTTTGGGGTCGAGGATCATTTACGGCGTTCCTCCGTGTTGGAAATAGGCCCAGACGGCCAATAGGCCGAAGCTCCCGCTGATGAGGACGGCGTAGGCGCGCCCGGCGAAATGGACGAAGGGCGTATACTTGGGATGGTTGAACCCCAGGCTCTGCATGCTGCTCTGCACGCCGTGCGACAGGTGGGAGAAGATGAGGATCATGGCGAGCACGTAACCGGCGGTGTACCACCACATGGAAAAGGCGCGCATCATGGTGCCGTAGAGATCCTTCATGACGACGCCATCGTAGGTCACCGTGGCCATGCCGCCCATGCCGGCCCCGCCGTAGCGGAAATTGGCGACGTGGATGAACACGAAGAGGAGGATGGCGCTGCCGGTCATCATCATGGACGCGGAGTGCAGGGTCTGCCTGGAGGACTTCTTGACCGCGTAGGCCACCGGGCGGGCGGCCCGGTTCTCCAGGGTCAGGCCGATGGCCAGGCGGATGTGGACCAGGATGGCGGCGATGAGGCCGATTTCGATGGGGACGATGATCTCGGCCATTTCGTGCAGGAGCAGGTAGCCGTACTTGTTGTAGCGCTCCGCGCCGAACAGCATTCCGACATTGCCGACCAGGTGGACGAGGAGATAGCCGTACAGGACGATGCCCGTGGCTCCCATCATCTGTTTCCTCCCGATGGAGGAACCCATGTATTTCTTCAATGCATGCATCCAGAGAACCTTTCCGCTTTTCCGCTCCCGGCGAGAACCGCTCCCGGCGAAAACAGGCCGGGAGCGCCGGCCCGCGCCGACGCGGCCGGATCGGCGGTAAAGATAGCATTTTCGCCATCTTTTGCAGGGCGACGTCCGCCGCGCCGGCGTGCGGTTTCCTTGCGCGCGAGGCCATAAAAGCGGGCGATTACCGGCCCGGCGCTCCCAATCGCCGCGCGAGGAACTCCGCCGTGGCCCGCCATTGGACGAGTTGGTTCTCCTGGTCCTTGACGCCATGGCCCTCGTCGTAGAACGTCAGGAACCAGACCGGGACCTTGCGGCCTTTCAAGGCCGAGAAAATCCGTTCCGATTCCCCGTACGGCACGCGGGGATCGTTCCGGCCATGGCAAAGCAGGAGCGGAGTGGCGATGCGATCCCTCCGGGTCAGGGGAGAGATGCTGTCCAGGAAAGCCGCCATGCGGGGGTCCCGCTCATCCCCGTATTCCGCCCGGCGCAGGTCCCGCCGGTAACCGCTGGTCTTGGCCAGGAAGGTGGGGAAATGGGAGATCCCCACCGTGCTGATGCCCGCGCGCAGCAGCGGCCCGTATTCGATCAGGGCGCTCAGGGACATGAAGCCCCCGTAGGACCTTCCGGCAACCGCCAGCCGGGCCGGGTCCAACCCGTTCCCGGCGCCGGCCGCATCGGCCTTGCCGGCCCGGATCCATTCGATCAGCGCGCCCAGGTCCCGCACGCTGCGCATGCGCAGATAGCCGTCGTCGGCCTGCTGCCAGGCGCGGCCGTACCCGCTGGATCCGCGCACGTTGGGCTGCACCACGGCCATCCCCAGCCGGCCCGCCAGGTATTGCAGAAAGGGGTCGAACCCCGGACGCGCCTGCTGCTCCGGTCCGCCGTGGACCAGGATCAGGGCGGGGCGCGGACCCGGAAAGGCCCCGGGATCGGGCAGGTACAGCCAGGCCGGGATGGTCCGGCGCGCGCCTCCGGGAAGCGAATCGAAGGTGGGGTAACGCACGAGTTTCGGCGCGCGGAAGGCCGAGGCGGGCAGCCCGCCGGTTTCGCTGAACGTCCATCGCGTCGTTTTCGCCCGGGCGATGTCATAGCCGTAGGCATCCCCCGGTTGGGTGGCGGTGTACAGGGTGAAGGCGAACTCCCGCGCCCCCGCCGTCCCGGAGGCGGACCCCCCGGGATGGCGTCCCGGACGGAACGCCACTTCATGGATGACCCCCTGGGGGATGTTCGCCAGGGCGCGGGCCCGTTTCCGGTCCGGGGCCGCCAGGTACAGCCGGCTATAACCCTCCTCGTTCAGGGAATAGATCAGGGTGCGCCGGTCCGGGGCCGGGCTCACCCATTCCACGTCCCATGCCGCCGGCTCGGACCAGGCCAGCGGCCGGGCGCCGGCGGGGGCTTTGTCCGGAGGGATGCCTTCCGCACGCCCCGTTTCCGGTCGCAGCAAGTACAGGCGGAAGAACTCCCCGTCCCGGTCCGAAGTGAACGCCACCGCCCAGGAAGTATCCTCCGCCGCGGCACGGTCCCCCGGCTTTTGACGACCCTCCGCTTCTTGGTGGCCCCCCGCTTCTTGGTGGCCCCCCGCTTCTTGGCGGGCCCCCGCTTCTTGGCGGGCCCCCGCCTTTTGGCGGGCCCAGGTCGGCATCCGCACCCAATGGGCATGATCGGCATAAGCGGGCTTCTCCCCGGGCAGCAACGGCGTCAACGCCCCATCGGTCAGGTCCAGGATGAAAAGCTCCGCCTCCGAGGCGGATACGTATTTCTGGACCAGCAGGCGCTTGCCGTCCGGCCGCAAATCCATGGGCCCCCAGGTGCCGGGGCGGCTGAGGAGCAAGGTGTCCCGGCCGTCGGCGCGGCCCAGGCGCAGGTCCCAGCGATCGGTGCCGGGCGGGGTATGCGAATAGGCGAAGGCCGTTCCCGAATCGTTCCAGATCACCCCTTCCACGCGGCCCGGAGGCGCGCCCAGCACCTGATCGGCGCCGGTGCGCAGATCCCGGAGCCGGAGCCGGAACTCCTCGTTGCCGCCCTGGTCCTGCGTGTACAGGAAATTCGCGCGTTCCGGCCGGGGATTGAAATAGAAGCCGGCGGCCCGTTCCGGAAAGAAGGTGAGTTGGCGGCGGTCCGCGCCGGGAGCGGCCACGTGATGCGCCTGGGGAAAGCGCCCCATCTGGGTGCCGATGTACATCCCCGTATCGGCCCAACCGGAGAACCCGGCCGCGCGCACCTGGACATAGGCCGGCAATGGATCGAGCAGGGAGGAGTCGAAGGCCGCCGCACCGGTATCCGGCGGGGACTTTTCCAGGCTATAGGCCGCGGGGGAGGCGGGGGCCGCGGCGGCGCGGACCGCGGGAGCGGTTAGGGCGGGCAAGGCGGCATAGGCGGCGGCCGAAGCGGACAGGAAAACGGAAACCCGGCGGCGGAGGGACATGTACCCTGCCAATGTAGCTAACCCGGGCGCCCCTACCCTCGTCAATAACGATAGGCCAGGGTCAGCAGGGCGCGATGTTCGCGGTTGTCCAGGTTGAGGCCGTCCCCGCCCATGCCCCAGAAGGAATAGGAATAGGCCACGTCCATCGCCAGGGCGCCGCTGAACAGGAACCCCGCTCCCGCGCTGAAACGATGCAGGTTGTAGGTGGGATCGAACGCGGTTTCCGGGAGCGTGTTCATGGTATAGCCCGCCCGCAACATGGCATTGGCCACCGGCAGGAACTTCTCCGCGCCCAGGGACAGGATCCATTCGTCCTTATAGCCGGTCTTCTCCAGGGTGGACGCGTCCGAGGTCCCGAACCGGTACTGGCTCCAGCTATTGAGGCGCGCATCTGCGGCGATCAGGAAGGTGTTCCCCTGGTAGGCGAGGCCGGTTTTGACCTGGAAGGGGTTGCGCACCTGGTAGTTCTCCTCCGAATTCCCCACGCCCTGCTCCTCGTACACCTCTTCCAGGTTCCAGAACTTCTCCCACAGGACCAGGGAGACGCCCGCCCGCAGGCGCGGCGAGATCTTGAACATCAGGGACGGTTCCAGGTTGAAGCCGTTGTAGTTGCGGAGATAACCCGCCTGGGTGCTGTCGAACACGCGGATCTCCTCGCTCCCGGCCACGTA
This sequence comes from Fibrobacteria bacterium, assembly GCA_035275285.1. Taxonomy (GTDB): domain Bacteria; phylum Fibrobacterota; class Fibrobacteria; order UBA11236; family UBA11236; genus Chersky-265. The sequence goes on along the minus strand of DATENA010000040.1, from coordinate 11,265 downwards.
GCCAAGGGCCAGGCCGAAGCTCAGGTCCGGAGCGATGTCCACCCCCATGCCCACCCGGTAATTGTCCAGGGCCCCGTCCGCCTGGTAGGCATAGGTTCCCCGGGCCGCGGACAGCCCGTCCTCATAGGAGATCAGTTCCGAAAAGGTGCGCGGCCGGTAATAGCCGAAGGCGAAGGTGAGCCCGCCCCGCACGGTGGGGACGGGCAGGAGCCAGGCCAGGGACTGGATGCGCAAATCCTCCTGGGTCTGCCTGCGGGAGGCGTACCCGGCCGCCTGATCGATCCCGAGCAGCACGGTGCGTTCCAGCGAAAGGGAAAGCTCATGCTTTTTGACCGCGCTCAGGCCCGCGGGATTGTAATACAGGGCCGAAGCGTCCGAGGCCACGGCGGTATAGCTTCCCCCCAGGGCCATGGGCCTGGCGGCGATGTCCTGGGCGCGTCCCAGGTCGAAGGGCGTGGGTTTGGAATCCTGGGCCCGGGATGCGGGCGCCAAGGCCGCCAGGGTTGCGAACGCCGCCGCCAGGGCCGATGGAAATACCGCGTTCCGGATCAACGGCGCCTCCCTTTGTTCACCTTGGGATGATCGTCCTGGTCCCGGGAGCCGGAGGCGGTGGATCCGGAGTCCGATCCGCTCTCGCTCGAATATTTCGGAGCGGCCGGAGCGGGCTCGCTGCGGCGGCCTTTGGGCGAGCGGTCCGGCGCGATGGAGAAGATGCGCTTGTCCGATTGGTACGGACCGGGGCTCCCGCCCCCGCCGGAAGGATGGGATCCATGATAGTCCCGCCCGTGGCCGCCGCGGCGATAATACCCGTCGCGGTACCAGGGATCGTTCCACCAATAGGCGCCGTAATAGTCCCGGTAGCGGGAGGAATAGAATCCGAAGGAGACGTAGGGATATTCCCATTGGTCCACCAGGTAACCGCGGTAATACGGGCTTTGCCGGTAATAATTGTTGTTCACGATGACGGTGCCGGGGCGGTTCGCGCCGTCCGGGCCCGCGGCCTGCGCGGCGGAATCGTCCGGCAAGGCCGTATCCCCCTGGGCGCGCGGGGATCGCGCGTATTCCCGGGGTTCGTCCACCGCGCGGGCGGCGTACCCTTGGGTATAGAACTGGGTGTAACATCCGGTGAATCCGAGGCAGGCGATCAGGGCCAAGGCGGGCAGGGTTTTCATACCCTATTGGAAAAGCAAGGGACAAGCCAGGTTCCCGCCGGGAAAAGAGCCGGCAAAATCCAAGGAATCCGCGGTTTCCAGGGGCCCGTGAGCCGTCCACGGCGTGGACGGTGTCCAGTTGGTGGACAGGGGCCTGATGAGTCTAGGCCGGGATTCCCAGGGCCTTGCGCACGCAGGCCAGGAGGCCGGCCGGGGAAAAGGGCTTGGGCAGGAAGCTCGCCGGGGTCGACGCGATCTCCTCCCGGAGCACGTCCTGTTCCACGAATCCCGAGGCGAACACCACCTTGATATCGGGACGGGAAGCCCGCACCAGTTTGGCGAGCTCCAGGCCGTTCTCATGAGGCCTCATGCAGAAGTCCGTCAGCAGCAAATGGATGGTCCCGGCGAACTCTCCGCTCCGGAACAAGGCCTCCTGGCTATGGCCGGCGCGCAGCACGGTGAAACCATCGGCCTCCAGCACCACGGCCATCAATTCGCGGACGGCTTCATCATCGTCCACCACCAGGATGATTTCGGAACGGCCGGCGGATTTGCCCGAGAAGGGATTTTCCATCAAGGATGCCCGGAAACCGGTGGACAGGGCGGCCGGATCGCCTTGGTTGATTTTCCGTTGGGAATGAAGTTCGGTACGAATGGCGTGCCTCCTGCAGAGGTATCCGGCGTCCTGCTCCAGGCCCGGAGTACGCACAATAGTAGCTTGGGGAACTAGGGTAAAAAACCCGTTTTTTCACGTATTTCTCAAGAATTTCCGTACAAAATGTGCGTGTTTTAGGATTCCGGAAAAAATCCCCCGACCGTGGGAATCCCCGAAATATGGCTATCATTTTCATTGGAATGGACAAAGAGCGGCCGAATATTTTCCTTTTTCTGAACTACCGGGAATTCATCAAGGATTTCTGCAGGTACGAAAAGACGCTTAGCCGAACTTTTTCCTTGCGCACCTTCTCGGGAAAAATAAGCCCGACGCTTTTCACCTCCGGATTACTGTACGCCATCCTTAAGGGCAAGCGGAACATGAGTTCCACCTTACGGCCCAAATTCGTCCGGGCCATGGCCCTGAAAGAGCGGGAAGCCCAATACTTCGAGTTCCTGGTCCAATTCAACCAGGCCAAGGACATGGAGGAAAAGAACCATTACTTTTTGCAACTGTCCCAATTCCGGGGTTCTCGCGCCAAAATCCTGAGCGAAAGCCAATACAAGTTCTTTTCCAATTGGTATTACCCGGTTATCTGGAACTATTTCGAACTCAATCAAACGCAGAGCAATCCGGTCGAGATCGCCAAGCGGATCCACCCCGCCGTCACCGCCAACCAGGTCGAGGAGGCCATCCAATTGCTGATGAGCCTGAAACTCATCAAAAAAATGGCCAACGGCTATGCCGTCACCGACAAACATATCGCCACCGAGCCCGAATTCAAAGGTTTCCTGGCGAAGCATTATAACCTCCAATTCATACAAATGGCCGCGAACATGCTGGACACCGTGGCTCCGGAGTACCGGCAGTACAATACCTTGGTATTTTCAACTTCGGAGCGAGGGTTTGAAGCCATCAAGGAACGTATAGTATCATTCCAGGAGGAGCTTAAAGAGATCATCGATCGCGAGCGGGAAACCGATCGCATCTGCACTTTGAGCATGCAGCTCTACCCAAACACGAAAATGCCTCCATGAATTCAAATCGTAGTGAACCCAATCAGTCGCCCTTGACCTGGAAGACCGCCCTGTGCGGTCTCACCGCCCTCTTCCTGTTCGTCCGATGCGAGACGCAGACGGCCGGCACCAGCGTGGGCACGGGCAATCCCACCGAGATCGAAGTGGCCTTCCGGAACGATTCGGGTTCGGAGCCTATCACGGGGACGATGACGGTGTATGCGTCGACGCAGATCCCGGTGCCGGGATTCTCCCCCGCGCCTTTGATCAGCGTGCCGGTGGCGGGTATGAGCCATGCGGTATTGAAGGCCAGCGCGTTCGCGGCTTTGGCGGATACGTTGTGGCCGAAGGGTTCGGTGGAGAACGGGTTGTATCGGTTCAACGTGGTGGTGATGGGGGAGACGAAGGGGGCGGTCCTTAAAGGTTTCTCTTTCCGCAAGACGGAAAAAGATTTCCTGCTCCGGGCAGAAGATGCCAACGCCGTGAGGCAGGAAAACACCGCGACTTTGAAAGGTACCTTGTCTCCTCTCGTGGAACTGAAGTGCGGCATCGATACCGCCACCATTAGCCCCTATAAAAATCACTTTCTCTTCATGTACGGAACGGGTCTTGTTGCGAAAGGAACGGCGGGCGAATTCGTGTTCCCTTCCGTTCCCAAAGGAAGCTATGAAAGCTTTTTGCTCTCCATTCCGATGAAGGGCAATGCCAGTACCACTATTGGAGACTCTCTGGCTATTTATTCGTTGAGCGCAGCCCTCACTTCTGGAACAAACAACCCGTTGGCGGTTGGAGATGTCCAAATAAGAGTCCCCACTCCTCAGTCTCTTAAAGAGAATTAATCGTGGGCCATTGAGGCCCTGATACCTTCCTTTTTCCTTTTTCTTCGAGAAAATGCGCACACTTTGTGCGTATCGTTTTCGGGGATGTTTCTTTTTTTAGCCTCGCTATTAGAGGAACTCTCGCACGTTTTTGTGGCTTTTTCTGAACCATTCCAGTATCTCAACAGCTTCAGAGTTCCAAGACCCATTTCCGCTTACCAGTACCCCATTCTCCACCCGATAGAATCACAGCCATGCGGTGCTTACCGGTCATTTTCCGTCCTAGAGTCATTAACGATACAAATGGGACAATCTGAATTGTCGGGGCTATTGATGGTGAGGTTTCGGCGTTCAGGCTCGCCTCTCCGCCATCCGATTCAATCAGTAAAAGAGAAAAAGAAGGGGAATAACATGAATACCATTTTTAAGGCGCACGCGATTTGTGCGATATCGGTTTGGCTTGCATCGGGACGGGAATCAGCCGTCTCCATGCGTTACATGGAATTCCCCGTTGCACTTCCCGGAGCGGTCCTTAAAATGGAAAAGGCGCTGGATCCTGCGACGGGGAAAGTGGTTCTGAAAAAAAGTGGCGTACTCTTTTCCAAACAAGACCTTTTGAGCCTGGAGAGCCAGGAGGCTCAGGCCAGCCGAAGCCAACTGGGATCTCTAAGCGCTGGATTGAAGGCCAAGGTGGAGAGGATGGGCTCCTCCGACAAGGTTAGGATCGTATTGCATGCGAAATATCCGCCTATATCCTACCCGGATAAGACGCGCTATTCCCCGGAGCAATTGCGGGCCAGCAGCAAAGCGGCTGCAGAGCTGGCTCCGGTGGTCAGCTTGGAAAAGCTTGCCGCCCGATACGGAATGCAATCCATGGAGGTCGATGGCACCGGCAAGGCGGTTTGCCTAGTCGGCAGGACCCAGTTGGAAGCGATGAAATCCGATGAGGATGTAGGAGGGATGGAGGAATTCCGGGAAGAGGTGGGCGCCAGTGTGGAATTGGCGACCTTGTCCGCGTCCGCATACAATCCCGGTTCGGTTCCCTCTGGTGCCGGTTCCGGCGTTCACGCGGCCACCTTCGAATGGGGTCTGACGTCATCCTTCCTAAGCTGTCTCGGGATCTCCGCAACCTGGGACGCCTCCACCACGAGCGATCAGGACGATATCCGCCATACGCATGCCATGTTCAGGACTCTGGTCTCGACGGCTCCTTCGGCGATCTTCTATCATCGCAAAAGCCTGACCTTCGACGGCTCTTCAGATGTGAATTACATAATAGACAATGCGATCCAAACCGTAAGCTTGAGCAGGTCGCGTGGCGAAACCGTGGCCTTCCATAGCACGTATGCGGAATTCCTGGTCATGGATGATTTCGCGTACCGTTATCCATATCCCGTTTTCGTGAACCCGGCTTCCAATTGGGGTTACCAGTATGAGACCAATTGGCAATGTTACAACGCGATCAGTGTGGGCAACGTCCGTCATACCAGCAACAATACTTATGAACTTGCGAATTGCACGCAAACCAAGAATCCTCCTCCCGTATACGGAAGCTGCATTGCGGGGAACGGTGCCAATTGCGCCCGTGATCGGGAGATGCCCCATTTGGTGGTGCCTGGAATTCCCTCCTCGGGATCGGACTTCGCGACGACCTGCTTAGGGGGATCGGGAACCGTCGGATGCGGAACCAGTCTCAGCGCGTCCATTGGAAACGGAATTGCAGCGGATATCATTGCCGCCGACGGACGATTGAACGGTTGGCCCGAAAAAGTGCGAGCGACCATGATCCTGACGGCACAGAACGTGGACGGTGGGTATTGGAGCGACTCGACGGATGGGCGCGATGGATCGGGCGTGGTCTCGGGATCGGACGCCGTGTCCTTCGCCCAAAACCACACTTCGGTTTCCCCAGGCAACACAGCGACGGAGAAGGGCATGACCGCCAACTCCATTTATGCTTCCGATTTCTCCGCCGCCAACAAGCGCTTCAACTACCTGGTCCCCAATCCCAAGCCGTCCGGAAAGCATTTGCGTGTGGTGCTGACTTGGGACAGCAATCCCATCGTGGGAGGCGGCACAAACGCATTGAGCGACATGGATTTGACCGTGCAGGTCAATGGTACCACTCAGGGCTCTTATAGTTGGAATAGCAACATCGAAGTGGTCGATGTCGATGCCGGGAGCCTGACTGCGGGAAGTTCGTATTACATTGACGTGGATCCGTTCATTAACCGGATACCCGCGAGTGGATCGCGCACGAACTTTTTCTACTACGCAATTGCGTGGGCATGGGTCAAAGACCATGCGAACTAAGATTTAGTTGAGTTACCTGTAAAAATTGATAGTCGTCTAGGGTTTTAACATCGCTTTCAGGGAATCTGAAAGCGATACCGAATCTGTTACTCCAACAAATGACAATTCATTCAATATCCCCGGGCTTGCTGGAGGAGCATATCCTAAAATAAATAAATAATCGTTACTAGATCCTGGTCCATGCGCACCATCGGGAAAAGAAATCTTGGAAAGATTATAAGAACCCATTGGCAAAGATGGAAAGTAGAAGAACCCATTTTTTCCCACTGCGAAAAAACCGGTTCCCCTCTGAAACAAATAATGCGTTTTATAGGGGTTTATAGTTTGCGTATCGATATGGCACTTGATTTCAACAAGGGGAACTAAATCCACAAATTCCAGCAGCGATTCATTTTCATAGATTGGGTCCCTTAATTTCGAAGCTAGCGTGCTGCCATCGAATTTCTGGTATCGGAAATCCCTGATAATTGCCCCGCCTTTATCGCATGTGACCACAATATTGAAGTGAAGTGTCGAATCATTTCCAACCAAAGCCTTCGGCCACGTGGAGTCGGGGATGGTTATGAAATCCGCGGAATCAAGAAAGAGTTCGGTTGCTCCAGAAACATGAATTCGCAATAGAGGCAATGGTTGATAACTTGGAACCGGAATCTGGGTAGTGGCGAAAACGTCAACGGTTCCGAAAATCGGCGTCGGAAGCGAATCTTTTTGGAATATCAACTTGATGCCTGTGGGATTACCAGTAGTAACGCTGGTACTGGCGGAGTTCCTGCCCCTGTCTTGACTGACCATACAAGCAAAGTGCAATAGGGCCAGGATGAAAACTAAGCGTATCATCACAGAAATTCGCTTTGATCTCAAGACGTTTGTCAATTTTTGCATTTTCGGATAAAGGATGAATCGAGGACTTTATCGATACTTCAGTGAGTCGGGCAATTCACGGGTTTCATACTGACGGCCTCGATTGAGGCAAGGGTCCAGAGGCATAATTCATTTCCAAAAGTCATTCGGGTGAGCGGGTATTCGGGTAGAGATGCATTCCAAAGGTATGGATGCATTCCGACCCCGGGTCCTTGTCCAGGACTTCCTGGATTTCTTCCTGGAAGAGAGCCATCTTTTCCTTGATAATGTCCACGGTGGCGCGTGAGGATGAGAAAATCATGGTGGTGAATTGACGGGATTTTGGTGGCACATGATACAGCGACTCCGAGGCTAATTTAAGAAATTGTTCGCTGTATTGGGCGGCAACCAGGCCCCTGAATTCAGTTTCGGTAGCCATGTGATTCTCGGTTACGGAATACCCGTTCGCCAGTTTCTTGATCAGCTTTAAATCCAACAGCAGTCGAATCGCTTCTTCCACTTGGGCCGGAGTTAGGGGAGGGAAAAGGGCCGCGGCGATTTCCGCCGGATTTTTTTGTTTCTGATTGATGCCGAAATAATTCCAAACCACCGGAAAGTACCAGCGGCTGAAAAAGAGGTACTGTCCTTCGAGAATGACTTTGGCCCGGGATTGCCGAAAGCGGGAAAGTTGGGCGAAGAGTTGGTTTTTTTCCTGCAGACTTTCGGCCTGATTGAATTGCACCAGCAATTCGAAAAACCGCGATTCCCGTGTCTTGAGCTGGAAGGCTTTGGCGAACTTCGCCCGCAGATTCGGACCCAGGTTTTTCTTGCCTTTGAGAACCCCGGAGAGCAGGCCCGAAGCAGAAAGTGACGGCAGAATGCGGGCGGACAATGCGCGTATGGAAATACGCTCGCCTTTAGAGCACTCGTATGCGATGAGGTCATTCAGGTATGCGCGATAATCCAGGTATTGAAAAATATCGGGCTGAACACTTGTCATGGTCGGAAAAAGTAACAGACTCCGGATCGATTGACCAACTGCATCCGCAGGTATTGTGACAGTGCGCCCAAAAGGGCGCAATTCCACCCTAAAAAAAATCAATCACGAAAAAAGGCGTTCTTATCTTTCCATTTCATGGAACCGAACTTGGCTTCAACATCCTGTTAAGGGGGCAAAGGATGCGAAGAGCAGGACTTGTCATATGGGGATTGATATTGGGGGGCGCGGCGTCGCTTACCGCGGCAGTCAAGGATACGTCGGCCGCAAAAATCGAGATCGACCCAAAGGAAATAGCCCGCCAAAAGGTTGAAAAAAACAGGGCGGAATTGAAGCAAATCCGGCTTGTGGATTCCGTCGGGTGGGAAAAGGTGAAGCTGATCCGACGTCCCGATGAACCTATGGAACGGCTCGAAAAAGAGCGGTTACGGAGAAAGACGGGCAATTGGATCGGGTGATGTCTTTGGGGATGGCTGAAACTCCAAGACCATTTCCTCAAATCTATTCGAGTCCGGGGGCGGAGGAGGGCCAGGGAAGGTCGTGAACGGGGTCAACCTGTTCACCGGCCAACCTTCCTACTCCATCCCCTTGGGCGGTGTGTCCCGCGCACACCGTCCAATTTCCTATTGTCCTGACCCATTCCGGGGGGACCAAGGCATACCGCCTCAAGCGAGAAGGAAGGGGGCATGGCCAGGCCGGCACTGATGGCGGTGCGGGGCATGCGCGGCGCCGTTTGCGTCATTCGTCGAATAATCGCTATGGGTGCCGGTCCTGACGAGCTTGAGGAGCCAGCGGGCTCTTTGAGTGCGTATCGGCGGGCCAGTATGGGATCTTTTTCTTTTTCCATGCGGGGGACACGGTGGTCCTGGTCCACACCTTGCAAAAGAAGACGCAGGAAACGCACGGAGAGTAAGATGAAAAAGGATGATAAGAACAGCACCTTCAAGGGCTACCTCGAAGGCAAGCTCAAGCACAAAACCTTCCGTGAGGCCTATGAACACTACCGTGATAGGCTCACCATCGGGCTTCAGATCCGGGACCTCCGCGAAACGGCCGGCCTCACTCAGAAGCGGCTGGCCGATCGCCTCGGCGTGTCCCAGCAGGTGATCGCGCGGCTCGAAAGCGGCGAGGCGGATAATCCCACCGTGGGCATCTTGGAACGCATCGCCAAGGCCACCGGGCACCGCCTGCACTTCCAGTTCGAACGAACCCGCAAAATCGCTTCGCCTAAGCGCAGCCGCGTCCGCGCGACCACGAAATCCGCCGCTAAATAATCTTCTCCTCCCGGGTGGGATGGCGCGCGGAAGGGATCGGGTTAGGCTGCGCACGCGTCCGTAACCGGAACCGGCTGCGTAAAAACTACTCCCCGCGTATCCCGTACTTCGCCAGCTTATTGTGCAACCCCTGGCGGCTCAGGCCCAGCACCTTGGCCGCCTGGGAAATGTTCCCGCCCGTGGCCTGCATGGCCCGGTTGATCCATTCCACTTCCAGGGACATCACCGCTTCGTCCAGGAGCAGGTCCTTGGGCAGGCCGGCCAGGCCTTGTTCGCCCGTGCCCGTCCCTTCGCCTTCGCCGGGTGCGGCCGCTCTGGCCGGTCCGGAGGCGGGGGTCCCGGTGGTCCAGGAGGCTTGGGCGGCCTGAGCGCCCTGGATCCGGTCCGGCAGGTCTTCGGGAAGCAGCACGTCCCGATCGCCGATCATGTTGAGGGAATATTCCAGGGCGTTCTCGAGCTCGCGCACGTTGCCGGGAAAGTTGTGGGCCGATAGGCGGGCCACCGCTTCCGGGGACAGGCGGGGCGTCTGCTTGCCGAGCTTGGCGGCCTTCTTGCGCAGGAAATGTTCGGCGAGCACGGGGATGTCGTCCCGGCGTTCGCGCAGGGCGGGCGTGCGCAGGGGCACCACGGCCAGGCGGTAATAGAGGTCCTCGCGGAAAGTCTTGTCCTTGACCATGGCTTCCAGGTCCCGGTGGGTGGCGGCGATGACGCGGACGTCGACGCGCTTTTCCGCGCGGCCGCCCACCTGGGTGATGACGCCTTCCTGGAGGAAGCGCAGGAGCTTGGCCTGCATGGAAAGGGACATGTCGCCCACTTCGTCCAGGAAGAGGGTGCCGCCATGGGCGCTTTCGATGATGCCGATGCGGGTCTCGACGGCGTGGGTGAAGGCGCCCTTCACGTGGCCGAAGAGTTCGCTTTCCAGGATCGAGTCCGGCAGGGCGGCGCAGTTCTGGGCCACGAAGGCCTTGTCCTTGCGCGCGCCCGCGAAGTGCAGGGCGCGGGCCACCAGTTCCTTGCCGGTCCCGGATTCTCCGGTGATGAGCACGGTGCTTTGCGATTGCAATAGGGCCTGGAGCTTGGCCTTGAGGCGCTGCATGGGGGCGCTCAGGCCGATGAGATCGCGGAAGGCCGCGGAGGCCTGGATGGTATCCGCTTTGAGGACGAGGTTCTCGCGTTCCAGCACCTGGTTGCGGGCCTTGAGTTCGGCCTGGAGGCGTTGGTTCTCTTCGGTGAGCCGGTGGACCTGGACGGCCTGGCGGATCACCACTTCCAATTGGATCGGTTCCCAGGGCTTGTGCAGGAAATGGTAGATCTGGCCTTTGTTCACCGCCGCCACCACCGATTCGAAGTCCGAGAAGCCGGTGATGAGGATGCGCATGGTGTCCGGGTGGGTTTGCCTGACCCAGGCCAGGAATTCCGATCCGGGCTCTCCGGGCATGCGCTGATCGCTGAGCACGCAGGTGATCTTGCGGGCGGCGAAGAGCTTGCGGGCCTCGGCGGCGTTGGGCGCGCCCAGGCATTCGTACTCGTCCTCCAGCGAGCGGATGATGCTGCTGACGATGGCGGGTTCGTCGTCGACGATGAGGATGGTGGGTTTTGGGGCGTCCATGTGCTGTCCTATCGATCCCGGCCTGAGCGGAGATACGCTTCAGCCGGCTTTTTCCGCTACGGTTCCGGCCGCGTTTTTGGCCGTCATCAGGGGTAACGTTACCAAGAATTCCGCCCCGCGGCCATTTGCGGAACGGGCCTGGATGTCGCCTTGGTGGGCGCGGATGATTTGATAACAGATGTGCAGCCCCAATCCGATGCCCTGTCCCACCGGTTTGGTGGTGAAAAAGGGCTCGAAAATGTGCTTCAGGTTCTCCGGTTCGATGCCGGGGCCGTCGTCCAAAATGGAGACCGCGGCTGCGCCGTTTTCGGCGCGCGTGCGGATGCGGATGCGCCCCTTTTCGCCCAGGGCCTGGCCGGCGTTGACGAGGATGTTCAGGAACACCTGCTGGATCTGGGTTTCGTCCACGTCCACGAAGGGGATTTCGGCATAGTCCTTTTCCAGGACCACGTTCTTGCTGAAGGTGGTCTGGGCCAGGAGCAGGCTCTTGTCGATAAGGCGGTTGACGTCGCAGGGCTGCTTGCGGAGGACCGTGCCGGGGCCCTGGCCCCCGGGTCCTTGACCCCCGGGTCCTTGACCCCCGGGTCCTTGA